>NZ_BMPF01000001.1:300000-600000 GCF_014647455.2 Halarchaeum grantii | reverse complement strand
CCACGAACTCGCGGAGGTCGAGGACGCCCGCGCCGGGCGCGTCCTCGATTTCGGCCTCGGAGGTGTCCTTCAGATGGACGGCGCGTATCCGCTCGCCGAGCGCCGGCACCGCCTCCTCGGGCGACTCGTCCATCACGAGGAAGTGACCGGTGTCGACGCAGACGCCGAGACGCGGGTGGTCGTGGCGCGCGAGGACGTCCCGGACGTCCGCGACCGAGGAGAACACCGCGTCGAGGTCGTCGTGGTGAACGCTCGAGTAGTTGTGGATGGCGACGTCGACGCCGTACGTCTCGCCGAGGCCGCAGAGCGCCTCGGTGATGTCGTCGCGCGCCGGCGGGTAGTTCACGGTGACGTAGTCCGCGCCGAGGCGGTCGGCGAACGCGACGTGCGCCTCGGCCTCCTCGGTCCCTTCGAGGTCCGCGACGCCGTAACCACAGATGCTCACGCCCGCCTCGGCGAGCGCGGCCTCGCCCGCTTCGATCGCGGCCTCGTCGTCGGCCGGCGAGAGGTGTGCGCCCCAGAGCTCGACCGTGTCGACCGGCGTTTCCGCGAGTTCGGCGAGTAGGCCGTCGAGGTCGTAGTCCTGGTAGACGACGGTCTGGACGGCGACGTCGTAGTCGCGCATACCCTCCACTCCGCCTCGGCGGGCAAAAAGACGCGCCCACCGGCAACCGGACGATAACACGACCCACGGAGGTGCTTTACGTCGCCCGCGTCTCAGTTCCGTATGGACTACGCCATCGCGCTGGACCGGGCGTTCGACGCCCTCCCCGAGCGCCCCGCCGAAGCCGACGCCCGCCTCACCATTCCCGACCCCGAGGGGGAGACGGACGGCGCGTTCACCCGCCTGACGAACGTCCGCGCGATCGCTACCGCGGTCTCGCGCGACCCCGAGCACCTCTTCCGGAACGTCCAGCGCGAACTCGGGACGAACGGCCAGTTCGACGGCCAGCGCGCCCGCTACAACGGCTCGTTCTCCGTCGCCGACTTCGAAGACGCGATCGACGCCTACGTCGCCGAGTTCGTCACCTGCTCGGAGTGCGGCCTCCCCGACACCCGCCTCGTCACCGAGGACGGCGTCGACCGCCTGCGCTGTACGGCCTGCGGTGCGTTCCGCCCCGTCCAGAAGAAGCCCAAGAGCACGCACACGGTCCGGGAGACCGTCGAGTCCGGCCAGACCTACGAGCTCGAGATCACCGGCACCGGCCGGAAGGGCGACGGCGTCGCCGAACGCGGCCGCTACACCATCTTCGTCCCCGGCGCCCGCGAGGGCCAGACCGTCCGCGCGTACATCAAGAACACGAGCGGCGACCTCGCGTTCGCCCGCCTCGTCTAGACGCGCCACGCGCGGCCGAGCGCGCCCCGTTCTCTACCTCCACCGCCGTTCTCCCGGCCATTCTCCGGCCGTCCGTCACGCCGGTCCGCGCCTTCGACGCTCGCCGCACGTTCCCCGCCTTTCTCGACGCCGTCCAGCGGTTCGCCCGCCGCGCGAGGAAACAGTCACAATTATACCTCCCGAATAACCATGGGTTGGTATGGCTTCCCGCGAATCGGTCGGCGCGTCACACCTCTCTCTTCCGTTCGACGCGTCGGAGGCGAACCGGCTGAGCTGGGACCTCGGAGACGAAATCACGACCCGTGCGCCCCAAACGCACACGCTTCGCGCGGACGACGTCCGCGTGACCGCGCGCGTCCATGACGTCGCCGGCCGCGCCGTCGTCGTCCTCGTTCGCACGCCCGCCGGGCGCGAACGCCACTACGAACTCCCGCACGCGGACCCGCGCGACGTCGTCGCCGCTGCCGAAACCCGTGGCTTCCGCCGCGTCGACGCCGCCCCGGAGACGGCGTCCGCCTGAATCGGGGACAAACGCTTAGGCGCTCGCGCCACCATGCGTAGCGTATGGCACAGCGAAGTCCCCTCCTCAACGCCCTCCTCGGTGCGGTCGTGTCCGTCGTCCTCTCCTTCACGCTCCTCTCGCCAGCCCTCGGTGGCGCCGTCGCCGGCTACCTCCAGGGTCCCGACGAGCGCGAGGGCCTCCGCGTCGGCGCGCTCTCCGGCGTCATCGCCTCCCTCCCCATCATCCTCCTCGTCCTCGTCGCCGCCCTCTTCGTCCCGTTCGTCCCACTTCACGTCGCCGCCGCCGGCATCGTCGCCGTCCTCGTCGTCGTCGTCTTCCTCGTCGCGTACACCATCGCCCTCGGCGCGGCCGGCGGCTGGTTCGGCGCGTACGCGAACCGCGAACTCTGAGGCGACTCGCTGCACGCCCGTCCACACGGACTACTGTCCGAGAGTGGATACCAGTACCTAGTATTGTTTTAGGTGGGTATTTGGACAGTACTATATGTCACTACTGCATGAGGATCTGATATGAGGGACGAGGACGTAACGTACGTCAAGAAGTCGTGCGCGTACATCACTCGGAACGACACGGAGCTGCTGGTCTTCGAGGGCCCCGGCCACGCGGGCTATCAGGTCCCGAAGGGGACCGTCGAGGCCGGCGAGGACCCGCGCGAGGCGCTCTTTCGGGAGGTCATCGAGGAGAGCGGACTCGCGACCTTCCAGGGCGTCCGGCACCTCACGACCGACGTCTGGCGGCGCCGCGAGGCCAGACGCTACGTGCGCAACTTCTACCACGTCCCCGTCCACGAGCACCGCGACGCGTGGACCCATACCGTCACCGGCGAGGGCGCGGAGGTCGGCGCCGAGTTCGACTACCGGTGGCTCGACCTCGCGAACGCCGACGCCGCGGCGTTCGCGCTCGACCTCGACGACTACCTCCACACGATTCCGCGCGGGCGCGACCGGCCCGCGAGCACCGCCCCGCTCGCCGTGAGCGACTGAGGTGGCAACCGAACGACGTGAGGGCGCCACCAATACGCGAGCGGGGAGCGATGCGACCCGCGAGCGACGGCGGCGACAACCGAGCGTCACCGAGGACGCCGCCAGTAGGCGAACGGCGCCAACCGTGACTGACTAGTTCGTCGTGACGACCTCGACCACGTCGTTGTGGTCGAGCACCGTGTCCTTGCCGAGCTGGCGCTTCGAGCGGCAGTCGATCCCGTGCAGGAAGCCCTCGCCGATGTCCGAGTGGATGTGGTAGGCGAAGTCCTCCGCCGTCGCGTCCTCCGGGAGGAGGAAGACGTCCGGGAACGGCCCCTGCGTCCAGTTGAGGCTCGCGTCGCCCGTGAAGATGGCCTTCAGGCCGAGCTCCTCGAAGAGCGCCGTCTCGAGGGCGTCCTGCACGCCCGTCCCGTCGAACTCGGTGACGAACTCGCGGATCTGCTCGAGGCCCTCCTCCTGCTCCTCGCTGATGTCCGCGACGATGTCGAAGTCCGAGTCGCCCGCCGTGTAGTCGACGACGCCCTGCTCGGCGGCGTTCTTCAGCGCCTTCTCCGCGTGCACGCTACACGGGACGATGGTGACGTCCTCGTACTCGGGGTCGTCGGTGATCTCCGCGTAGTTCGCCTGCCCCTCCGGGGTGTCGAGTTTGTTCGCGGCGACGACCATCGGCTTCGTGCGCTCGCGGATCGCGCGCGCGAGGTCGAGTTCGTCCGCGTCGTCCCACGTCTCCGGGTCGAGGTCGAGGCCGAGACCGAGGATGATCTGCTTGATCTCGTCCTTGTTCGTGCCGAAGGCGCTCATCTGCTCCGCGAGCTCGACCTCGAGCTCCGTCTCGGTGGTGTGCGCCGTCTCGAAGCGCTCGATGCCCTTCCGGAGGATGCCGAGGTACCACTGGTCGAGCTCCTCCTCGAGGAAGTCGATGTCCTCGCGGGGGTCGTGGCCCTCCGTGGGCTCGCCCTCGGCGTCCGTCTTCCCGGAGAAGTCGACGATATGGACGAGGACGTCCGCCTCGTTCAGGTCGGTCAGGAACTGGTTCCCGAGGCCCTTCCCCTCGTGTGCGCCCGGGATGAGGCCGGCGACGTCGACGAGCTGTGTCGGGACGAAGCGCTCGCCGTCCTCGCAGTACCCGAGGTTCGGCGAGCACTCCGAATCGAACTCGGGGGCCGCACAAGACGTGCGGACGTACGCTTCGCCGACTGCGGGGTCGATGGTCGTGAACGGATACGCCCCCTCGGGCACGTCGTTCATCGTCGCCGCGTTGAAGAAGGAGGACTTGCCCACGCTGGGCTTCCCCACGAGACCGATCTTGTAGCTCATTAGCCACTCGAAGGCTATCGCGGCCTAAATGGTCTTCTGAAGGACGCTGGCGTGGCACTCGATGGCGTACCTACTCCGGGAAGACCTCGTTCTCGCGCTCGATGGCGTCGATGCGCGCGAGTTCGTCGGCCGTCAACTCGAGGTCGGCGGCCCCGAGGTTGTCGCGCTGGTGGGCGAGCGACGACGCCTTCGGGATGACGGCGTCCGCGCGCTCGAGACACCACGCGACCGCGACCTGCGCGACCGAGGCGCCGCGCTCGCTCGCGACCGCCGCGAGGACCTCGTCGTCGAAGACGTCGCCGTTCGCGAGCGGCGAGTACCCCACGAGCGCGTAGTCGTGCTCGCGGGCGTCCCGGACGGTCTCCGCCTCCACCCAGTAGGGGTGGTGCTCGATCTGGTTCGCGAACAGCGGCGCGTCGAGGTGCTGGCGGACGAGTTCGAGGTCGCCCGGGAGGAAGTTCGAGACGCCGACGCGCGCCGCGAGGCCGTCGTCCACCACGGCGTCCATCGCCGGCAGGGTCTCCGTCGGGTCGTAGTCGCCGCGCGGCCGGTGGGCGTAGAGGAGGTCCACGGCGTCGAGGCCGAGGCGTTCGAGCGCCGCCTCGGTCGCGGGACGGACGCGCTCGCCCGCGAGGTCGTCCACCCAGAGCTTCGTCGCGACGAACAGCTCCTCGCGCGGCGTCTCCGCGCGCTCGATGCCCGCGCCGACGACGGCCTCGTTCTCGTAGATGCTCGCCGTATCCAGATGGCGGTAGCCCGCGTCGATGGCGGCGGCGACGGCGTCCGGGTCGTCGATGCCCATCGTCCCGAGGCCGACGGGCGGCAGGTCGTCCATGCACCCCGCTACCTCGGCACGCACCTTCGGCCTTCCGCTCCGCGCGCCTGCCCCGTCGATGCCCGCCGCAGGCGTCGGCCGAGGCGGTTTTCCCCGCGGGCGTCCTCGGTAACGTATGGAGTCGAAGTCGGTCGCGGAGGCGTTCGCGTCGTTCGACGAGACGTGGAGTCCGCGCGTCCTCGCGGAGCTGAACGGTCAGCACGTCAAGGTCGCGCGCCTCGAAGGGACGTTCGTCTGGCACAGTCACGCGGACGCCGACGAACTCTTCTACCTCCTCGAGGGCGACCTCACCGTCGAGTACAGACGAGACGACGGCGAGACGGACGCCGTCCACCTCGACGTCGGCGACCTCACCGTCGCGCCCGCCGGTGTCGAACACCGCCCCGTCGCGGACGGCGAAGCGAAAGTCCTCCTCTTCGAACCCGCGGGCACGCGCAACACCGGGGACGCGGCCGACGACGAACGCACCGTCACCGACCTCGAACGCCTCTGAGACGGCGAGCGGTCGGCGGCGCGTCTCCCCCCGTCTGGTTCCCTCCCTGAACGCGCTCGCCACACGCGTCTACAACCGCGCGCCCGACCCCGTCACCCTCACGGTCGCCGACGGCCGGACGTCCCGCGGCGCCGTCGCGGCCGTCGACCCCGCCTGAGTCCCCGTCCAGAAACGGTTTCCCACGCCTCCACGTAGGCCGCGACATGGACCGTCGCGACTTCATCGCCGCCCTCGGTGCCGCCGGCATCGGCGCCGCTGCCGGCTGCGGGGGCTCCCCCGGGAGTCGATTCCTCGAAAACGGCCCTCCCGACGGCTGTGGCGCCCCCGCCTCCTTCGCCGCTAATCGCGGCTCGCTCCCCGCCGACGACACCCCGACCGACGGCATCCCTCCAGCGGTCTCCCGGACGCCGACCACGCGCGACGTGGACCCCGAATCCTTCGACACCTACACCGCCGACGGCGTCGAGGTGCCGCTCGTTCCCGTCGACGTCGCACACTACTGGTGGCTCCGTGGTGCCGCGCGCTTCGCCGACGCCCGCGACCCCGCACTCTACGACCGCTCGCACGTCTACGGCGCCGTCCGCAGCCCCGCGCCCGGCATCACCTACGACGGCTGCGACCCCGTGGACTACTGGCCGGAGGGCGACCGCGTCATCTGCTACTGCGGCTGCCCCCACCACCTCTCCTCGCTGCGCGCCGCCGCGCTCATCGACGCCGGCTACGACGACGTCTACGCCATCGACGAGGGGTACTGGGAGTGGCACCGCCGCGACTACCCCGTCGCCGGCGAGCGCCCCGGGTGGACGCCGACTCGGGAGTACGTCGTCGAGGGCACGACGAGCGCGCAGTACGCGAACGCGACCGCGTGGATTCGCGTCGCCGGCGCGAACCAGAGCGAGGCGACGAAGATCGACTCGGCGGGGAACTTCACGCTCGAACCGACGTTCTCCGGTGTCACCGCCGACACCCCGGTCGTCGTCGAGACCCCCGCGTACACCGTGCACACGACGCTCGAAAACGCAACCGGAGGCGTCGTCGACGCGTCGACGTAGCGCCCGCGAGACTTTTCCGCCCCCCACTCGCACGTCACGCCGTGAACGGCCATCGACGACCGGCGGGTCGGTACGAGGCGCGACGCGACGAGGCGGCCGACGAGACCGGCGACAGCGACGCTCCCAGCGCGCGACACGCCGGGCGCCCGGCCGCGCCGCGCTCCGCGTAACGCGATGCTCGCCTCGCTCGCCCTCCTCGCGGTCGGCCTCGTCACCCTCGTCTACGGCGCGGACCGCGTCGTCGCCGCCGCGAGCGGCCTCGCGGACCACGTCGGCGTCAGCGCGCTCTTCGTCGGCGTCACCGTCGTCGCGGTCGGCTCCAGCGTCCCCGAGATCGCCACCACCGCGTACGCCTCTGTCTACGGCGCCGGCACGCTCGCCGTCGGCCACGTCGTCGGCTCCGCGACCTCCCAGATAACGCTGGGCGTGGGGCTCGTCGCCGCCGTCTCCACGCTCACCATCCCGCGCGAGCGCCTCCCCGCCTACGGCGGCGGGATGCTCGTCGCCATGGCCGTGATGCTCGTCGCCGCCGCCTCCGGCACCGTCGGGCGCGTCGAGGGCGCGCTCATGTGCGCGCTCTACCTCGGTTTCCTCGCGGTCGTCGCCGAGCGCGCTGACTTCGCCGACCGCGCGAGCGACCACGACGGCATCCACGACCCCCGGAGGGCCGCGCTCTGGCTCGTCTGCGGCCTCGTGCTCGTCCTCGCGGGCGGCCACCTCCTCGTCACCGAGGGCCGCGCGTTCGCGCTCGCCGTCGGCGTCCCGCCGTATCTGGTGGGTGTCGTCACCGGTCTCGGCACCACCGTCCCCGAGATAACCGTCGCCCTCCAAGCGGTGCGCGCCGACGAGGACGGCATCGCCGTCGGCACCCTCTTCGGGTCGAACGTCACCGACCCGCTGTTCAGCCTCGGCTTCGGCGCCACCGTCGGCACGCTCCACGTCGCACACGTCTCCCGCGTCCTCCTCGCCGGCGGCTACATGCTCGCTGTCTCCGCCGCCGTCGTCGCCTACTTCGCGCTCCGCCCGACGATGGGGCGACGGGTCGGCCTCCTCGTGGCCGCGCTCTACCTCCCCGCGTTCCTCATCGTGTAGGTCGGCGAGTACGCTTTTCGCGCGCCCGCCGCTACCCCCACGTATGACCGAACGTGTCGTCGTGATGGGCGCCGCCGGACGGGACTTCCACGACTACTTCGTCGAACTCCGCGACGACCCCGACCGCGAGGTCGTCGCGTTCACGCGCGCGCCCGGGCAGAACCTCGGCGAGACCGACGCGGCGGGCATCGCGGACTTCCCCGCCGAACTCACCCCGGAGGGGCGGGGCGCCATCCCCGTCGTCCCCGAGGCCGACCTCGCCGACCTCGTCGCGGAGCGCGACGTCGACACCGTCTACTTCTCCTACTCGGACGTCACCCACGAGCACGTGATGCACGCGGCGTCGCGCGCGCTCGCCGCCGGCGCGGACTTCGAGATACTCGGCCCCCGGAGCGTGCAGGTGGACGTGGACGCCCCGGTCGTCGCCGTGAACGCCGTCCGCACCGGCTGTGGGAAGTCGCAGGTGGCGGGCGCGTTCGCCGACGAACTCGACGCGCGCGGGCTCGACGTCGCCGTCGTCCGCGAGCCGATGCCGTACGGCGACCTCGTCGAGAAGCGCGTCGAGCGCTTCGCGGACGAAACCGACCTCGCGGGGCTCACCGTGGAGGAACGCGAGGAGTACGAACAGCACGTCGCGGCGGGCCGCGTCGTCTACGCGGGCGTCGACTACCGCGCGGTGTTCGACCGGGCGAGCGAGGCGGCCGACGTCGTGCTCTGGGACGGCGGGAACAACGAACTCGCGTTCGCCCGCCCCGACTACCACGTCGTGCTCGTCGACGCCCTCCGGCCGGACCACGGCGAGCGCTATCACCCCGGCGAGACGAACCTCCGGCGCGCCGACGCCGCCCTCGTCACGAAGGAGAACGCCGCGACCGACGACCAGATCGCCGAGGCGACGGACGTCGCTGCGCGCCTCGCGCCCGACGACGCCCCCGTGCACCACGCCGACTCGGTGGTCTCCGTCGCCGAGGCCGAGCGCGAACGGATCGCGGGCGCGGACGCCCTCGTCGTCGAGGACGGCCCGACGCTCACGCACGGCGGCGCGCCCCACGGCGCGGGCTACGTCGCCGCCGACCGGTACGGCGCGGCGTCGCTCGTGGACCCGGCGCCGCACGCCGTCGGCGAACTCGCGGCCGTCCTCGAGGAGTACGACCACCTCAACCGCGTGCTCCCCGCGATGGGGTACAGCGACGCGCAGGTCGCCGACCTCGAAGCCACCATCGACGCCGCCGACCCGGACGTCGTCGTCGCCGGGACGCCCATCGACCTCGCCGCCGTCGTCGACGTCGACGCGCCCGTCGTCCGCGCGCACTACGACGTCGAGTTCCGCGACACCGACGCGGGGGCGCTCCTCGAGGCGGGCCTCGATCTCTGAGTGTCTCGGGGGCGTTCGCAGCGGGTGCGAAGTAGGGGCGCGGGATGAGTTCGCCGACGCTCCGCCGAACGCACGGCCAGCGAGCGCCGGCTATCGCTCCGCGCGTGTCGGCGCGTGCGCCGCCACCTCGACGCCCGGGCTGTAGACGACGTGCGGCTCGCCGTCGGGCGTCTCGAAGCCGTTGACGTCGAAGAGGTCGTTCGTCCGGGCGTCGTAGTCGGCCGCCCGGAGCTCCCACGGGCCGTGCTCGACCTCGCCTCGGAGGAGCGTGTCGCGCCCCTCGACGTAGAAGCGATAGCGCTCGAGGAGGAACTCGCTCAGGCTCCCGGACTCGGCGGGTCGGAGGTCGCCGCGCGACGTGTAGTCGGCGTCGAACTCGCAGGGCGGAACGCCCGAGTGGGTGCGCTCGCTCTCGAACTCGACCGTCTCGCCGCGCCGGACGACCCGCTGGCTCGCGTTGTAGTAGGGGAGGCGGTAGGTCGCGCGGGCGATGGCGACGCCGAGGCGGTCGGTGGCGTCGAGGTTGTAGAAGTAGATGCCGGGCCCGCCGTCCCCGGTGACGTACGTGCGGAGGTTCAACTCGCCGAACGTCGGGCCCACGCGTCGCGGGAACCCGTAGGGACGAACGTCGCCCATGACGAAGGGGACCACGGAGAGGTAGGCGTCACCCTCGTAGGTGTCGACCGTCACGCCCTCGGGGAGCGTCTCCGCGACGACGGCCGGGTCGACGGCGTAAGAGGCGACGCAGACGTCCCGCCAGTCCATCGAGATGACGCGCATACCGGTTCTTCACCGCCTGCGCCCTTCCGTGTGCCGGCCGGTGTCGCGGACACCGACAGCGTTAATAACTGCACTATATGTTTTACTAACAGTGGGACAAGAACCATCCTTCGTTTACGAACGACGCGGCGAGACGGTCATCGGCCTCGCCGCCGTCGCCCTCCTCGTCGCGCTCTCCGCGTACGCGCTCACCGTCGGGCGCGCCGGCAAAGTCGTCGGTATCGGCTGGGTCGCCTTCGCCGCCATGGCGTTCGGGACCCTCTTCGGCGTCCGCGCCGACGCCGACGCCGCGCGCGGTCTCGTCTGGGGCTACGGGCTCGCCAGCGGGGCGATGGTCACCAGCGCCGCCGTCTTCCTCGTTCCGCAAGCCGTCGGCTACCAGCCGAAACTCGCCGGCTTCGGGCTCGCCGCCGGCGTCCTCACCGGCTTCGGCGCGCACACCATCGGCCACCGGCTCTCCCACCTCGACCTCCCGATGGACCGCACCACCGCACAGATCACCGCACACGCGCTCTCCGCCGGACTCATCATCGGCGCCGTCTACGCCGCGATGCCCGAACTCGGCGCCGTCCTCGGCCTCGCCATCGTCTCGCACAAGGGTCCGGCGGGATACGCCGCCGCGCGCCGCCTCCGCCTCGCCGACCGCTCCGTCCTCCCGCTCCTCCTGCCCGCCGCCGGCGTCGGCATCGCCGCCGTCGCCGTCGGCCTCCTGCGCATCCCGGCCGACCCCGCCGTCGACGCCGTCGTCTTCGGGTTCGCCGCCGGCGTCTTCCTCCACGTCGCCATGGACTTCCTCCCGGACTGCGAGGTCGGCGGCGAGATACACGACGTCGTCACGCGCCACGCGGACGGCCACGACCACGGCCTCCTCGACCGGCTCCGCACGCAGGCCGTCGCCAGCACCGCCGTCGGCGCGCTCGCCGTCTTCGCCGCCAGCGTCGCGCTCGGCGTCGTCTGACGCACTCGGCGTTCGTCCAGAACGGCCCGCCACGTGACCGGACACCTCCACGTTCGACCACCCCCGCGGGCCGCGTGTGGTCCCCCTCACTGTCGACATATGAGGTGTGGGTATCTCCTAATACGGCCTTATTGGCTCTCCCATCGGGCGGTCTCGCGGCTCTCGGGGCCGTCCGGCGGGTTTCGGGCGGGGCAGTATCGGGACCGATGAACACTCTTATATGGCTGGCAGGTCTGGACGAACGTACACGATGTCATCCAACGACATTCCCGGTGCGAGTCCGGGGGAACGGGTTCTTCCAGGGCACTTTAGCCCACAATAACGACGAGATCGACGACGCACGGATCTTCGACACGACGCTCCGAGACGGCGAGCAGACGCCACGCACGTCGTTCGACTACGACGACAAGCGCGAGATAGCCGCGCTGCTCGACCAGATGGGGGTCCACGTCATCGAGGCGGGCTTCCCCGCGAACTCCGAGGCGGAGTTCGAGGCCGTCCAGGACATCGCGGCCGACACGAGCGCCACGACCTGCGGGCTGGCGCGCGTCGTCGAGTCCGACATCGACGCCGCACTCGACGCCGGCGTCGACCTGGTGCACGTCTTCGCGTCCACCAGCGACGTCCAGATCGAGGACTCGATGCACGCCACGCGCGAGGAGGTCGTCGAGCGCTCCGTCGCCGCCGTCGAGCAGGTGACGGACGCGGGCGTCGAAGTCATGTACTCCCCGATGGACGCCACCCGGACGGACCCCGAGTACCTTCAGGAGATACTCGAGGCCGTCGACGAGGTCGGCGTCAACTGGGTGAACATCCCCGACACCGTCGGCGTCGCGACGCCGAGTCGGTTCGCGGACCTCGTGCGCTTCGTCCGCGAGCACACCGACGCGCGCGTGGACGTCCACGCCCACGACGACTTCGGGATGGCGACGGCGAACGCCGTCGAGGGGTTCGTCGCCGGCGCCCATCAGGCGCAGGTGAGCGTGAACGGCATCGGCGAGCGCGCCGGGAACGCCGCCCTCGAGGAGGTCGTGATGGCGGTCGAGAGCCTCTTCGGCGTCGACACCGGCATCGACACGACCTACATCGCCGAGCTCTCGCGGATCGTCTCCGAGAAGGCCGACGTGCCGGTGCCCGCGAACAAGCCCGTGGTGGGCGACAACGCCTTCAGCCACGAGTCGGGCATCCACGCGGCGGGCGTCATCGAGAACGCCGAGACCTTCGAGCCCGGCGTGATGACGCCGGAGATGATCGGCGCCGAGCGCTCCATCGTCCTCGGGAAGCACACCGGGACGAACGCGGTCCGCCAGCACCTGGAGGAGGCCGGCTACGAGCCGACCGACGACGAGGTGGTGGCGGTCACCAAGCGCGTGAAGGAGCACGCTTCGCAGAAGCGGCGCGTCACGACCGACGACCTCCACGAGTTCGCGGAGGACGTCGGCATCGAGCGCGCGTCCACCGAAGTGAGGGCCTGAGAATGCCCTCGTTCGGCAACGTTTGCACGGCCGGAAAGCTTCAAATAGATGCATCGCGTGTCTCCGACAACGATGCGACCAGCACCCACGCAGTCTCTCCGACGTCGCGTGAGTGTCATCGCCGCGGTACGCACGCCCATCGTAGGGGCGTAAGCCCCCACTCTCCTCCTTCCAACCGGCCGTCCGTATCGTCCGCCGAACCGACAAGCAACGCAGCCACACACACGCACACACAATGAGCGAGAGCGAAACCGAACGAACCACGGAGAAGGGCGACGACACGCTCCCCACCGGAGCGGCGTCCGTCGTCGCCGCGCTCGAGGACGCCGGCGTCGAGGCCGCCTTCGGCGTCCAGGGCGGGGCGATCATGCCGATCTACGACGCGCTCTACCAGAGCGATATCGAGCACATCACGATGGCGCACGAGCAGGGCGCCGCGCACGCCGCAGACGCCTACGGCGCCGTCACCGGCGACCCCGGCGTCTGCCTCGCGACCTCCGGTCCGGGCGCGACCAACCTCGTGACCGGCATCGCGGACGCCGACATGGACTCCGAGCCGATGTTGGCGCTCACCGGGCAGGTCGCGACCGACATGGTCGGCAACGACGCCTTCCAGGAGGCCGACACCACCGGCATCACGCGCCCCGTCACGAAGGCGAGTTACTTCGCGAGCGACCCCGACACCGTCGGCGACACCGTCGGCGAGGCGTTCGCGCTCGCTCGCGACGGCCGGCAGGGTCCGACGCTCGTCGACCTGCCGAAGGACGTCTCGAACACGGAGGACGTCGCCCGTCCCGGCCCCGCCGAGGGCCCGGAGACGCACGTCGTCCCCGACGAGGCCGACCCCGACGAGGTGAGTCGTGCCGCGCACGCGCTCGCGAACGCCGAGCGGCCGGTCATCCTCGCGGGCGGCGGCGTCATCAAGGGCGACGCGACCGAGGAGCTCCGGCAGTTCGCCGTCGACCACGGGGTTCCCGTCGTCACGACGATGCCGGGCGTCGGCGCGTTCGACGAGACCCACGACCTCGCCATGGAGATGGCGGGCATGCACGGCACCGGTTACGCGAACATGGCGATCACGCACTGCGACGTCATGCTCGCCGTCGGCACGCGCTTCGACGACCGCCTCACGGGCGGCGTCGACACGTTCGCGCCCGAGGCCGAGATCGCGCACGTCGACATCGACGCCTCCGAGATCTCGAAGAACGTCCACGCGGACTACCCGCTCGTCGGCGACGCCAGCACGGTCCTGCGCCAGCTCGACGACGCGCTGCCGCGCGCGCCGGACGCCGAGGGGTGGCGCGACCGCTGTCTCCACTGGAAGGAGGAGTACCCGATGGACTACGACGCCCCCGAGGACGACCCGCTCAAGCCGCAGTTCGTCGTCGAGGCGTTCAGCGAGGCGACCGACGACGACACCATCGTCACGACGGGCGTCGGCCAGCACCAGATGTGGGCCGTCCAGTACTGGACGTTCACCGAGCCCCGAACGTGGATCTCGAGTCACGGCCTCGGGACGATGGGCTACGGCCTCCCCGCCGCCATCGGCGCGAAGGTCGCCGCCCCCGAGCAGGAGGTCGTCTGCTTCGACGGCGACGGCTCCTTCCTGATGACCGTCCAGGGGCTCTCCGTCGCCGTCCGCGAGAACCTCGACCTCACGGTCTGCGTGCTGAACAACGAGGCCGTCGGGATGGTCCGCCAGTGGCAGGACGCCTTCTTCGAGGGCCGCCGGATGGCCTCCGAGTACCCGTGGGGGCCGGACTTCGCGACGCTTGCCGAGGCGTTCGGCGCGAAGGGCTTCACGCTCGACGACTACGACGAGGTCGCGGACACCATTCAGGCCGCCCGCGACTACGACGGCCCGAGCGTCATCGACTGTCACATCGACCCCCGCGAAGACGTCTATCCGATGGTCGCAAGCGGCGGTGCGAACGGCCTCTTCGCGCTTCAGGAGGAGCACCTATGAGCACGACGTACACCGACTCGACCGGAGGTGTCGCGCGATGACCGGCGAACTCCCCGGCCCCGCGCCCGAGGAGCGCCCGCATCCGTCGGGCCGCCGGAACAAGCAGGGCATCCGCATCGACCCCGAGGCGGAGTCCGAACCCGAGGTCCGACGCGAGGTGCTCTCGGCGCTCGTCGACCACGAGCCCGGCGTCCTCGCCGAGGTCTCGGGGCTGTTCGCGCGCCGGCAGTTCAACATCGAGAGCCTCACGGTCGGCCCGACGGCCGCCGAGGGGCTCGCGCGCATGACCATCGTCGTCGAGGAGACCGACCCCGGCGTCGAGCAGGTCAAGCGCCAGCTGCGAAAGCTCGTCCCCGTCCACGCGGTCCGCGAGCTCGATGCCGCGACCGAGCGCGAGCTCGCGCTCATCAAGGTCGGCGACGACGACCCGGCGGGCGTCGCGGCCGTCGCGGAGATGTACGGCGGCGAGGCCGTCGAGGCCGGCCCCGAGGTCGTGACGGTCGAGCTGACCGGCACGGAAGCAGAGATCGACGCCGCGGTCGAGGCGTTCGAACGGTTCGGCGTTCGCGAGGTCGCCCGCACGGGCACCGCCGCGCTCGCCGGCGGCACCGAGTTCACCGCATACGACGACACTACTACCGATGACTGACGACACAGAGTTCACCCAGCCCGTATATCACGAAGAAGACACGAACGCGGAGTACATCGCGGACAAGACCGTCGCCGTCCTCGGCTACGGCAGTCAGGGCCACGCCCACGCCCAGAACCTCCACGAGTCCGGCGTCGACGTCGTCGTCGGCCTCCGCGAGGGCTCCGCCTCCCGGAGCGCCGCCGAGGATGACGGCCTGCGCGTCGCGACGCCGGTCGAGGCCGCCGCCGAGGCCGACGTCGTGAGTATCCTCGTCCCCGACACCGTCCAGCCCGCCGTCTACGACCAGATCGAGGACGAACTCGAGGCCGGCGACACCCTCCAGTTCGCGCACGGCTTCAACATCCACTACGGCCAGATCGAACCGAAAGGAGGCATCGACGTGACGATGGTCGCGCCGAAGTCCCCGGGCCACCTCGTCCGCCGGAACTACGAGGCCGGCGAAGGCACGCCCGGCCTCGTCGCCGTCTACCAGGACGAGACGGGCGACGCGAAGGGGGAAGCGCTCGCGTACGCGAGCGCCATCGGCTGCGCGCGCGCCGGTGTCATCGAGACGACGTTCCGCGAGGAGACCGAGACCGACCTCTTCGGCGAGCAGGCCGTCCTCTGCGGGGGGGCGACCGCGCTCGTCAAGCAGGGCTACGAGGTCCTCGTTGACGCGGGCTACAGCCCCGAGATGGCGTACTTCGAGGTGCTGAACGAGCTGAAGCTCATCGTCGACCTGATGTACGAGGGCGGGCTGACGGAGATGTGGGACTCCGTCTCCGACACCGCCGAGTACGGCGGGCTGACGCAGGGCCCCGTCGTCGTCGACGAGACGGCTCGCGAGAACATGGAGGAGGTCCTCGAGCAGGTCCAGAACGGCGAGTTCGCCCAGGAGTGGATCACCGAGAACCAGGCCAACCGGCCGAAGTACAAGCAGCTTCGCGCCCGCGAGGAGAACCACGACATCGAGGAGGTCGGCGAACGCCTCCGCGAGCTCTTCGCGTGGGCCGAGGAGGAGTCCGAGGACGAAGAGGAGGTCGCCGAGGTGTCCGCGGATGACTGAGGCCGCGACGGCCGTCCCGACGGAGGGGCGCGTATGAGCGAGGGCACGCTCTACGACAAGGTCTGGGACGAGCACACCGTCACGACGCTCCCGACGGGCCAGACCCAGCTCTTCGTCGGCCTCCACCTCATCCACGAGGTGACGAGCCCGCAGGCGTTCGGGATGCTGCGCGAGCGCGACATCGACGTCGCCTACCCCGAGCTGACGCACGCGACCGTCGACCACATCGTCCCGACGGACGACCGCTCGCGGCCGTTCAAGAACGACGCCGCCGAGCGGATGATGGAGGAACTCGAGGAGAACGTCCGGGACGCCGGCATCGAGTTCGACGACCCGACGACGGGCAATCAGGGTATCGTCCACGTCATCGGGCCGGAGCAGGGTATCACGACGCCCGGCAAGACCATCGTCTGTGGCGACTCGCACACGGCGACGCACGGCGCGTTCGGCGCCGTCGCGTTCGGCATCGGCACCTCGCAGATTCGGGACGTCCTCGCGACGCAGTGTATCGCGATGGAGAAGCAGAAGGTCCGACGCATCGAGGTCGAGGGCGAACTCGGCCCCGGCGTCGAGGCGAAGGACATCATCCTCGAGATCATCCGCCGACTCGGAACCGACGGCGGTGTCGGCTACGTCTACGAGTACGGCGGCGAGGCCATCGAGAACCTCGGGATGGAGGGCCGCATGTCCATCTGCAACATGTCCATCGAGGGCGGCGCGCGCGCCGGCTACGTCAACCCCGACGAGACCACCTACGAGTGGCTCGCGGAGACCGACGAGTACGCCGACGACCCCGAGAAGTTCGAGCGCCACAAGGAGTACTGGGAGTCCATCCGCACGGACGACGATGCGGAGTACGACGACGTCGTCACCATCGACGCCTCCGACCTCGAACCGGTCGTCACGTGGGGGACCACGCCCGGGCAGGGAATCGGCATCACGGACCCCATCCCGGACCCCGAGGAGATGGATTCCGGCGACGCGGATGTCGCGCGACGCGCACAGGACCACATGCGCGTCGAACCCGGCGAGACGATGGAGGGCTACGACATCGACGTCGCCTTCCTCGGCTCCTGTACGAACGCCCGCCTGCCGGACCTGCGCGCCGCCGCGCGGGTCGTCGAGGGCCGGGAGGTCGCGGACGGCGTGCGCGCGTTCGTCGTCCCCGGTAGCCAGCGCGTGAAGGCCGCTGCCGAGGCCGAGGGCCTCGACGAGGTCTTCACCGAGGCCGGCTTCGATTGGCGCGACGCCGGCTGTTCGATGTGTCTCGGGATGAACGACGACCAACTGGAGGGCGACGAGGCGTGTGCGTCCTCCTCGAACCGGAACTTCATCGGCCGACAGGGCTCGAAGGACGGCCGCACCGTCCTGATGAACCCGCGCATGGTCGCCGCCGCCGCCATCACCGGGGAAGTGACTGACGTGCGCGACCTGAAGGAGGTGAGCCTCGCATGAGTGACCTCTCGGAGGGGCCGGCCGAGACCATCGAGGAAGTGACCGGGAGCGGCATCCCGATTCGCGGGAACGACATCGACACCGACCAGATCATCCCCGCGCGCTTCATGAAGGTCGTCACGTTCGACGGCCTCGGCGAGTACGCGTTCTTCGACCAGCGTTTCGACGACGAGGACAACCAGAAGGACCACCCGTTCAACGAGGCGCGCTTCCAGGACGCGAACGTCCTCGTGGTGAACTCGAACTTCGGCTGTGGCTCCTCGCGCGAGCACGCCCCGCAGGCGCTGATGCGCTGGGGGATCGACGCGATCATCGGCGAGTCCTTCGCGGAGATCTTCGCGGGCAACTGCCTCGCGCTCGGCATCCCGACGCTCACGGCGGACCACGAGTCCATCAACGCCCTCCAGCAGTGGGTGGACGACCACCCGGACGAGGAACTGCACGTCGACGTCGTGCGCGAAGTCGTCGAGTACGACGGCACGGAGATGAGCGCGAACGTCGACAAGGCACAGCACAAGGCGCTCGTGGAGGGCGTCTGGGACACGACCGCGCTGATGGAGGCGAACGCGGCGGCGACGCGCGACGTGGCCGAGTCACTCCCGTACGTCGAGTCCGACTCGCTCCCGGGGGCCGAGGCCGATGACTGAGGAGATCGTCGTCATCCCCGGCGACGGTATCGGCCAAGAGGTCGTCCCTGCGGCGGTCGACGTCCTGCAGGCCACGGGCATCGGCTTCGAGTTCGTGGAGGCGACGGCCGGCGACCACGTCGCCGCCGAGGGCGGCGACCCGCTCCCCGAGGAGACGCGCGCGCTCGTCGCGGACGCGGACGCGACGCTGTTCGGCGCGGCGGGCGAGAGCGCGGCGGACGTCATCCTCCCGCTTCGCGACGCCGTCGGCTCCTTCGTGAACGTCCGGCCCGCGCGCACGTACCCGGGCGTGGACGCCGTGAAGCCCGACATGGACATCGTCTTCCTCCGTGAGAACACGGAGGGGGTCTACGCCGGCCACGAGTCGCGGCTCACGGACGACGTCTCGACGCTGACGCGCGTCGTCTCGAAGTCCGCGAGCGAGCGCCTCGCCGAGTACGCCTGCGACTACGCCCCGGACGGGTTCACGGTCGCCCACAAGGCGAACGTGATGCGCGAGACGGACGGGCTCTTCCGCGACACCGTGCAGTCGGTCGCCGAGGAGAACGGCGTCGAGACGGACGCCGCGCTGATGGACGCGCTCGCGATGCACCTCTGTCTGCGCCCCGAGGAGTACGAGGTCGTCGTCTGCCCGAACCTCGCGGGCGACGTCCTCTCCGACCTCGCCGCCGGCCTCGTGGGGGGGCTCGGCCTCCTCCCCTCCGCCAACATCGGCGAGGAGCGCGCGCTCTTCGAGCCCGTGCACGGCACCGCACCGGACATCGCCGGGCAGGGCGTCGCGAACCCCTGCGCGACGGTGCTCTCGGCGGCGATGCTCCTCGACTACCTCGGCTACGAGGAGGAGGGCGACGCGGTGCGTGACGCCGTCGAGGACGGCCTCGCGCACGGCCCGCGAACGCCCGACCTCGGCGGTGACGCGTCCACCGCCGACGTGACGAACGACATCATCGAGCGGCTCTAAGCGCCGCACCCGTTCGGTTTCTACTCGTTCTCCCGCGCACCGAGCGACGCGTCTCTCCGTCGACGTATCGAGCGAGGAAACACGCGCTCGGGCGGCTTACTCGCCGAGTATCTCCGCGCCCGACCCGACCGTCGAGCGGTAGGCGCGCGCGTCCACGCCGGCGTCCTCGAACGCCTCGACCATCGCGGCGGCGACGGCGCGTTGGCGGGCGGGATAGCAGGCGGCGATGATGGCGGGGCCGGCGCCGCTGACGGTGACGCCGGTCGCGCCGGCGTCCGTCGCGGCCGCACAGACGTCGTCGTAGCCGTCGATGAGTTTCGCGCGGGCGGGCGTGACGACGCGCTCGTCCATCCCGCGCCCGACGAGCGCCGGGTCGTCGCGCTGCATCCCTGCCGTGAGGGTGGCGGCGCTCCCGACGGTGTGGACGACGTCGTCCATCGCCGCGCTCTCGGGAACGACGCCGCGCGCGTCGCGCGTCGAGACGGCGATATCGGGGAGGCACGCCACGAGGGGGACGTCCGCGTCGACGCTGAAGACGCCGTCGTCCCGGACGACGGTGAAGCCGCCGAGGATCGAGGGCGCGACGTTGTCGGCGTGCGCTTCGCCGGAGACGGCGGCTTCGCCCTCGGCGGCGACGCGGACGAGTTCGTCGCCGGTGAGATTGCGCTCGTAGAGCGCGTCGAGCGCGACGGCGGTGGCGGCGGCGGAGGCGGCGCTGGAGCCCAGCCCCGAGGACGGGCGCACCCCCTTGTCGATGCGGATGTGCGCGGGCGCGTCGAGTTCACGGGCGACCACGCCGGCGGTGTTCTTCCGGGGGTCTTCGGGGATGTACTGCGCGCCCGCGCCCGAGACCTCGATGGTGGTCTCGTCGGCGCGTTCGACGCTGACGACGTCGGCGGGCCGGTCGAGCGCGACGCCGAAGACGTCGAACCCGCTCCCGAGGTTCGCACTCGTCGCGGGGGCACGGACCGTGAGCATGCGCGCCCGTACCGTACCGTGGGGGAAAAGGGTAGCGAACGCGCGGCGCGGCCGGAACGCCGCCGACCGTAACGCTAACCCGGACCGGCGACGCACTCTGTGCCATGATTGGCATCGTCGGCGGCGGGATCGCAGGGCTGGCGGCGGCCCGGCGTCTCCAGCGCGCCGGCCACGAGGTGACGGTGTTCGAGGCGTCCGAGCAGATCGGGGGGCTCGCGGCGACGTACGAGACGGCGGGCGACCCGCTGGAGAAGTTCTATCACCACCTCTCGGGCTCTGAGGGGACCATCGTCGACCTCATCGAGGAACTCGGCCTCGGCGACGACGTGGAGTGGCCCATCGGGAAGAACGCCTACTACATCGACGGGACGATCCACCCGATGGACAAGCCGTGGGAGATCCTCGCGTTCCCCTACTGGAGCCTCTACGACACGTTCCGCTTGGGGATGCTCGTCCTCGACGTCGACGTTCGCGGCGGCGTCCCGTCGTTCGACTCCTACGAGGACCTCGAGGACTACGAGGACGTCCCCGTGAAGGAGTTCTGCGTCGAGCACACCACCGAGAACGTCTACGAGACGTTCTTCGAGCCGCTCCTGGAGGCGAAGTTCGGCGAGCGCGCGGAGGACGTCTCGGCGGCGTGGCTCCTCGGGCGCATCAAGTTCCGGGGCGAGCGCGACCTGCTGAAGGGCGAACCGCTGGGCTACCTGAAGGGCGGGTTCGGCCGCCTCCTCGACGAACTCCTCGACGACGTCGGGAGCGACACCGTGGAGACGAGCACGCGCGTGACGGACGTCACCTACGGCGAGTCCGGCGTCGAGTCGCTGACGGCGCAGGGACCCGACGGCGCGGCCGAGGCGCATGACGTGGACGCGGTCGTCGTCGCGGCGATGCCGACCGTCCTCGAGGAGCTCACCGGCTACGAGTGTGACATCGAGTTCCAAGGGACGGTCTGCTCGGTGATCTCGATGGAGGAGTCGCTGACGGACACCTACTGGCTGAACGTCGCGGACGACGCGCCGTTCGGCGCGCTCATCGAGCACACGAACTTCATCCACCAGTCGAACTACGGCGGCGAGCACCTCCTCTACGTCCCGAAGTACATCCAGAGCCCGGAGGACCCGGTCTGGCAGATGGACGACGAGGCGGTCGCGGAGACGTGGCTCGACGGCATCGAGGGCCTCTTCCCCGACTTCGATCGCGAGTCGGTGAACTGGGTGCAGACGGCGCGCAACCCCCGGACGGCGCCGATCTACGAGCGCGGCTACCTCGACATGGTGGTGCCCTACGACCTCTCCGAGGCCGTCGCGGACGGCGTCTACTACGCGGGGATGGCGAGCGAGGCCCAGTACCCCGAGCGCTCGCTGAACGGCGGTATCGTCGCTGGCTACGAGGTCGCCGACAGGATCGTCGAGGAGTACTGATGGCCGAGGAACTCGTCGCCGGTTGCTGGTGGCTCGACCTCGGCGGAACGAACGCCTACCTCGTCGAGGATGGCGACGACCTCGTGCTCGTGGACGCGGGGATGCCGTGGCACGCCGACGACGTCCGCGCGGGCGTCCGCGATGCCGGCTACGGCCTCGCGGACGTGACGCGGGTGTTCGTGACGCATTACGACATCGACCACGTCGGCGGCCTCCGCTCGCTCGACCTCGACGCGCCGGTCCACGTCGGCGCGAAGGACGCCGACTTCCTGACCGGGCGACGCCGGCCGCCGCTCTCGAACCGGAAGGGGTTCTTTCAGCGCGTCACCGGGCTGTTCGCGCCGACGCTCACGGACGTCGCGTACGTCGCGGACGGCGACCAACTCGGGAGCTTCACCGCGTTCGCGACGCCCGGGCACACGCCGGGGCACGTCGCCTACGTCTCGCGAGAGCGGGGCGTCGCCTTCCTCGGCGACCTCGTTCGCGAGGCCGACGGCGCGCTCGAACCGTCGCCGTGGGCGTTGAGCTACGACACCGGCGACGTCCGCGAGAGCATCGGCTCCCTCGTGCGCGAGTCCCCCGCGTTCGACGTGGCGTGCGTCGGCCACGGGACGCCGCTCGTCACCGGCGGGAAGAAGGCGCTCGCCGGCGCGCTCGGGTAGTCGGCCGTCAGTTCGCGCCGGGGGCGTCCTCGACGTCGACGTGCTCCGGTTCCTCGGCGCTTCCTTGGTGTGTCTCGCCGTCGTCGCCCTCGACGTAGACGTCGTCCGCGAAGCCGCCTTCGGCGTGCGGGAACTCGCCGTCGTCGAGGCGTTCGGGCGTCGCCGGCGCGTCGGGGAGGCCGCCTTCGGGCGCGAACTCGCCGAGGGGGTCCTCGACGGTGATGTCGTGCGCCTCGAAGAACTCGCGGTGGCGCTCGTAGTGGGCGTCGACTTCCTCGGGGGGGAACTCCATCATCTCCGCCCAGCCGTGGTTGTAGAAGTCGAAGGTGGCGACGATGTGCGTCATCTCGCGCGCGACGGCCTCCTCGTAGCCCGCCTGGAGCGCGGCGAGGTACATCTCCGTGGAGGCGTCGAAGAACGCCTCGAGGTGCGGGATGCGCTCGTCGGTGTGCTCGTCGTCCGCCCAGCCGCCGAAGACGGAGACGTGAACGTCGACGAGTTTCTCGTGGACCATCTCACCGACGCCCGGCATCTCCAGCGCCTTCCGCGCCGCGAAGTGCGTGACGTTCTGGCGTAGTTTCATGTCCGGTGATTCGGCCGCGATATACAAAGTCCTACCCGTGTCGGCGGATTCGTGCCACACTCCGGTAACGTGTGCCGGGACCATAGACGGATAGCAATCCACTTTAACCCGGAACGCACAGTGCCAGTATGAGCGAGTCGTTCGTGATAATCGGCGACGGGGTCGCCGGCAGTTCCGCTGCGGAGACCATCCGCGAACGCGCCCCCGAGGCCGACGTCACCGTCGTCACAGACGAGGGCGAAGCCCTGTACAATCGCATCCTCATCAAGGAGTTCGCGAAGGGGAAGCTCCCCGAAGCGCCCATCTCCATCCACGACGAGTCGTGGTACGATGAGCGCGACATCGACCTCCAGCTGAACACGCTCGTCACGGGCGTGGACGTGGACGGACACGTCGTCCACACGCACGAGGGCGACGACCTCGAGTACGACAAACTCCTCGTCGCGACGGGCGGGACGCCCACCCAACTCCCCGTCGAGAACAGTGATTCCGAGGGCATTCACCACTTCTGGACGTTCGAGGACGCCCGCCACATCCGCGAGCACGCCGAGGACGCCGACGAAGGCGCCATCGTCGGCGCGGGCCTGCTCGGTATCGACCTCGCCGCGATCTGTGCCGCCCAAGACATCGACGCGAAGTACCTGATGCGCGGGGACCGCTGGTGGCGCTACGCCCTCAGCGAGGACGGCGCGGAGATCATCCACGACGCGCTCGCGGAGAAGGGCATCGAGCCGGTCTTCGACTCCGGCGCGTCGCGCTTCGAGACCGACGACGACGGGCACGTCGTCGCGACTATCGGCGGCAACGGCGAGCGCTACGAGTCCGACTTCGTCGGCGTCGCCATCGGCCTGAACTTCAACGTCGAGTTCCTCCAGGACACCGACGTCGAGATGGACGACGGCATCGTCGTCGACGAGTACATGCGCACGGGCGCCGAGGACGTCTTCGCGGCCGGCGACATCACCCAGTTCTACGACACCATCCGCGACACACGCGCGCAGAACGGCTCGTGGGGCTCCGCGAAACAGCAGGGCTCCGTCGCCGGGCACGCGATGGTCGCCGACGACGTCGAGGACAGCGTTGACGAGTTCCGCTGGGTGTCCTCCTACTCCATCACGCACTTCGACTTCCCGTTCCTCTCCTTCGGCTTCCCGACGGACGGCGACGAGCACGTCGAGCGCAAGTACTCGGAGACCGAGTGGCGTCGGCTCGCCTTCGAAGACGGGAAGCTCATCGGCGGCGTCCTCATCGGCAACCTCGCGCCGCAGTCGAAGTACAAGCAGCTCATCCGCGGCGAGGCCGACGTCGCGGACCAGTCGGACGTCCTCCTGCAGGAGAACTTCGAGCTCGAAGAGCTCGACGTCGACCTGTAGGGCTCCGAGACCGCGTCACCTCCCACCAGCAACCGGCTTCACGCCCGCTCTCGTTTCCGAACACCCCGTTTGTCGATCGCGCTCGTAGGTCCCCCACGAGTACGCCGCTCGGCACCGACCCCGTGCGTCGCGTGAGCGCCGAGGCACGCGTTCCCGTCACGACCTAGACCCGCACGCCGGGCGTCGTCGCGGCCCCCTATCGCCCCGACCGAAGCCGTTTTCCACGCGAGCGGCCCATCCCCTAGGTATGAGCATGAGCGGCGGGAGCACGGACATGACGCTCGCCTTCGAGTTGTCCGCGCTCAAGCGACTCGCGAAGCCCGGGACGGCGTTCGCCGACGCCCGGCAGTGGACGGAGTACGTCGGCGTCGTGAGCGACGAACCGACGTACGTCGTGACGAACTTCACGCGCAAGCGCCGCATCAGGCAGGACTTCTTCTCCGGTCCGAAGTCGAAGCGCGAGAGCCTCGAGAACGTGAAGTCGCAGTTCGAGACGGACCGCCACGTCTTCGTCGGCACTGGCGAGGCCGACGAGGAACTCGCGGCGGAGACGGGCTGGGAGTACCTCGCGATCGAGGACGCGGCGGCGGCCGCGGACTGGGAGCTCGGCGAGGACGACGAGGACGCGACGGCGGCCGGGGAGCCGGAGCGCGACGACTGGCCCTGACGATGGCGGGGCCGCGCGTTCCCGACGCCGGCGACGGCGCCGACGGCGGTGAGGGATCCGACGACGGCACCGTCACGCTCCCGTGTGGCGAGTCGGTCCACCGGGGCGAGTTCGACCTCGGGATGCGCGAGTACGAGTGCGCGTGCGGGGAGCGCCACGCGGTCGTGATGGACATGCATCCGCCCTCGCGCTTCGTCCCGGAGGACGTCGTCGAGGTGTTGCGCGCGAGCGTGACGCCGAGCGAGGACGACGCCTTCGAGGAGTTCGGCACGCCACACCTCATGGGGAGCGTCATGGAGGAGTTCCCCGAGGAGGTGGTGGTCGTCGACGCGAGCGAGGACGGCACCGTGGGATACGCGCTCCTCTGGGTGGCCGCGTTCGACGCCCGCACGCTCCACGAGCACGTCGTCGAGCTCGTCGTCGAGCTGATGGAGCACGCGGTGAGCCACACGCGCGACGACGGCGCGCAGGGCGAGTTCGAGACGCAGATGCTCGACTTCGACGTCGAAGGGTTCGTGGACGCCTATCGGAGCGAACGCGAGTGGGAGCGCGAGCGGTAGGCGCTCTCCCGCGTTCCCCGTTCGGGTTCTTTGTCGCCGTCGATAGCCCGTAGCGCGCTCGCCGCGCGTACTCGCGGACGTCCACCGGCTGCGTTACGATTTTCGTAATCCGATTACGAGATTTGCACTCTTTCGTTTCGCTTATTACGATGTACGCATTCGACCTAGCTACACATGAGTGACGACCGGACCGTCCTCCTCATCGGGAGCGGCCCGATACAGATCGGCCAGGCGGCAGAGTTCGACTACTCCGGCGCGCAGGCGTGTCGCGCCCTCCAAGAGGAGGGTGCCCGAGTCGTCCTCGTCAACTCCAACCCCGCCACCATCATGACGGACCCCGAGATGGCGGACGAGGTCTACATCGAACCCATCACCGTCGAGGCCATCGCGGAGGTCATCGCGAAGGAGAACCCCGACGGCGTCATCGCCGGCCTCGGCGGGCAAACAGGGCTAAACGTCACCGCCGAACTCGCCGAGGAGGGGGTCCTCGACGAGTACGACGTCGAGATCATGGGGACGCCGCTCGACACCATCTACGCGACCGAGGACCGCGACCTCTTCCGCAAGCGCATGGAGAACCTCGGCCAGCCCGTCCCGCGCTCGACCACCATCTCGCTCGACGAGGGCGAGTCCGTCCAAGCGCTCGACGAGGACGACATCGCCGAGCGCGTCGAGGACGCCGTCGACGCGGTCGGCGGCCTCCCCGTCATCTCCCGCACGACGTACACGCTCGGGGGGTCGGGCTCCGGCGTCGTCGAGGAGATGGACGAGCTGAAGTCGCGCGTCCGCAAGGGCCTGCGCCTCTCGCGGAACTCGGAAGTGCTCATCACGGAGTCCATCTCCGGCTGGGTCGAACTCGAGTACGAGGTGATGCGCGACGCCGGCGACTCCACCGTCATCATCTGCAACATGGAGAACATCGACCCGATGGGCATCCACACCGGCGAGAGCACGGTCGTGACGCCCAGTCAGGTCATCCCCGACGACGGCCACCAGGAGATGCGCGACGCCGCGCTCGAAGTCATCCGCGACCTCGGAATCGAGGGCGGCTGTAACATCCAGTTCGCGTGGCACGACGACGGCACCCCGGGCGGCGAATACAGAGTGGTGGAGGTGAACCCGCGCGTCTCGCGTTCCTCCGCGCTCGCCTCGAAGGCCACGGGCTACCCCATCGCGCGCGTCACCGCGAAGGTCGCGCTCGGCAAGCGCCTCCACGAGATCACGAACGAGATCACGGGCGAGACCACCGCCGCCTTCGAGCCCGCCATCGACTACGTCGTCACGAAGGTGCCGCGCTGGCCCAAGGACAAGTTCGACGACGTCGACTTCACGCTCGGCACCGCGATGAAAAGCACGGGGGAGGCGATGGCCATCGGGCGCACCTTCGAGGAGTCGCTCCTGAAGGCGATGCGCTCCAGCGAGTACGAGCCCGACGTCGACTGGGCGGGCCTCAGCGACGCGGAGCTCGAGGAGCGCTACGTCGCGCGCCCGAGCCCCGACCGCCCGTACGCGCTCTTCGAGGCGTTCGACCGTGGCTACTCCGTCGACGAGATCGTCGAGCTGACGGGCATCGAGGAGTGGTACGTCGAGCGCTTCGCGCGGGTCGCCGACGCCGCCGACGGCGCGAAGCACGGCGAGTTCACGGACGCCGCCATCGAGGGCTTCACGAACCACGAGATCACGGCGCTCGCGGGCGGCGAGTTCGCGGACACCCACGAGTCGTGGCTGCCCGCCGACGTCGACCACGGCCCCGACGAGGACGAGCCGGAGGCGCGCCCGGACGGCGCGGGCGTCACCATCGACGACGTCGAGGCCGACGTCCCGGGCCGCACCTACAAGCAGGTCGACACCTGCGCGGGCGAGTTCGAGGCGCGCACGCCGTACTACTATTCCTCGCGCGCACCCGAGTGGTTCAGCGGCCCCTTCGAGGGCGAAGCCGCGGGCGGCGAGCTCCGAGTGAACCACGACACCGATTCCGTCGTCGTCGTCGGCGGCGGCCCCATCCGCATCGGGCAGGGCGTCGAGTTCGACTACTGCTCCGTCCACGCGGTGCGCGCGCTCCGGGAGGAGGGCGTCGAGGCCCACGTCGTCAACAACAACCCCGAGACGGTCAGCACCGACTACGACACCTCTGATGGGCTGTTCTTCGAACCCATCACCGCCGAGGAGGTCGCGGACGTCGTCGAGGCGACGGGCGCGGACGGCGTGATGGTCCAGTTCGGCGGCCAGACGTCCGTCAACGTCGCGGACGAACTCGAGGCCGAGATCGACCGTCGCGGCCTCGACGCCTCCATCCTCGGCACGAGCGTCGAGGCGATGGACTTGGCGGAGGACCGCGACCGCTTCAACGTCCTCATGGACTCCCTCGGAATCAGCCAACCCGACGGCGGGACGGCGTTCAGCGAGTCCGAGGCGCTCGACCTCGCACACGACCTCGGCTATCCCGTGCTCGTCCGGCCGTCCTACGTCCTCGGCGGGCGCGCGATGGAGGTCGTCCACAGCGACGCCGAGCTGACGGAGTACATCGAGGAGGCCGTCCGCGTCTCCCCGGACAAGCCCATCCTCGTCGACGAGTTCCTCGCCGATGCCGTCGAGCTCGACGTCGACGCCGTCTCGGACGGCGAGGACGTCCTCATCGGTGGCGTGATGGAGCACGTCGAGGCCGCCGGCGTCCACTCCGGGGACTCCGCGTGCGTCATCCCGCCGCGCAACCTCGACGAGGAGACGCTCGGCCGCGTCCGCGACGTCGTCGAGGAGATCGCGCGCGCCCTCGAAACCGTCGGCCTCCTCAACGTCCAGCTCGCCGTGAAGGACGGCGAAGTGTACGTGCTGGAGGCGAACCCGCGTAGCTCGCGTACCGTGCCGTTCGTCTCGAAGGCGACCGGCGTCCCCATCGCGAAGCTCGCCGCGAAGGTCATGGCCGGCCAGTCCCTCGCCGACCTCGACGTCGCGGAGGGCATCCCCGAGGAGTACAGCGTGAAGGAGGTCGTCCTGCCGTTCGACCGCCTCGAGGGCGCCGACCCGCGCCTCGGCCCCGAGATGAAGTCCACGGGCGAGGTCATGGGCACCGCCCGCACTTTCGGGAAGGCCTACGAGAAGGCCCAGTCCGCGGCCGGTAACGACCTCCCCGAGGGCGGCGTCGCGGTCGTCGACTTCGACATCGAGGGCTTCGAGGAGTACTACGACGTCGAGGCCTTCGACGACGTCCCCGAGGCCATCCGCACGGACAAAATCGACCTCTACGTCGGTGACGACGTCGACGCGCTCCGGACCGCCGTCGAGGAGGACTTCCCCTACATCTCCACGGTCGCGAGCGCGACGGCGAGCCTCGAGGCGCTCGCCCACCGCGACGACGACCTCGACGTCGAATCCGTCAGCTCGCGCCCCATCACGAACGCGAAGTGGGGCGGCCGCGACGAGTAAGCGCGCCCGCCCCGGTCGCGTCCCCGGAGCGGGGACGAACCTTTAGTGACCCGCACGCGAGACGGGGGATATGCCGCTCGAATCGTGGGCGACCGAGGCCACGTTCGCGCTCAACCTCTTCACGCTCCTCGCGACCACGGTCGCCTCCGTCTTCTCGACCATCGCCGCGCTCGGCTTTCGCGGGACGCCGTGGGGGCGGACGCTCGCGCCGCTCCCCGTCGTCTTCGTCGCGCTGACCGTCTCGACGACCGTCACAATCCATCCCACGACGCCGCCACACGGCGGCTGGGCCGCCTCCGTCTGTTGGCTCGTGGCCGTCGCCGCCATCGCGGTGACGTGCTGGCGGTTCGTCTCGCTCACCGCCGAACTAGAGGTGGCGGCGTGACGCCCGAAATCGCCCTCTGGGGGGTGGCCGTCGTCGCCCTCGTGGCGCTCTGCGTCGCCTTCGCGTATCCGCTCCTCACGTACTCGCACAACGTCCTCTACCGCGAGGGCGTCCTCCTCTTCACCGTCGCGCTCGCCTGCCTGAGCGCGGGCGCCCTCCTCGAACTCCTCGTCGACGTCCGCGTGTTCGACGTGACGCTGCGCGTCCTCGCGTACGTCTTCTACGCGGCGAGCGGCGCCGTCAGCGTCGCCGCGACGTGGCGCTTCGCGCGCGAGTTCATCGACTTCGGGGGCGACGCACACGTCGACGTCGAGAGCGACGAGTACGTCGGGGGGTTCGAAAATGAACGCTGACCGGGTCGACGACGGCGCGGCTCTCGCGGACCTCTCGGCGGGTGCGGTCGCGCTCTACACGCTCCCGTCCGGTGAGCGCCCGCTATCCGCGATTCCGCGCGCGGGCTTCGAGAACCTGCTCGTGCTCTCGACGTCCGCCGACCTCGAGCGCCTCGAACGCGCGGTCGCGGCGCGCGGCGGCGACCCCGCGCACGTCGGCGTCGTCCCGATCACGGGGACGACCGTGGACTACGACGGGCCGCTGTGGACGACCGAGCGCGCGAACCCGAGCGACCTCACGGGCATCAGCATCCGGTTCTCGGAGGCGTTCGCGCACGTCCGCCCGGGGGTCGGCTGGGTCGTCGTCGACAACCTCGGCGTCCTCTCGATGTACGTCTCCGAGGAGCGACTGGTCCGCTTCGTCGAGTCGATAACGAGTGCGACCCGCGAGCGGAACGCCCACTGCGTGCTCGCGGCGACCGAGGGCGTCCTCGGGGAGCGCACGCTCGCGCGTCTCGAGGGGCTGACGGACAGGACGGTGTCCGCGCGCTAGTTGACGGTCAGCGCCGCGCGGTCCTCGGCGAGCGCGAGCACGTCGTCGAAGAAGTCGAGGGTGTCGTGCGGGCCGGGGTTCGCCTCGGGGTGGTACTGGCGGGTGAGGACGCCGTACTCCTCGCTGTCGATGCCTTCCGGCGTGTCGTCGTTGACGTTCACTTGCGTGACGGTGAGGTCACCGGGTTCGTCGACGGTGTAGCCGTGGTTCTGCGTCGTCATGACGACGCGCCCGGACTCGTGGTCGAGGACGGGCTGGTTGACGCCGCGATGGCCGAAGGTCATCTTCTCGGTGGTGCCGCCGAACGCGCGGGCGACGACCTGCTGGCCGAGGCAGATGCCGGCGATGGGGAGGTCGCCCTTGAAGTGGGTGACGAGGGCCTCGGTGGCCTCGAAGTTCGCGGGGTCGCCGGGGCCGTTCGAGATGAAGAGGACGTCCGGGTCGAGGTCCGCGACCGTCTCGGCCGAGACGTCGTAGGGCAGGACGTGGACGTCGGCGTTGCGCGCGGTGAGCGAGTCGACGATGGAGCCCTTCGCCCCGCAGTCGACGAGCGCGACGCGCGGGCCGGAGCCCGCGTGGTGGACGGGTTCGTCCACGCTGACGCGCTCGCCGATGTCCGTGATGTCGCTCATGTGCGGGCAGCTCTCGAGTTGCGCCTTCGCCTCCTCGGGGGAGGCCTCGGGGCCGGCGGAGACGCCGACCTTCATGGCGCCACGGTCGCGGATGTCCGTCACGAGGTCGCGGGTGTCGACGTGGTCGACGCCGGGGACGCCCTCGGCCTCCAGCCACTCGGCGACGTCGTCCGTCATCTCGCGTGCGACGACGGCGTGCGGGTGGACGCGGTCGGACTCGAAGCGCTCCTCTCGGACGCCGTAGTTCCCGATGAGGGGGTACGCGAAGGTGAGCACTTGCGCTTCGTAGGACGGGTCAGTGAGGCTCTCCTCGTAGCCCGTGTACGCGGTCGTGAACACGAGTTCGCCCTGGGCGGCGCCCGGGGCGCGTGCGCGCGCTTCGACTACGTCCCCCGTTTCGAGGGCGAGATAGGCGTCCGACATTACGAGAAACGAACGAACGGGCCGAATATAAGGCTTGCTTTCGTAGCATCGTTACGAATTTCGTAACTCCTTTCGTCGCCGCTCCCTAGGTCGCGATATGGACGACCTCGACCGGCAGATCCTCGACGTCCTCCGACGAGACGCGCGGACGCCGTACACCGAAATCGGCGACGAGCTCGGCGTCAGCGAGGGGACGATACGGAACCGCATCGAGCGCCTGCAGGAGGAGGGCACCATCGAGCGCTTCACGGTCTCCACCAGCACCGGCAACGTCAAGGCCATGATCGAGGTGGACGTCGCCGTGGACGTCGACACGCACGCCGTCGGCGACCAGATCGCCGAATGGAGCGAGGTCGACTTCGTCTGGCAGGTCTCCGGCGAGCTCGACATCGTCGTCGTCGTCGACGCCAAGGACACCACGCGCGTCAACGAACTCATCACCAAGACCCGCGAACTCGACGACGTCACCACTACGAAGACCCGCCTCATCCTCGACGAGACCCTCTAACGGCGCTCAGAAGAAGAGCACCGTCGGCCCCCGCTCGGCGTCCGCGACGGCCTCTCCCGCGCCGATAGCCGGCAGTCGGACGGTCGCGGTCGTCCCGCCGCCGTCGTCCGCCGCGATCTGGAACGACCCGCCGTATCGGGTGACGATCCAGTTCACCAGCCACAGCCCGAGCCCGGAGCCGTGCATCAGCGCCGTCTCCTCCCCGGTCGCGACGACCTCCGCCTCCACCGAGTCGATACCCGGTCCCTCGTCCGACACGACGAGTTCCACCCAGTCGCCCGCGTCGAACACGGACACCGACACCTGCGGGTCGTCCGACGGGTCGTGCTTCAGTCCGTTCGCCACGAGCTCCGCGAGCGCCTCCCGGAGCTCCGCGCCCGCGCAGATGTCCCGCTCGGCCGCCACGCGCACCTCGATGTCGCCGTTCGGGAAGCGCTCGCGGTGCGTCTCGCGGACCGCCTCGCAGAGCGCGCGCGGGTCGATGCGCTGGGGGTCGCGGTCGCGGCGCGCGTACTGCTCCAACTCCCGCGCGTGCTCGCCGAGCGCCGACAGCTCCCGGGCGGCGCGCTCGATGCGCTCGCCGATCTCGCGCGGGTCGTCGACGTCCCCGTGTCGGAGCCCGCTCCCCCACGCGAGGAAGAGCGTCATGTCGTTTCGGAGGTTGTGTCTGAGGACGCGATTCAGGAGCGCGATCAGGCGCTCGGTCCGCTTGCGCTCCGTGACGTCGTCCTGGAACCCGAGGTAGTGCGAGAGGTCGCCGCGCTCGTCGTAGACGGGGTTGACCCGGAGGCGGTTCCAGAACGGCGTCCCGTCACGCCGGTAGTTGACGAGTTCGACGACCGCCGACTCCTCGGCGTCGATCGCGTTCCCGAGGCGCTCGACCGACGCGTCGTCCGTGCGCTCGCCCTGTAGGAACCGGCAGTTTCGACCGAGGACCTCCGCGGTGTCGTAGCCCGTGATGCGCTCGAACCCGTCGTTGACGTAGACGAGCGGCGTGTCGGGCTCGTTGGGGTCGGCGATGGAGATTCCGATGTCCGCCTCGTCCATCGCGCGGTTCTTCACGCGCAACTCGCGCTGGCGCTCCTTGCGCGCGGTGACGTCCCGGCCGACGCCCTGAATGCCGGTGATCGTCCCGCCGTCGGCTATCGGCGTCGCGTTCACCGCGATGACGACGATGTCGCCGTCGCGCGCGCGGAAATCGAGTTCGAGGTTCTCCACGGACTCGCCCGCGAGCAGGCGCTCGTGGGCCGCCACCGCGTCCTCGGCCGACTCCTCGGTCATGAACTCCGTGAAGTACTCGCCCGTCAGCGCCTCGGGCCGATAGCCGAGGATGCGCTCGACCGCCGCCGAGACGTACGTGAAGCGCGCGTCGAGGCCGACCCGAAAGAGGACGTCGAAGCTGGTCTCCGCGATTCCCTCGAAGCGGCGCTTCTCGCGCTCGAGGCGCTCCGTGCGCTCCCTGAGGTCGCGCTCGTACGCGCGACGCTCGAGGGCGTTCCCCACGAGGGTCGCCAGCAGCTCCAGAAACAGCTCCTCGGACTCCGAGAACGCGGCGTCGCGGCGCTCCCGGCTCGCGAAGCAGACCGTCCCGTACACCTCGCCATCGACCACGACCTTCGTGCCGATGTAGGCGCCGAGGCCGAACGCGTCGATCGCCCGCTGGTCGATCGGCGAGACCGCCGCCTCCTGTACCGCGAGCAGCCCGTCGGATTCGAGCGTGTGCCGACAGTAGCTCTCGCGTAGCGGGCAGGTCTCACCGGGCTGCACCCGGTCGTGCCCCCCGATCGCGTGAACGATCCGCTGCGTGTCGTCCTCGACACGGGTGACGAACCCGATCGGGAGGCCGAGGTGCGCCGCCCCCACGTCGAGCGCGCGGTCGATCTTCTCCTCGACGTCGAGCTCCGCGTCGGCGAAGACGGCGTAGAGACGCTCCCGTGGTGACGTCGCGTCCATATCCAACGGTAGTCATACCATCTGTTAAAGCCAGAGGGGCGGGAGCAGTTGGCGCCCGGGGGGGGACGACCGCCGACTCGCCTAGAAGAACTCGTCGAGGCCGCTCTGCATGTCGTCGTCCTCGGCGTCGTCGCTCTTGGTGCTCTCCTCCTCGTCGACGAAGACGTCCGCCTCCTCCTCGTCCTGCTCGTCCTCGTCGGCGCTCGCGGCCGCCCCCTCGACGTCGTCGACGCTCGACTGCCCCTCGAAGGCGCCGCCGGAGTGCTCGACGGCGGCCTCCGCCTTCGCGGCCTCGGCGTCGGCGACGATGTCCTGCACCTTGTTGGTGTCCTCCCCGCTCCCGGTGACGAACGCGACGTGCTCGGCCTCGAGGTCGTACGTCGCGGCCATCGCCACCGTGAGCGCCCGGGGCTTGCAGTGATGCGTCATCGCGGCGAGGAACGGCATCACCTCGCGGCGCGCGCTCGCCATCGAGCACCCGGAGGCCTCGGCGATCTTGCGCGCGACGTAGTCGCGGGTGTTTCTGGTGCCCTTCGTCCGCCCGAGCTTCGACCAGAAGGACGGCGGCCCGTAGCGCGTCCACCCGCCCTTCGGCTCGCTCCGGGCGGCCGCCGTGCCGGCGGCGACGTTGTCCGTCGCGTAGCGCCAGTAGGAGTAGTCCTGCGTCGCGCGAACGCGGCCGAGCCACTTGTCGGCGTTCGCGAGGAACTCGTAGGCGTCCGCCAACTCCGCGCCCGCGTAGTCCTTCGGGACGTTGTCCTCCACCCAGTTGAGGAGGTCGTCCGGCGTCTCATCCACGTCGTAGGCGGCGTAGAGCGACTCCTGTGCGCCCTTCTCCTTGAAGACGTCGTCGAGGAAGTCGAAGATGCCCTCCGTGGTGTCGCGGTCCCCGGTGACGATGTCGTCCTCCGTGAGGACCTCGGTCTCCTCGGCGAGCGCCTGCAGGTCGTTGATCGCCGAGCGGAGGTCGCCCGAGTTCTTCTGCGCGAGCGCGTCGAGCGCGGCGTCCTCGTACTCGATGCCCTCGCGCCGGCAGACGTCGCGGAGAACGGGCACGATACTGCGCTTCGAGACGTCGCGGAACTCGATCTCCTGACAGGCGTTCCGGAGGGCGTTCGACATCTCGTAGTAGTCGTTCGCGATGAGCACCATCGGCTGCGTCGCCTCCTTCACGAGGCGCGTGACGGCGCGCGCGCCGCCGCGGTCGGCGTTCCCGTGGATGTTGTCCGCCTCGTCCATCACGACGAGCTTCCGCCCGCCGGAGCCGCCGACGAGCGTCCCCGACTTCGCCGCCTCGCCCGCGACCCGCTCGATGACGTCCTTCGTCCGGGTGTCGCTCGCGTTCAACTCGATGACCTCCCAGCCCATGTCGTTCGCGAGCGCGTGCGCCGCCGACGTCTTCCCGACGCCCGGACTCCCGTGGACGATGACCGCCTCGCGGTGGTCCTCCCACGTCTCCGCCCACTCCTTCAGGGCGTCGCGGGCCTTGTTGTTCCCGCGAACCTCGGAGAGCGTGCTCGGGCGGTACTTCTCCGTCCAGTCAACCATTAGCGGATGAGAGGCGCGAGACGCGTTTAGTGGTTCCGTTCGGTCACTCCTCGACGGCGACGTACGTCACCGGACAGGACGCGTCGAGGATGACGGACTGGGCGGTGGAGCCGAAGACGGCCTTCCCGGTCGGCGAGCGCGGCCGCCCGGAGACGATGACGCGCCCCGCCGTGACGTCGTCGGCGATGGCGACGACTTCCTCGGCGACCTTCCCGACGGCGCCGCGCACGGCGTAGGTGATGCCGTGGTCGGCGAGCGTCGCGCCGAGCCGCTCGACGGTCTCGTGGTCGGCGAGCACGTCGTCGACGTCCTCGCGGCTCGCGTCCGGATGGCCGAGGCGCTTCGCGGCGTCGATGAACTGCTCGCCGGAGAAGACGTACGCGAGGACGACCGTCGCGTCGGTGGGACCGGCGACCTGCATCGCGGTCTCGACGAGCCGGTCCGCGGCGGCGTCGCTGACGTCCGGTCCGAGTGCGATGACGACCGTGTCGAGGTCGGTGTCCATACGCCCCACTAGGGCGGGACGCGAGTTAACGATACGGTCCGCTCACGCCTCGACGACGGTGCCGCTCGCGCCGACCGCGACGTGCGGGTCGCCGAGCGTGACGCCCCGCAAGTCCGCCTCGACGGGATGCGTCTCCTCCCAGAGGCCGAGCCACCGCGCGACGGTCACGCCACCGGGGAGGTCGTGGCCGGGGCGATGCAGTACCGTGCCGCTCGCGCCGACGGCGTGGATGCACCCACAGGACCCCATCGCGATGTCGTAGAGCGTCCGCTCGGTCGGGTCGGTGGCGTCCCACGCGTCGTCGCCCTCACGGTAGAGCGTCCCACCGGCGACGCGGGCCCGCCCGCCGACGACCGTGGCGTCGTAGAGGCCGGCGTCGGCGTCCTCGATACCGATGCGCGCCCACGCCCCCTCACTCCCCCGTGCGAAGACGTCGCCGTTCGCGTCGACCGCGACGACGCGGCCGCCGTCGCCGCGTGCGAGCGCGCGGATCGCCGCCCCGCTCCCGGGCGTCGCGTGCGTCCACGTTCGCTCACCCGGTTCGCTGCGCTCCGTCCCCGTCGAGACGTGGACGTGCCCGGAGCTGTCGGCGACGAACACGGTCGCGTCGTCGCCCGACCCGGCGACGACGAGGCTCGTGAACTGGTCGGTCACGTCGTCGGGGGCGCTATGTGACGCGACCGTGTTCGTCTCCACGTCGAGTTCGGCGAGCGCGCCGCTCGCGCCCGCGACCCAGAGGCGCACGCCGTCGGCGGTCGGGGCGCACGCGTGGAGGTTGGAGCCGTTTCCGTCCGGCCCGGTTGTCGTCAGGGTGTGCCACTCCGCGCCGTCGTCCGTCCCGCTCCCGCGACGCTCGAGGACGACACCGCCGCCGCCGACGGCGTAGGCCCCGCTCGCGGTGTGTGCGACGTCCGCGAGGTCGCTATCGGTCGGGGACGCGACGGCGTGCCACCCGCCGTCGGCGCTCACACTACCCGCGCTCGCGGTACCGGCCGCGAGGCCGACACCGACGGTCCGCAGAACGTCGCGACGTGAGAGTTCGGGCATCGTCCCCGAGAGATGTGCGGCGTGGCGTTTCAGGATGGTGGCCGCTCGTCCCGCGTGCCGCCACAAGCGATTTGCACCCGACACGCGAACCGGACCCATATGTCCGAATCGAGTACGGGCCGCGACGTCCCCTGGGTCCCCGCCGCCGTCGTCGGTATCGCCGCCTACGTCCTCCAATATCTCGTCGTCTACCTCTGGCAGGCCAACCGGGTGCGTGAGCAGCTCGCCGGGCTGAACGCCGTCATCCAGTTCCTCGGCGGGCAGGCCATCCCCGCGTGGCAGGCCGTCGGCTGGCTCTTCTACAACGCCCACTTCGTCTCCTTCACCTACCCGTCGCTCGGCGGCGGGCGGACGGCGACGAACCTCATCGCGAGCGGGAACGCCCCCCAGTTGCTCTACGTCCTCCCGCCGCTCTTCCTCCTCGTCGGAGGCTACCTCCTCGTGCGCTCCGTGAGCCTCGTCGACCCCACCGAGGGCGCGCTCTGCGGGACCGTCCTCTCGCTCGGCTACGCCATCCCCGCGTGGGTCGGCGTCTTCGCCTTCCGCATCACCGCCGAGAGCAACTGGCTCGGGCCCGACCTCGTCACCGGTATCGTCCTCGCCGGCGTCGTCTACCCCGTCGTCTTCGGCGCCGTTGGTGGCGCAGTCGCCGCCGCCACGGGCGACTGACCGCCACTCGCACCGCGTCCGCACGCGACGGCTCCCCGACCTCGGGGCTTCGATACGCCTTAGGCCCCGCGGCGGATGGGGGTGGGTATGGACTCGGACGCGCGCGCCGGCCTCGCCGAACGCATCGCCGGCGAGATCACGCTCAGCGACGACCCCGGCGCCACCCTCCGCAAGTGGCGCACCGACTTCGACGTCTCGCAGACCGAGCTCGCCGACCAACTCGACGTCTCCTCCTCGGTCATCTCCGACTACGAGAGCGGCCGCCGCGAGAGCCCCGGCATCGGCCTCGTCTCCCGACTCGTCACCGGCCTCCTCGACATCGACGAGCGCCGCGGCGGCGACCGCATCCGGCAGTACGCCCGCGTCCTCTCCGCGGGCTTCGAGAGCGACATCGTCCTCGACCTCCGCGAGTACCCGACCGCCGTCCCCCTCCAGGACGTCTACGACGCCATCGACGCCACCGAAGTCGTCGAGGGCGACCGCGACCGCGTCAGCGGCCACACCATCATCGACAGCATCCGCGCCATCTCCCGCCTCTCCAGCGACGAGTTCTACCGCCTCTACGGCCAGTCCACGAACCGCGTCCTCGGCTTCACCGGGGTTTCCCGCGGTGAGTCCCCGCTCGTCGCGCTCCGCGTCGTCAACCCCACGCCGAACGCCGTCCTCCTCCACGGTCTCGAGGAGGAGGACCTCTGGGAGCACGCCCCCGCGCTCGCCCAGCGCGACGGCTTCTCGCTCGCCATCTGCAACACGCCCATCGACGAGATGCTCGCCGCGCTCCAAGCGCTCGCAGAATAATCCGCTCGCGCGAAAACGCGCCCGGCGCTCCGGACTAGTCGTTCCGCACCGTCGCCAACCCGCGGGTCGCGTGCGCCCCGCTCGGCGTGTGGCGGGCCCACCCGCCGGTCGACCCCACCTACTCCACGTACCGGTACTTCCGCTCGTTCATCGGCCCCCAGCCGTCGAAGACGAACTCGTCCTCGGGCGTCGTGAACGGCTCGAGCTCGGACTGCTTCTCGTGGTTGTGCCGGTCGTGAACCTGCTCGTACTCCTCGAAGGAGAGGTCGTAGCGCTCCGCGATTCGGTCGAAGATCGAGAGCGCGTCGAGCTCCTCGCGCCACCCGTCCTGAACGGTCTCCGCGTGGATCTCCGCCTGCGCGCCGGAGCCGTAGGAGCCGACGAGCAGTTTCTCGCCCGCGAGGTCGCGGTCGGCCTCGGCCGCGTGGTACAGCGCCGCCATCCGCGCGAGGTGGACGGAGCCCGTGTACCAGTTACCGACGCGCTCGCTCACCGCGAGCGTCGGCTCGATGTGGGTGTCGTACCACTCGTGGTACGCGGGTTGCTCCTTCAGGTCGTCCATGTAGTCGCGGATCGCCGCGTCGAACGCCTCCTCGTCCGCGAAGTCCGCACGGCGGGGCTGGCGGCCGATCTCGTCCGCGAGCGCGTCCTCGACCTCGGTGCCCCGGATCGTGTGCCGGTAGGCGAGGAGCGCGGCCTTCCGGACCATCCCCGGGTAGGGCGTGTGGAACGGCGCGTACGCGTAGTCCTCGGGACCGACTTTGCCCGCGACGCTCTCGAAGTCCACGAGCGCCTCGCGCATCCGCGCGAGATACACCTGAATGGAGCGCTTGCCGTCCACGCTCGGGAACTGCTGGTTTGGCTTCAGGAAGTCCGTCTCGTCCGCGCTCCCGTAGCCCTGCTCCGTCGAGAGCTCGACGAGACTCGGGTCCTCCGTCACCCACATCGCCACCGCGCCCGCGCCCTGCGTCGCCTCGCCGGCGTCACCGCGCGCGTAGAGCGCCGTGTCGCTCGCGATGACGAGCGCGCCCCGGCCCCGATTGCGGCCGGCGCGGATCCAGTTGCAGGCGTCGTCGAGGCTCTGCGTCCCAGCGATGCAGGCGAACTTCCGCTCGCCCTTGTTCGCGTGGTGGAAGTCGTCGTCGTAGACCTCCTCGAGACAGCCCGCGATGTAGGTGGAGACGGGCTTCGAGTTGTCGAAGGCGGACTCCGTCGCGACGTCGATGCGGCCGACGTCCTCCGGGTCGAGGTCCTTCCGCTCCATCAGGCGATAGGCGGCGTTCGCGCCCATCGTCACGATGTCCTCGTAGGCGTCGGGGAACGAACTCTCGTAGAGGCCGAGGCCCTTCGTGTACTTCTCGGGGTCGTCGCCCTTCCGCGGGGCGAACGTCTCGGCGAGGTCGAGCGCGAGCTTTCCGGTCCAGATCTCGACCGCGTCGATACCGACGGCTGTCATGCCGTCTCCTTCACGAAACGCGCATATGGGTTTGTCGATGAGCCGATTCGACGGCTGACGAACGCCGGCTAGTTCGGAATCGTGATCTCGTAGGTGTTCGGCGAGCCGTCGACGTAGAGCGTGACGTAGACCGTCTCACCACGCATGTTGGCCCGCTGGTTCTTGTTTTGCCAGAACGCGCCAATGTAGACCGTCGCGTTCGTCTGGCCGTTCAGTGTCGCGTCCTCGGTCATGGGCTCCCTGCTTCCGATCGGGAGCTCGGTCCCGGAATCCTCGGAATACGGGGTTCCGTCCATCTCGAGGACGCCCTGCTCCGCTGCGTCGATATACACCTCGTGCTGGCCCCGAGCGTACGACCCCGTTTGGCTCTCCCAGATGCCGTCGACCTTCGAGTTGGTGGTGTTCTCGACGCGGACCGCCGTGACGTCCACGGGCCCGCTCCCCGTGTTTCGGACGTCGAACTGGATGCCGTTCCAGAACGTTCCTTCGGACCCACGCACCAGCGTCACCTGTCGGTCGCTGTTTCCGCCACCGCCTCCACTACTGCCACCCGACGTGACGGTGAGGTCGAACGTCGTCCGCTCGAGCGTGCCGGCCGCGCTCGCGTTCGACGCGCCGAACCAGACGGTCACACCGACGGCCTCGCTCCCGCTGACCGTTCCCGGCGCGGTGTAGGTGAACGACGCGCCACCGTCCGATCCGGTCGTGGCCGGCCCCGAGACGGACCCCGGCCCGCGTGTCACCGTCGCGTTCACCGTCTGGCCCGCGAACGGGTTGTTGAATCGGTCGCGGACCGCGACGTCGAGGGTGTGCGACTCGCCGGGGTTCAGGGTCGCGCCGTCGCCGCCGTCCCGCACGAGGTAGTGCGGGCCGGGGTCCTCGACCCCCGAGCCGACGCCGACGCGCGAGAGCTGGAGGACGTACGTGCCGGGTTCGAGGCGGACGTCGACGGTGCCGTTGTCGCCGGGGGTGACGTCGAGCACGCGTCCGCTCGATATCTGCTCGGCGAGGAGGTCCTCCCACGTCGAGTCCGGGAGCGTCGTCGGGAGCGAGAGGACGAGCGGCCCGTTGCTCTCGTTCGTCACCGTCACCTCGTGATAGGGCGCGCTCGACGGGTGCGGGTCGACGGACGCCGACCTGATGCCGGACTCCTCGTAGTCGCCCGCGAGCGTCACGAGCGTCAGGCGGTTCCCCGACAGCATCGACTGCCCGGTCAGCGTCAGGTTCGCGCCGTTGTCGAACTGGTTGTAGAGGACGCCGTTCTCGTAGACCGTTCGCGGCGCGTTCCGATACTCGTGGTAGTCGCCGCTGTAGACGAGTCGCGACGTCGAGTAAGAGAGCGTGCCGGAGACGTAGTCGGCGGTTTCGGCGTTCGTCGCCTCGACGTTCCGTATCGTGACGTTCGACGCGAACGAGTCGGTGCGAAGGGTTCCGGTGACCGGCGGTGGGTTCACCGCCGCGACGCGCGTCGGATAACGCAGTCCGAGCGACACCGAGACCGGCTGGGAGTTCCCCGACCCGGCCGTCCGCAGGACGGCGTTTCGGACGTCCGTCAACTGGTCGTGGATGCGCTCGTTGTGCTGGAACTCGAGTTGCTCGTTCTCAGCGGGCACGACCTGCGCCTGATAGATCGAGAGCGAGATAACGAGGATACCGAAGAGTAAGACGGCTCCGACGACGCCGGCGACGGCCCTCCTGTCCCTCATCGTTCGCAGACGACCCCCGCCACTCTCCTAAAACCGATGGCCGGCACACGCGGCGTTACTCCTCGTCGTCTTCGATGACTTCCGGGTCGGCGAGCGCGCTCTGGAGGCTGTCGAGGCCGCTCAGCCAGTCGGTCAGCGGGCCGTACTCGAGCTCTTCGGTGATTCCGAGGTCGATCTCGGCGCCGTCGAAGAGCTGCGAGCCGGCGCACGCCGCGAGTTCGAGCGCGCGGTCGAACTCCTCCTCGCGCTCGGCCGAGGCCGCCGCCTCGACGTACTCTTGGACGCTCGCGTCCTCCGCAGGCCCGTTCGAGATGTAGACGTCGGCGGAGTAGAAGACCGCGACGAGGCTCGTCTGGACGCCCTCGACGAGCATCTTCTTGTCCTGGTCGTCGAACTCGGGCTCGGCGAGGACGACCTCGCGGATGGACGCGAGTTCGTCGAGCGCCTCCTCCTCCTCGAGCTCGTCGCTCTGGTGGGCGGAGACGATCTTCGCGACCGCGATCGCGACGTCGTCCTGCAGGTTGTACAGGAGGCGCGCGGAGTCCTCGTCCTCGGGGTCGAGTTCCTCGTCGCGGAGCCTGTCGAGCCAGTTCTGCCAGCGCTCATCGGAGTAGAACTCCTCCTCGATATCACTCATACCCCATACGACCGGAGCGCGGGACAAATGCCTTTCCTATCCGCCGGCGCCTGCGAGGCGCACGCACGCCCCGATTCATCGGCGTGCTACTCGAGCGTCCCGACGGTGTCGATCCCGTAGACGGCGTCGGGGCTCTCGACGTGCGCTCGCTCCACCGCCGCCTCGTGGCCGTTCTCGAGGAGCCAGTTCACCCGTCGCGGGACGGTCTTCGGGCCCATCACCGCGCCGGGACGCTCCGGGTCGTCCACGTAGTCCGTCTCCATCAGGAACGGGGCGTCCGACGCGACCGCGTCCTCGAGGTAGTCTTTCTCGCACATCACCGACGGCGTCACGCCCGCGCACTCGCCGCTCGCGTAGTGTTTCACGACGCGCTCCGGGGGGATTCCGGCGTCCTCCGCCCACGCCGCGACGTCCGTGAGGTCCTCGGTGGCTTCCGTGTGGAGCTGGAGCGCGACGCCGGTCTCGGCCGCGCGCTCGAGGGCGTGCCGGAGGACGCGATTCGAGGCGTCCCACACCGCCTCGCTCACGTCGTAATGCGGCCGGCCGGACTTCAGCGCCACCGCCTCGCCGTCGGCGGCGTACTCGGCGGCGACGTCGAGGCCCGCGCACATCAACTCCGCCGCCTCGTCGGCGTCGAAGCCCCGCTCGTCGACGAGGCGGGAGACGAGTCCGGGATGCACCCCGAGGACGGGCCACGCGCGCCCGCGCAACTCCTCGCTCGCGTCCGCGACGACGTCGAGCGTCTCCTCGAAGACCGCGCGGAAGTCCTCGCCGACGTCGGCCTCGACGCCGAGGTGCCACGACGGCTTGTTCACGACGAGCAGATGCGTTCCGCCCGAGCGCGCGAAGTCCGTCACCGCATCGATGCCACGGGCGTGGCGCGGGTCGAGGTGCAGGTGGTCGTCCAGTACGGGCGTGCCCAAGTCGCGCATACTCGACCCCACGCGCGCCCGGCGTGAAAAAGGACCGTTCCGTCCGTCGCGCCCCGGCTACTCCTCGGGGTCCGCGAGGACGAGCGCGTCGTCGGCGGCGTTCCGAAGGGCGTCCGAGCGGCCGTGCTCGCCGGGCGCGATGGCGAGCGTCGCGACGCCGTTCTCCGCGGCCTTCTCCAGCACGGGCTTGAAGTCGGTGTCCCGGGAGGCGACGGCGAGCAGGTCGACGTGCTCGCTCAACACGAGTTCGGTCGCGTCCACCGCGAGCTTCACGTCCACGTCGCCGCTCGTCACCCGCACGTCGTAGCCGCGTGCCTCGCCCGCCTGAATGAGGCCGGGCGTCGCGTGCTCGTCGAGGTAGAGTCGCGAGACGACGAGGCGGCCCTCCTCGCGTGCGGCCGCGAGCACGTCGTCGAGGTCGACGTCGAACTCGTCGCGGAGGACGTTCGGGCCGTCCACGAAGAGCGCGACCCCGGGGTCGTCGCCGCCCGCGAGGGCGTCACGGAGCCGTTCCATACCATCCGTGGGGGGTGGCCGGGTAAAGCCGTGGCGAATCGGCCGAGCCCCGCCGACGACGGCCGCCACCGGTCAGCGCGTGACGCGGACGCGCCCGCCGCGATACGCGGCGGCGTACCAGCGCGCGAACAGCGCGAGGAGGACGAGCGTCCCGACGAGGAACGTCACGCCGCCCGGCGAGCCGAGCAGCGCGAGGGCCGCGTCGGCGACGCTTTGGAGGGCGGCGACGGCCGCGTCGAGGAGCGACGGGTCGCCCGCCGGTTCGGCGCGGGCGGTGGAGACCGCGTACCCACCGCCCGCCCCGGCGTCGCCCCCGATTCCCGGCCCGCTCGTGGTCGACGCGAGGACCCCGGCGAGGCCGTTCACGAGCGCGCCGAGGAGCGCGACGACGCCCACCGCGCCGAAGAGTTTCGCGAGCGCCGCCGACAGCGGTTCGTCCGCCTCGCCCTCGCGCGCGCCGGCGTAGACGACGAGCGGGCCGTTCGTCGGCGCGTACACCTTCATCTCGCGGCCCTGCGCGGAGTACCACGTCTCCGAGACGTCGACGAGGCCGGCGTCCCGGAGCTTGTTCACGTGATAGGTGGCGTTCTGGAGGCTCGTGTCCACCTCCTCCGCGATGTCCGAGGCCGTCAGCGGCTCCTCGTAGAGCGCGTCGAGGACGGCGCGCGCCGTCCCCGAGGAGAGCGCCGCGAACACGGACTCGGCCTCCGCCTCCCCGATTCCGACGAGTTTGGGGTCGCGTTCGCGCTCGCCCTCGGACGCGGGCTTGAGCGGGAACAGCTCCTTCATGCTCACACGGGACAGTTCGTCGCCATCGCGTATAAGCTATCGCGAGGGTTCAACGGCGCTTGTAGTCCCGAAACGGGGGGTACAGCGCCGACTGTCGTCTCTCCCTCCCCCGGTCCGGGGAAAGCGTTAGGTCGTCGGCGTCCGCGCGTTCCGTATGGCCTCCCGGACGACGCCGCTGCACGACCGGCACGCCGAGGCGGGCGCGACGTTCACCGACTTCGGCGGGTGGGAGATGCCCGTCGAGTTCGACGGTATCCGCGACGAGCACGCGGCCGTCCGCGAGGGCGTCGGCGTCTTCGACGTCTCGCACATGGGCGAAGTCGAGGTGTCGGGTCCCGAGGCGCTCGAACTCGTCTCCCGCATGACGACGAACGACGCGTCGCACCTCGACCCCGGCGACGCCCAGTACGCCCTCCAGACCGACGAGGAGGGGGTCATCGTCGACGACACGCTCGTTTACCTGCTCCCGGACGGCGAGACCTATCTCTTCGTGCCGAACGCCGGCCACGACGCCGAGGCCGTCGCGCGCTGGCGCGACCACCGCGACGCGTGGGGGCTCGACGCCGCCGTGGAGAACGTGAGCGACGAGCGCGGGATGCTCGCGGTGCAGGGCCCCGACGCCGTCTCTGCTGTCGCCGACGAGACGACCGCCGACGTCGAGGCGCTCGGGCGCTTCGAGGCCGCGAACGCGACCGTGGCGGGCGTCGACTGCCTCGTCTCGCGGACGGGCTACACGGGCGAGGACGGCGTCGAACTCGTCTTCGAGACCGGCGACGGCGCGACGCTGTGGGACGCCTTCGTCCCGGCCTATCGCCCCTGCGGGCTCGGCGCGCGCGACACCCTCCGCACGGAGATGGGGTTCCTGCTCTCCGGGCAGGACTTTCACCACGAGGAGAACCCCCGAACGCCCTTCGAGGCGGGCGTCGGCTTCGCGGTCGACCTCGACCACGCGTTCGTCGGGCGCGACGCCCTCGTCGCGCAGGCGGCGGGCGAACTCGCCGAGCGCTTCACTGGCCTCGTCCTCGAGGAGCGCGGCGTCCCCCGACACGGCTACGCCGTTACGGCGGACGCCGACGCGGCGGACCGAATCGGCGAGCTGACGAGCGGGACGATGAGTCCGACGCGCGGCGAACCCATCGGCCTCGGCTACCTCGACGCCGCCTACGCGGACCCCGGAACGACCGTCTACGTCGTCATTCGCGGCGAGGCGAAACGCGCAACTATCACCGAACCCCCCTTCATAGACAGATGAGCTTCGACGTACCCGACGACTGCTACTATCTCGAGTCGCACGAGTGGTATCGCCCCGCCGACGGCCGCGTCGGCATCACCGACTTCGCGCAGGACGAGCTCGGTGACGTCGTCTTCGTGGACCTCCCCGTGGTCGGCGAGTCGGTGACGGCCGGCGAGCAGTTCGGCGTCGTCGAGTCGATCAAGGCCGTCAGCGACCTCTACGCGCCCGTCTCGGGCACGGTCGCCGCCGTCAACGACGACCTCGAGAACGCGCCCGAACTCGTCAATGACGAGCCGTTCGCGGGCGGGTGGCTCCTCGAACTCGAGGACGTGCCCGAGGGCGACGTCGACGACCTGCTGGCGCCCGACGGCTACCGCGAGCGGACCGAGTGAGCCCGCTCACGGCCGGCGTGTCACAGCGCTAAACTCGCGTCGGTGAGGACGGCGAGTCCGCACACGGACGCGGACGTTTCGGGGCGACCGGGGGTATCTTGGTCCTCCCGCTCGCAGACCCCGGCATGCTTCCGCGGACGCACGCGGCGACGGGGAGTGATTCGACGTGACCGCCGGACGCCCGGCGACTCGACTTGCTGACCGCCACTCACTCACAGAGGGATTCGCGTGAGTAGCGCCGAACGGCGTCCGGCTTACCCACGCTCACCCTCGAGGGGATTCGCGTGAGCGGGACGCCGTACGCCCCCCACACCGACGCGGACGTCGAGGCGATGCTCGACGTCGTCGGCGCGGACTCCATCGACGACCTCTTCGACATCCCCGAATCGGTCTGGTTCGACGGCGCGTTCGGTATCGACGAGCACACCGAGCGCGAGGCGCGCCGCGAGGTGGAGGGGACGCTCGCGCGCAACGCCGACCTGACCGAGTTCCTCGGACGCGGCCACTACGCCCACTACGTCCCCTCGGTCGTCGACGACCTCTCCGGGCGCTCGGAGTTCCTCACCTCCTACACGCAGTACCAACCCGAGGTCACGCAGGGCTTCCTGCAGGCGCTCTTCGAGTACCAGTCCCTCCTCGTCGAGCTCACCGGCCTCGGCGTCGCGAACTGCTCGATGTACGACGCGGCGACGGCGCTCGGTGAGGCGGCGCTGCTCGCCGCGCGCGTCCGCGAGACGACCGGCGACACCGTCGTCGTCCCGGACGGCCTCCGGGCGGAGCGCGAGAGCGTCCTCCGCAACTACGTTGCGGGCGCCGACCTCGATGTCGAGTCGGTGCCGATGGCCGACGGGACGCTCGACGTCCCCGCGCTCCGCGAGCTCGTGGACGACGACACCGTGTTGGTGTACGCGGAGTCGCCGACCACGCGCGGGGCGATCGAGGCGTCGCTCGCGGAAATAGCCGACGTCGCCCACGAGCACGACGCGCTCTTCTGCCTCGGCTCCGACCCAGTCGCGCTCTCCCTCCTCCAGCGGCCCGCCGACGTCGGCGCGGACGTCGTCGTCGGGGACGCGAGCGTGCTCGGCCTCGGCACCGCGTACGGGATGGGGCTCGGGCTCTTCGCGTGCCGCGAGGCCTACGTCCGACAGGTGCCCGGGCGACTCGTCGGCGCGAGCACGGACGCGGCGGGCAAGCGCGCGTACACGCTCACCCTGCAGACGCGCGAACAGCACATCCGCCGCGAGCGCGCGACGAGCAACATCTGCACGAATCAGGCGTGGCTCGCGCTCCGCGCGGCGATCCACGCGGCGTGGCTCGGCCCCGACGGGCTGGTGGACCTCGCCGAGCGGATGGTCGAGCTCCCGCGCGACCTCGCCTCGCGACTCGACGCCATCACCGGGGTCCGCGCGCCCGTCCACGACCGCCACCACTTCCGCGAGTTCGTCGCGCACACCGACCAGCCTGCGGGTGCCGTCGCGGAGGCCCTCGAAGCCGAGGGGTTCGCGGTCCACGTCGTCGGCGGGCACGAGGTACAGGTCTGCGTCACGGACGCGAACGACGCGCACGTCGAGGAGTTCGTCGCCGCCTTCGAGGAGGCCGCGTGATGGACGAGTACGACCAGGCCCGCTACGCGGGCGAGGACGCCCACGAACCACTCCTCTCCGAGAAAGGTGAGACGACCGTCGCGGTCGAGGACACGCCTCTCCCGGAGGAGCTGACGCGCGACTCGGTGACGCTGCCGTCGCCCTCGGAGCCCGAGATCGCCGAGCACTACGTCCGGCTCTCGCAGATGAACTACGGCGTCGACACCGGCCCGTACCCGCTCGGCTCCTGCACGATGAAGTACAACCCGCGCTTCACCGAGGACGTCGCCGCACACCCGGACGCGGCCGTCCACCCGGACCGCTCGGACGAGAGCGTGCAGGGGACGCTCGCGCTTCTGCACGCCCTGCAGGACTCCCTCGCGCGGATCGGCGGGATGGACGCGGTGACGCTCCAGCCGCCGGCGGGCGCCGCCGGCGAGTTCGCCGGCATCGCGATCGCGAAGGCCTACCACGAGGCGAACGGCGAAGGCCAGCGCCACGAGGTCGTCGTCCCGGACAGCGCGCACGGCACGAACTTCGCGACGGCGGCGATGGCGGGCTACGACGTCGTCTCGCTCCCCTCGGGCGAGGACGGCCGCGTCGACCTCGACGCCCTCGAGGCGGCGGTCGGCGAGGAGACGGCGGCGCTGATGCTCACGAACCCGAACACGCTCGGGCTCTTCGAGCGCGACATCGAGGCGGTCGCGGACGTCGTCCACGATTCGGGGGGATTGCTCTACTACGACGGTGCGAACCTGAACGCGCTCCTCGGGCGCGCGCGACCGGGCGACATGGGCTTCGACGTGATGCACTTCAACGTCCACAAGACGTTCGCGACGCCGCACGGCGGCGGCGGCCCCGGCGCGGGCCCGGTCGGCGTCACCGCGGACCTCGCCGACTTCCTCCCGAGCCCGCAGGTCCGAGAGGGTGAGGACGGCGACTACGAGCGCGTCACGCCCGCGAACTCCATCGGGAAGGTCCACGGACAGTTGGGGAACTGGCTGGTGCTCGTGAAGGCCTACGCCTACCTCCTCCGCCTCGGCGACGCGGGGCTCCGCGACGCCTCCGGGAAGGCGGTGTTGAACGCGAACTACCTCGCCGAGCAGGTCCCCTACGACGTCCCCTACGGGCCGTTCCACCACGAATTCGTGGCGAGCGCGGGCGAGCAGGACGCCGCCGACGTCGCGAAGCGGATGCTCGACTACGCGGTGCATCCGCCCACCACCAAGTGGCCGGAGACGGTCGAGGAGGCGCTGATGACCGAACCCACCGAAGCCGAGGGCCTGCGCGGACTCGACCAGCTCGCGGCGGCGTTCGAGCGCGCCGCCGCCGACGACGACGCCGCGCTCGCGAACGCCCCCGAGAAGACGGCGGCGCGACGCATCGACCAGACGAGCGCCGCGCGCGACCTCCGACTCTCGTGGCACGCGCTCGACGACGACTCGGACGCGTAGCCGCACGCGACGGGCGCACCGGCACCGAACCCGCACGCTGAAACGCCTCCACCGCCTTCGAGGTGGTAATGGCGCATCGATTCCGCTGGACGCACGCGCTCCCCGACGACCGCGAGTGCACCGTCTCGCGCGTCGCCGGCGACCACGAGGACGGCCCCGACGCCCACCGACGCTACGACGTCCGCCTCCCCGGGTCGCTCGCGCTCGCGTCGCCCGACGGCGTGGCGCTCGAACGCGACGGCGAGCGCGTCACCGTCCGCGTCCCCGACGGCGTCGGCGTCGCGCGCGTCCGCCTCACAACCGACGCCGGCACCGACCGTCTCCCCCTCCTCGACCCGTCACTCGGCACCGCGCTCACGGACGCGCTCCGTGGCAATGACGCGGCGGCGCGCACGCTCGCGACCGCACGCGGCTCCGCCGTCGCCGCCGTACACGCCTGTGCGCCCGCGCTCGACGTCGAGGGGGTCGTCGCGCTCGTCGACGCGCTCGCGGGCGCCGACGGCGACGCCTCGGACGACCTGCACGCCCGGCGCTACGCGCTCACTCGCGCCGCCGCCCGCGCCCGGAACGGCCTCGCCGTCCACACCGCCGAGGAATTCGAGCGTCTCGCTGACGGCCTCGACGACGTGACCGAGGTCGGCGACGTCGACGCGCTCGACGCGCTCGGCGACCTCGTCGCGGTCCACGGCCTCGCCCCCGTCCGGGATCTGGGCTACGACCTCGTGCGCCTCGCGCACCGCGACGACGGCCGCTTCGAGGCGTACTGGCTCGCCGGCGTCGCCCGCGAGGACGGCCTCGACGCCGCACGGGACGTCGCGAGCGCCGGCCGCGCCGACGGCGAGTACGCCCGCCTGAAGGACCGCGCCTCCGAGGCGCCCTATCACGAGCGCGGCGCGGCGTGGCGCGCGCTCTGCGGGCCCGCGAGTCGGCGCTCGCGCGCCGAGTTCGCGTACGTCCTCGCGAACGCGTGCTACTGGACGGGCGAGGTGAGCCGCGCGGACGCCCGCGTGGACGAGCTCTGCTACGACGGCGCGCTCGTCGCCGCCCGCGAGGACGGCGTCGAGTGGCTCATCGCGCACGCGCGATACGAGCGCGCTCGCGCCGTCGGCCACCGCCACCGGAGCGCGACGAACCACGCCCTCGCCGTCGCGGCGTTCGAGCGCGCCCGCGGGATCGCCGAGGAGTACGACTACGACGCGCTCACGCCGTGGGACCCGCTCTACAGTCGCACCGTCGTCGCGTCGAACGCCGCCTCGGCGCGCGGCGACCACGAGACCGCCGTCCGCATCCTCGAAACGGGCCGCGAGGAGATCGCGGCGCTCGACCCGCCCGAGGAGCGTTTCGACGAAATACGCCACCACCTCGACGGCCAGCGCCACGAGCGGCTCGCGCTCCTCGCCCGCGAGGACGCCGAGGGAGCCGTCGAGACGCATCTCGAGGCCGCGCGCGAGCACTACGCGGCCGTCGGCTTCGAGCGCTCGCGCGACCGCGTCGACGCGAAACTCGACGACGCCCGAACCGAGGACGCCGACGACCGGGCCGAGCGCGCGGCGCGCGCGAGCGGACACGCCGGGCCGAACCCGCGCCCGCCGACGGAGACGCGCGGGCCGTCCCTCGACGATATCCCCGACCTCCACGACCACCTCACGGAGAGCGACCCGCACGCCGTCGGGAGCGCCGACCCCGGCGTCGTCGAGCGCGACCCGTGGGACGACCCGCTCGACGGCCGATACTGACCGGCCGCCCCGACTCACCCGCCTCTCGCCGATAGCCGCGTCGCTACCCGACCAGCCATCGCGCCGGCGATTCGACGCTGGTCCCTCGAAGCGACGGATTTCGTATCGCCGAATGCGGTGTACGGATTGTCGGAAGCGGTGGCTGCCGCCGAGAAGGGCGCCCTCTTGTTTCCCGCGCCGTTTACACCGAAAGATGGCAGACACAGACGCGACCGGTGCGCCGTCCCGACTCGGGCGGCTGCTTTTCGCGGGCGGACTCACCGTCCTCGCCGCACTGAACCTCAAGAACCTCGATGGGCGAATCGCCTACGCGGACGCGAAGGGCGTCCCCGCCGCGACGAAACTCGTCCCGGCCGCGAGCGCTCTCCTGCTCGGCGGGAGCCTCGGCATCGCCTCCTGGACGCGCCCGAAGCTCTCCGCGGGAAGTATCGCCACGTTCTTCGTCGGCGTCACGCCGCTGATGCACGACTTCTGGAACGTCGAGGACGGCGTCGAAGACGAACTCATGTCTTTCCTCCAGAATATCGCGGTGCTCGGTGCCGCCGTCTCCTTCTTCCGCCGCGCGAGCCGGGACTAACCGGCCGAGACTCCTTACGCCGTCGAGCTGTCGATGTCGCCGTTCACGCGGACGAAGCCGTAGCCGCAGTCCGGGCAGTACCACTTCGTTTTCAGTCCGAGATGGAGGTTCGTCGCCGCCGCGCGGTAGAACGTCTGCTCGTCGTCGCAGTCGGGACAGGTGCGTTCGAGTTCGGTGGCCATACGCGGGTGTCGAACGGGAAGGGTGTTTAACGTGTCGGGACGCGCACTCCCGGCCCTCGGGGAACACCTATGGGCGCGGCGCCCCATCACTCGACCATGGGTATCACGCTCTACGCGCTCGAGGGCTGTCCGTACTGCGAGAAGGTCCACGACGCCCTGCAGGAGCACGGCATCGACTACGAGACGGAGTGGACGGCGGCGCTCCACTCCGAGCGCAACGAGGTGAAGCGCGTCAGCGGCTCGCGGACCGTGCCCGTCATCGTCGACGAGGAGCGCGGCGTCACCATGTCGGAGTCCGCGAACATCCTCGACTACGTGGAGAAGACGCTCGCGGCCGAGTCGTGACGATCTACACCGGTCGCGGCGACGAGGGCCGCACCGACCTCCGGGGCGCGGACCGCGTCTCGAAGACGAACGCCCGCATCGAGGCGTACGGCACCGTCGACGAGGTGAACTCGCTACTCGGCGTCGTCGCGCCGACGGGCTACGACGACGTCGATTCGGCGCTCGCGAGCGCGCAGAACCACCTGCACGTCGTGCAGGCCGACCTCGCGAACCCGGAGCCGGACGCGGACGACCCGCGCGTGCGCGAGTCGCACGTCGAGGCGGTCGAGGGCTGGATCGACGACGCCGACGACGAACTCGACCCGCTCACGAACTTCGTCCTCCCCGGGGGGAGCGAGGCCGGCGCGCGCCTCCATCACGCCCGCTCCGTCGCGCGTCGCGCGGAGCGTCGCGCCGTCGAACTCGCCGAGTCGGAAGCGATCAACGAGACGGTCGTCGTCTACCTGAACCGCCTCTCGGACGCGCTGTTCACGCTCGCGCGCCTCGTGAACGCCCGCGAGGGCGTCACCGAGGACGCTCCCTCCTACTGAGGCGCGAGCCCGACGACCGCTCGCTCGCGGATCTCGGCGTACCCCCCGAACGTGAGCTTGCGCGCCGGGACGCCGGTGAAGGTGAGCGTCTGCACGCCGAGGAGCGGGCGCGCCGCGTCGATACCGAGTCGCCGCGTCGCCTCCTCGACGGCGGACAGCAACTGCGCCGTCTCCTCGACGTCGCGCGCGCTCGCGACGCCGCCGATCGAGTATGGGAGATCGACGAGCACCTCGCCGTCGCGGACGACCGCCCACCCGCCACCGAGTTCACCGACGTGTGCGACGGCCTGCCGGAGGTCCGCGTCGTTGACGCCGAGGCCGAGCACGCCCGGCGTCTCCCACGTCCCCGTCGTCGCGAGCGCGCCGCCCTCGATCCCGAACCCGGTGCAGAAACCGACGAACCCCGATTCGCCGTCGCGCCGGTCGAATAAACCGATTTTCGCGATATCGTTCGCGGGGTCGGCGCGCAACTCGCCGTTCTCCCGCGTCGGTTCGACCGTCGTCGGCGCGGAGAAGAGCCCCTCGTCGTACGCGATGGCTTCGACGCTGCTCCCGTCGGTCGCGTCGACCGGCACGCGCCACGCGTCCGCGCTCGGCGTCCGCACCGCGTCGTAGAACTCGTCGGGGTAGTCGTGCGCGCGCGGCCCGACGCGCAGGTCGTGGTTGTGGACGACGACGTCGCCGTCGGCGACGACGGACGCGACGTCCACCGTTTCGAGGTCCTCGAGGATCACGACGTCCGCGTCGCTCCCGGGCGCGAGCGTCCCCTTCCCGCCGAGACCGAAGTGGCGCGCGGGGTTCAGCGTCGCCATCCGGAGGGCGTCCACCGGCGCGATTCCGGCGTCGATGGCGCGTTCGACGACGGCGTCCATGCAGCCGTCGAGGAGGTCGCGCGGCCACACCCCGTCCGTGCAGAGCGAGAGCTCGCTCGCGCCGAGCGTCTCGTAGGCCTCGGCGAACGCGTCGAGGTCGTCGCGAATCGAGCCACAGCGCCCGATAGCGTGCACGCCGTGCTCGACGCGCGCTTCGACACCCTCGGACGTGATGGCTTCGTGGTCGTCGGTCACGGTGCCGGCGAACGCCTGCAGCGTCGCGCCCGAACAGCCCGCGCCGTGCCCGGTGACGGTCTTCCCGCAATCGCGTGCGTGCTCGTAGAGCCGCTCGGCGGGTGGCTCCCGGCCGACGACGTGGACCCACGCGCTCTCCCCGACGCCGACCACGCGCGGGTCGTCGAGGAGGGCTTCGAACGCGTCACCGCGCGCCTCCTCGGCGGGCCCGAACGTGTCGAAGAGCGCCTGCGGCGGGACGGTGGCCCGAACCGTCACCGGGAGGTCGGCGAGCGCGTCGAGGAGCGCCTCGACGCCGGCCGCGCCGAACGCCGTGCCGATCCCCGACGCCTCGGTGACGAACGACGTCGTCCCGCCGCGCAGGGCGTAGTGGTAGGCGGTGTCGAAGGACTGGTGGAGGTCGAGGTGGGTGTGCGCGTCCACGAACCCCGGGACGACGACGCGGTCCGTCGCCTCCACCACCGTCGTCTCCGGGCCGGTCACCGACGCGGCGTCCTCGGGGAGCGCCGCCACCGTCCCGTCGACGACCGCGACGGCCACGTCGTCGAACGTTCGCGTCTCCGGGCGGAACACCCGCCCGCCGCGCACCACGAGGTCCGCCGGCGCCTCACCGAGCGCCACCGCCTCGCGCCGATTCACGGCCGACCCACCGCCGTTCGCGTCTCCGTCGTCATAGTCGAGGCCACAGCCGACACCGACAAACCGCTTGCGGGAGACGCGTGGCGGCGACAGAGCCATATACTTCTGTCGCCTACGAAAGGACATGAACCGACACCTCGACGACGCCCGCTATCACCTCGGCCGCACCGCCTACCACGTCGTCGCCGGCGTCCGCACCGAAGCGACGCCCTACGAGACGCGCGTTCGCCACCTCCTCGGCCGCGACCACGAGCGCGAGCCCACCCCGAGCGAACGCGTCCAGCACTACGCCGAGCGCGCCCGGGGCGACGTCGAGAGCTACGTCACCGACGCCCGCAGCGTCCTCGTCCGCCGCGCCGAATAAGACAGCCTTAAGTCGCCGCTCCCGCTATCCGGTGGTAGCGGGTCGGTGGTCTAGTCTGGTTATGACGGCTCCTTCACACGGAGCAGGCCGGCGGTTCGAATCCGCCCCGACCCACTTCTGACGAACCGCAACGACGAGCGACAGTGAGGAGTCCGTTCGTCGAAGTGGGTCGGCGGATTCGAAACAGAGAGGAGCTTTGCTCCGACCGTGGTTCCCGAATCCGCCCGGACCCGTTCACTCTCTTTGTTCGTGACGGAGCCGTCGGTTTCGAGCGGGCAGGCTGACGGCTCGCGGTCGTCGGTCGGCTTCCACATCTTTTTCGCGGCGGGGTGATTCACCCTCAATGATGGTTCTCGAGTCGGTCTCCGTGGGGATGCTCGTCGTCTTCGCGCTGATCGTGGCCGCGCTGGTGTTGTTCGTGACGGAGGCGATTCCCTCCGACTTCACGGCCATCGGCGTGTTGGTGGCGCTGGCGGTGCTGGAGCCCTACACGGGGGTGTCGTCGTCGGAGGCGATTTCGGGGTTCGCGAGTTCGGCGACGGTGACGATTCTGGCGATGTACATTCTGAGCGCGGGCGTCCAGGAGACCGGTGTCGTGGAGCGGCTCGGCGTCCATCTGGCGCGCGTGACGGGCGGCGACGAGCGCCGGCTGCTGGCGGCGACGGTGGGGACGACGGGGCTCTCCGCGGGGGTCGTGAACAACACGCCGGTGGTGGCGGTGTTCGTGCCGATGGTGACGGGGCTCGCCGAGCGGGCGGGCGTCTCGCCGTCGAAGCTCCTCCTTCCGCTCTCCTATGCGGCGATGCTCGGCGGGACGCTGACGCTCATCGGGACGTCGACGAACCTCCTCGTGAGCGATTTCGCGCGCGAACTCCCGGGTCGGGGCGCGATCGGGATGTTCGAGTTCACACCGCTCGGAATCGTGGTCTTCCTCGTCGGCGCGGCCTACCTCCTGACGGTGGGGCGTCGGCTGACGCCGGCGCGCGTGCCGGTTGAGGCGGCGCTGACGGCGGCCTTCGACGTGGAGCGCCATCTCGTCCGGGTGGACGTCCCGGCGGAGTCGTGGGTGGTGGGGCGGCGTATCGAGGAGGTGCGCGAGGAGTTCGCGGCGCGCGACGCGCTCGACGTGGACGTCCTCCTCGTGGAGCGCGACGGCGAGGCGTTTCACGCGCCGGCGTCGGATCAGACGCTCGCGGCGGGCGACGTGGTGACGGTGCGCGCGAACGAGGCGACGACGGAGCGCCTGCTGGACCGCTACGGGTTGCGGCGGCGGCGCGACGAGGACGTCTCGACGGCGGACTTGACGACGGAATCGAGCACGCTCGCGGAGGTGGTGGTGCTCGCGGGGTCGCGACTCGCGGGTGAGACGGCGGCGAGCGCCCGCCTCGACGAGCAGTACGACTCGACGGTGTTGGCGGTCCAGCGCGGTGACACCCTCCTCGACGACGTCGACGGCGTCGAGTTCCGCGCCGGCGACTCGCTCCTCCTCTACACGACGCTCGCGGACGTCGAGCAGCTGGAGGACCGAGAGGGCGTCGCGCTCGCACACCTCCCGGAGGGGATGCTGGACGTCATCGAGCCGGAGGCGGACGAGGCGGCGGTGGCGCCGCTCAGCCCGAAGACGCTGCTCGCGCTCGGCATCATGGGCGGCGTGGTCGCGCTCGCGGCGCTCGGTCTCGTCCCCATCGTCATCGCGGCGCTCGGCGGCGTCGTCGCGATGGTCGCCACGGACTGTCTCTCCCCGTCCGACGCCTACGACGCGGTGAGCTGGAACGTCGTCTTCCTGCTCGCGGGCGTCCTGCCGCTCGGTGTGGCGATGGAGCGCACGGGCGGGGCGGCGTTCCTCTCGAGCCTGCTCGTCGGGTCGGCGGACGTCCTCCCGGTGCTCGGCGTGCTCGCGCTCTTCTTCCTCCTCACGGGCGCGTTCGCGAGCGTCGTCACGCCGGTCGCGAGCGCCGTCCTGATGAGCCCGATCGCGGTCGACACCGCGACGCGGATCGACGCCGCGCCGTTCTCCTTCCTGCTCGCGGTGCTGTTCGCGGCGTCGGCGGCGTTCGCGACCCCCATCGGCTACCAGACGAACCTGATGGTGTACGGGCCGGGCGGCTACACGTTCACGGACTACGTCCGCGTGGGCGCGCCCCTCCAGCTCCTCCTCTGCGTCGTCGTCACGCTCGGTATCGGCGCGCTCTTCGGGGTCTGAGGCATAGGCCACGTGGGTGGCGACGCGCGCCTACCGCTCGGCGTCGACGGGCGCGTGGCGGGCGCGGTAGCCCCAGTCCTCGCGTTCGACATCGCTGACGCGGTAGAGGCGGATGTCGCGTTCGCGCTTCGTCTTCACGGGGACGTCGTAGTGCGTGGCGTCGTAGCCGAACTCGCCGTCGCTCTCCGCGACGAACTCGCGGTGGCGCGCGAGGCGCTCGCGGGCGACGCGGTCGGTGAACGCCTCGACGTCCGTGACGCGGTCGGCGAACGCCTCGACGAGGCCCGCATCGAGTTCGTAGCCGACGGAGGAGCGCCCGCCGGCGAGCGCGGCGAGCGTCGTCGTCCCCGTCCCCCAAAAGGGGTCGAGGACGGTGTCGCCGCGCACGCTGAACATGTTGACGAGTCGATGCGGTATCTCGAAGGGATAGGCGGCGGAGCGCTCGCGCGCGCCGCGAGCGGCCGGGAGGCCCTGCCGCTCGCCTCGGACATCCGTCCAGACGTCGCTGAACCAGCGATTGCGCTCCTCCCAGAAGTAGGCCGAGGCGTAGCGGTCGGGGTCGTTCGGCGGGAACGAGCGGCGCTCGGCGCCGTTGCGGAAGACGAGAACGTGCTCGTGTTCGAGCGTGACGTAGGCGTTCGGCGGGAGCGTCCCGGAGCCCATGAACTTCGCCGCGCTGTTCGTGGGTTTGCGCCAGAGCACCTCGGGGAGCGGGTCGAGGCCGCGCTCGCAGAGGGCGTCCGCGACGCGCGCGTGGTTGCGATAGACGCGGAAGGCGTCGTCGAGCGTGCGGGTGGCGTCGCCGACGTCGACGCAGGCGATGCCGCCGGGGACGAGCACGCGCGCGACTTCGTCCCAGACCGCGTCGAGGACGCCGTGCATGGCCTCGTAGGCTCGCTCGCCGTCGCCGTCGTCGAGGGCGTTGCGGACGGCGGGGGCGGCGTCGGCGAAGAGGTCGTCCCACATCTCCACCATCGGATAGGGGGGTGAGGTGACGACGAGTTCGACGCTGTCGTCGTCGAGGGCGGCGAGGTCCCGCGCGTCGCCGGTGACGACGCGGTGGGTTGTCTCCATGCTCGGGGAGTCGCGCGGCCGCGGGGTTAATCGTTCGGGAGTTATCGGCGCGCGCCCGGCTCCGGTTTCTCCCGGTCGAGCACGCCGAGGACGTCCCGAAGGAGCCACAGGCCGACGAGGTAGGCGACGACGGCGACGATGAGTGCGACGCCGACGAAGGTGACGACGCCGCTCCACGCGAACAGCCGATACGCGAACGTGGGGTCGCTCGCGCGGAGGCCGACGCCCGCGCCGGCGAGGCCGAAGCCGGCGAGCCAGAGGACGGCGCCGACCGTGCTGACGACGGCGAGCGCGGGGTGTGCGAACCGGTAGAAGAACCCGGGTAGGCGGCGATTCGCGGACGAGTCCGGCATACTCGAAACTGGGGAAGCGAACACCTTCAACGTCCCGGACGCGCCGTGACGACGGCCGGCGGTTCGGCGCGGTATACGGTGCCGACGGCGTGTGCGACCACGAGCGCGGCCGCTGAGCGCTCGCCTCGCGAAAGAAACGAGAGATCGAAACCCGTTACAGGAGGTCTTCGACGTGGTCGGCGACCTCTTCGGGGGTGTCCCCGACGGGGACGCCGGCGTCGTTGAGGGCGTCGATCTTGGACTCGGCGGTGCCCGTTCCGGAGCCGGAGACGATGGCGCCGGCGTGGCCCATGCGCTTGCCCGGGGGCGCGGTGCGGCCGGCGATGAAGCCGACGACGGGCGTGTCCATGTTCTCGGCGATGTACGCAGCGGCCTCCTCCTCGTCCTCGCCGCCGATCTCACCGCACATGGCGATGACGTCGGTCTCCTCGTCCTGCTCGAACTCCTCGAGGGCGTCGATGAACGAGGTCCCGATGATGGGGTCGCCGCCGATGCCGATGGCGGTGGTCTGGCCGATGCCGCGCTCGGTGAGCGAGTCGACGACCTGGTAGGTGAGAGTCCCGGAGCGGGAGACGAGGCCGACGTTCCCCTCGGAGAAGATGTTCCCCGGGAGGATGCCGAGCTTCGCCTCGCCGGGCGTGATGATGCCCGGGCAGTTCGGGCCCTGCAGGCGCGTGTCGACCTCCTTCAGGCGCTTGTTGACCTTCGCCATGTCCTGCGTCGGGATGCCTTCGGTGATGGCGACGACGAGGTCGAGGTCCGTGTCGAGGGCCTCGAAGATGGCGTCGGCGGCGAACGCCGGCGGGACGAACACGACGGACGCGTCGGCGTCCTCCTCGTCGACGGCCTCCTCGACCGTGTCGTAGACGGGGACGCCGGCGACTTCCTGCCCGCCCTTCCCGGGCGAGGTACCGGCGACGATGTTCGTGCCGTACTCGATCATCTGCTCGGTGTGGAACTTGCCCTCGCCGCCGGTGATGCCCTGCACGACGACGCGGGTGTCTTCGTCGACTAGAATGCTCATTCTGCGTCCTCCGCGTATTCGACGGCGCGCTGAACGGCGCCTTCGAGGGTTTCTTCGACCGTGACGAGTTCGTCGTTGAGGATCTCGCGCCCCTCCTCGGCGTTCGTCCCGGCGAGCCGAACGACGACCTCCTTCGGGATCTCGTCGAACTGTTCGAGGGCCTCGTTGATGCCCTTCGCGACTTCGTCGCCGCGCGTGATGCCGCCGAAGATGTTGAAGACGACGGCGTCGACGTTCTCGTCGGAGAAGACCATGTCGAGGGCGTTCGCGACGCGCTCGGCCTTCGCACCGCCGCCGATGTCGAGGAAGTTCGCGGGCTTCCCGCCGTAGTAGTCGACGAGGTCGAGCGTCGTCATGACGAGACCGGCGCCGTTGCCGATGATGCCGACGTTGCCGTCGAGGCGGACGTAGTCGAAGCCGTACTCGTTGGCCTTCGCTTCGAGGTCGTCACCGGCGGCCTCGTCCTCCATCTCCGCGAGGTCGGGGTGGCGGAAGAGGGCGTCCTCGTCGATGTTGAGGACGGCGTCGGCGGCGATGACCTCGTCGTCGCCCGTGATCATCAGCGGGTTGATCTCGGCGTCGGAGGCGTCCGTGTCCTCCCAGAGGTCGTAGAGCGTCGTGAGGATGCTCGCGACGTCGCGAGCGACTTCCGCGGGGACGCCGGCGTCGTAGACGACCTTCCGGGCCTGATAGGGATGCATGCCGAACGCGGGGTCGATGTGCTCCCGGGCGATGGCGTCGGGGTTCTCCTCGGCGACCTCCTCGATGTTGACGCCGCCCTGCGTGGAGACCATGGCGACGGGCTTGCCCTCGCCGCGGTCCATCGTGACGCCGACGTAGAGCTCGTTCACGAAGTCGACGGCGCCCTCGACGAGCACCTTGTCGACCGTGTAGCCCTTGAGGTCCATACCGAGGATGTCCTCGGCGGCCTCGCGCGCTTCCGTCGCGTCCTCGGCGAGTTTGATACCGCCGGCCTTTCCGCGCCCACCGACGTGGACCTGTGCCTTCACCGCAACCGGGTACCCGATTTCCTCGGCCTGCTCGACGACCTCGTCGACGGTGGTCGCGAGCGCGGACGGGGGCGTCGGGATGCCCGCGTCGGCGAAGACGTCCTTCGCCTGGTACTCGTGAAGCCTCATTTGTGACTCGTGCCGTAGGTTCCCGAGAGGGTGAGTTAGTAGTATCGGAACGTGCCGAGCGAACGCCTCCCATTCGCCTCACCCGGGGCGCGTGCTCGGGCGCGCACCACCCCGGCGCCGTCGCGGGAATACGCGCCGCCAAGTCGTGTCGGTGGGGAAACCATTATGGTCGATTAGGAGAGACGGCCGGCCGCATGTCACGCCTACTCAAGATATCGGGGTTCGTCGGACTGACCGTGCAGATGCTCTGGGGGATGGGGAACGTCGCCGGCCACATGGTCAGCGTCCCGCCCTACTGGGGCCAACTCGTCGGCGCGCACGCGCACTTCGGCGTCCTCGGCATCCTCGCCGTCGTCACCGGCCTCGCCATCGACCACTACGGGACGTCGGGAACGCGCCGGAGCGTCGCCGTCTACGGTTTCGTCGTCGGCCAGTGGCTCCTGCCGGGGACGCTCGTCGTGCAGGCGACGCTCGGACTGCCACAGCTCGGTCTGCTCGCCTTCCTCTGGGGTATCTGCCTCGTCGCCTCCATGGCCGTCATGTCGCTCGAAGCGCTCGCCGAACCCGCCTGACTCCCTCCTACACTTATCCTCTCGCGTCGCCATCCACACACCATGCGCGCTGTCCGCTACCACGAGACCGGCGGTCCCGACGTACTGCGAGTCGATGAGGGCGTCCCGATACCGGAGCCGAAGGCGGACGAGGTCCGCATCGACGTGCGGGCGGCGGGCGTCAACCCCGTAGACACCTACTTCCGCGAGGGCGCCTACGAGCCCGCGACCCTCCCGATGATTCCGGGCTCGGACTTCGCGGGCGTCGTGGACGCCGTCGGCGGCGACGTCACCGAGTGGGCGGTCGGCGACCGCGTCTTCGGCACCGGCCTCGGGAACTGGAATCAGGGGTCGTACGCGGAGTACGCCGTCGCCGGCGCCGACGCCCTCGCGCCGCTCCCCACCGGCGTCTCCTTCGCCGAGGGCGCGGCCGTCGCGCTCGTCGGCGTGACAGCGTGGCGCGCGCTCCTCGACCACGGCAACCTCGAACCCGCCGCGACCTGTCTCGTCCACGGCGGCTCCGGCGGGGTGGGTCACGTCGCCGTCCAGCTCGCGGACGCCACCGGCGCGACCGTGACGACGACCGCGCGCGAGGCGTACCACGACCGCCTGCGGACGCTCGGCGCGGACGCCGTTCTCGACTACCGGCGCGAGGACCTCGCCGACGCCATCGTCGAGGCGGGCGCGCCGGACGTGATACTCGACCACCGCGTCGACGACTACGTCGGCCTCGACGTCGAGGTCGCCGCGCCCGGCGCGACCGTCGTCGCCATCGGAAACACCGACGCGGCGGCGACGCTCCCGGACGTCCCGGGCGCTCGCGCGAAGGAGCTCACCGTCGCGCTCATGAGCATGTACAACACGCCGGACTTCGGCGACGTGCTCGGCCGCCTCGCGCGACTGCTCGCGGACGGTCGGCTCGCGCCGGACGTCGAGCGGAGCTACGCGCTCGAGGAGGCCGCCGACGCCCAGCGCGCGGTCGTCGAGGAGTCCTTCTTCGGGAAGCTCGTCGTCGAGCCCTGAGTCGGGTCCGACGGCCGACACGTCCACGCATCCCGTACGTGTGCGAAACGCACGCTTATTAGGCCGGGCCTCACAGGGATTGAGTGGATATGGCACAACGAGAGACCTGGACGAGCCGCGCGGGGTTCATCTTCGCCGCGGTCGGCAGCGCAGTGGGGCTGGGGAACATCTGGTCGTTCCCGTTCCAGACAGCATCGAACGGCGGGGCCGCCTTCCTGGTGGTCTATCTGCTCGCCGTCTTCCTCATCGGCTTCCCGACGATGCTCATCGAGTTCACCATCGGGCGGCGCTCGAAACAGAACGCCGTCTCCGCGTTCGCTGAACTCGGCTACGGGGACTGGACGTTCGCGGGCGCCATCGGCGTCTTCGCGTCGTTCATCACCCTCGCCTTCTACTCGGTCGTCGGCGGCTGGGTCATCAGCTACATCGTCGGCAGCGTGACCGGCGCCTACCTCGGTGACGCCGGGGCCTACTTCGGCAGCGTCTCCTCCGGCCTCGTCGCCGTCGGCGCGCACGCCGTCTTCATCGCGGTCACCATCGGCATCGTCGCGTTCGGCGTCGCGGACGGCATCGAGCGCGCGACCAAGTTCATGATCCCGGCGATCCTCGTGTTGCTCGTCGGCCTCGCGGCGTGGGCGTCGACCCTCCCCGGCGCGGGCGCGGGGTACAGCTACTACCTCTCCCCGGACTTCAGCGTCATCGCGAGCAACTTCGCCGACATCGTGCCGGCGGCGATGGGGCAGGCGTTCTTCACGCTCTCGCTCGGGTTCGGCGTGATGATCGCCTACGCCTCCTACCTCGGACGCGACGACAGCCTCCCCGGTGACAGCGCCATCATCGTCGTGCTCAACACGATCGTCGCGCTCCTCGCCGGCTTCGCCGTCTTCCCGATCCTCGCCGCGACGAGCGGCGTCGGGGACGCCTCCGGCGGTGCCGGCACGGCCTTCATCGCGCTCGCCGGCGCGTTCGGCCAGCTGCCGGCCGGCCAGATCATCGGCCTCGTCTTCTTCGTCGTCCTCCTGTTCGCCGCGCTCTCCTCCTCCATCAGCCTCCTCGAGGCGCCGACGTCCTACGTCGTCGACTCGCAGGGCATGGAGCGCCGGACGGTCGCCATCGGCATCGGCGCCGTCGCCTTCGTGCTCGGCATCGCCCCGGCGTACGGCTACGTCGGCCTCTTCAACGACCTCGTGTTCAACGTCCTCCTCCCGGTCGCGGTGCTGTTCATCGCGCTCTTCGTCGGCTGGGTCGCCAACCGCGAAGCCGTCGACGAGCTCGGGCGCGGGTCCTCCATCGGCGAGGGCGCGACGACTATCTGGCTCTGGTGGGTGCGCATCGTCGTCCCCATCGCGGTCATCGTCACCCTCTACCTCGGCGTCACCTCCTTCTACACGGGACTGACGACCGGCGCGTACTTCTGACGCGCTGACGCCGCTTTCTCGACGGTTCTTCCGTCACCGTATCGACAATACGGCCGTCTCGCGGCCGATACTGCCGCGTTTCGGCGTTCGCCGATACGAAACCCTCTTGAACGACAGCGTGTTACCGGCTCGCAATGACACGCGAGACGTGGAAGACGCGCGCGGGGTTCATCCTCGCCGCCGTCGGCTCCGCGGTCGGCCTCGGCAACATCTGGCGGTTCCCGTGGATGACCGCGAACAACGGCGGTAGCGCGTTCCTCCTCCTCTACCTCGGCATCGTTCTCCTCGTGGGCGTTCCCGGTCTCCTCGGCGCGTTCGTGATCGGCCGACGCTCGCAGCGAAACCCCGTCGGCGCGCTCCGCGACCTCTCCGGCGGCTCCCGGCTCTGGGGCGCGTTCGGCCTCTTCGCCGTCGCGACGACGCTCCTCCTCGTCTCCTTCTACTCGGTCGTCGGGGGCTGGTTCGTCCGGTACACCGCCGCCTCCGCCACCGCGAGCTACTTCGGCCAGTCGGGCGCGTACTTCTCCGCGATCAGCCACGGGCCCGGCGCACTCGCCTTCGGGTTCGCGTTCCTCGCGGCCAGCGCCGCCATCGTCTACGGCGGCGTCGAGAAGGGAATCGAGCGCGCGACGAAACTGATGATGCCCGCCATCGTCCTCCTCCTCGTCGCGCTCACCGCCTGGACGTTCACGCGACCCGGCGCCCTCGACGGCGCGGCGTTCCTCCTCTCCCCGGACGTCGCCTACCTCCGCGCGAACGCCCTCGACATCCTCCCGGCGGCCGTCGGGCAGGCGCTCTTCACGCTCTCGCTCGGCACCGGGACGATGATCACGTACGCCTCCTACCTCGGCGAGGAGCGCTCGCTCCCGAGCGACGCCACCACCATCGCCGTCCTCAACACCGGCGTCGGCGTCCTCGCCGGCCTGCTCGTCTTCCCGCTCCTCTTCAGCTTCGGCCTCGACGTCGGGAGCGGCGGCCCCGGCGCCATCTTCGTCTCCGTCGCGAGCGCGTTCGCCTCCCTCGGGGTCTTCGGGCGCGTCCTCGGCGTCGCGTTCTTCGGCGTCGTCCTGCTCGCCGCGCTCTCCTCCGCCATCAGCATGCTCGAAATCCCGGTCGCGTACCTCGTCGACGAGCACGATGTCCCGCGCTCGCGTGCGACCGTCGGCGTCGCCGGCCTCGTCGCCGTCGGCACCGCCGCGTGCGCGCTCGACGCCTCGGTCTTCGGCCTGCTCGCGAACACGCTCGTCAACCTCCTCATGACCGCCGGCCTCGCGGGCTTCCTCCTCTTCGTCGGCTGGGTGCTCGGCCGGCGCGCCCTCGCGGAGTACGAGGCGGGCGCGGGCGAGTTCGCGCGCTCGCTCGGGACGCCGTGGCTCCTCTTCGTCGGCGTCCTCATCCCGATCTTCCTCCTCTTCACGCTCATCACCGGCCTCCTGCCCGTCCTCGGCGTCTCCGTCACCGAACTCGACGTGATGGGCGTCCGCGTGGCGTCCTCGACGCTCTCGCTCGTCGGCGCCGTCGTGGTCACGCTCCTCGCCGTCGCCGGCCTCCGGCGGCCGGACTCGATGCTGTAGCGTCGCACTCCGCCATCCGGTGTCCTTTTGACGACGACCGGTGAAACGGGATTCAACAGATGACGATGGACGAGCGCATCGAGGAACTGCGCGAGCGCAAACGCCGCGCCGAGAAGGGCGGCGGCGAGTCCCGCATCGAGTCCCAGCACGAGAAGGGCAAGATGACGGCGCGCGAACGCATCGACTACTTCCTCGACGACGGCACCTTCACGGAGTTCGACGCGCTCCGCACGCATCGCTCGCACAACTTCGGGATGGAGGAGAACACCATCCCCGGCGACGGCGTCGTGACGGGGTACGGCGAAGTGAACGGGCGGAAGACGTTCGTCTTCGCGCACGACTTCACGGCCTTCGGCGGCAGCCTCGGCGAGGTCTTCTGCGAGAAGGTCTGTAAGGTCATGGACAAGGCGATGGAGGTCGGCGCGCCCGTCATCGGCCTCAACGACTCCGCCGGCGCGCGCATCCAGGAGGGCGTCGAGTCGCTCGGTGGGGTCGGCGAGATCTTCCACAAGAACCAGCAGGCGAGCGGCGTCGTTCCCCAAATTTCGGCCATTATGGGGCCGTGCGCGGGCGGCGCGGTCTACTCGCCCGCGCTCACCGACTTCGTCTTCATGGTGAAGGAGACGAGCCACATGTTCATCACCGGCCCGGACGTCATCGAGACGGTCACCGGCGAAGAGGTCGGCTTCGACGAGCTTGGGGGCGCGACCGCGCACACCTCGACGTCGGGCGTCGCGCACTTCGCCGAGGAGTCCGAGGAGGACGCCCTCGACGACATCCGTCGCCTCCTCTCCTACCTCCCGCAGAACAACGTCGAGGACCCGCCCAGAGTGGAGCCGTGGGACGACCCCGAGCGGCGCCCCGAAGAACTGGAGAGTATCGTCCCGGACGAACCGCGCAAGCCCTACGACGCCGTCGACGTCGTCGACGAGCTGATGGACGAGGGCTCATTCTTCGAGGTCCAACCCGACTACGCGAAGAACCTCGTGGTGGGGTTCGCGCGCCTCGACGGGCGCTCCGTCGGCGTGGTCGCGAACCAGCCGCGGGTGAACGCGGGCACGCTCGACATCGACGCCTCGGAGAAGGCGAGCCGGTTCGTGCGCTTCTGTGACTCCTTCAACGTCCCCATCGTCTCCCTCGTGGACGTCCCGGGCTTCCTCCCCGGCACCGACCAAGAGCACGAGGGCATCATCCGCCACGGCGCGAAACTCCTCTACGCCTACTCGGAGGCGAGCGTCCCGCTCCTCACCGTCATCACGCGCAAGGCCTACGGCGGCGCGTACGACGTCATGGCCTCCAAGCACCTCGGCGCGGACGTCAACTACGCGTGGCCCACGGCCGAAATCGCCGTGATGGGGCCGCGCGGCGCCGTCAACGTCCTCTACCGGAAGGAGCTCTCGGAGGCCGAGGACCCGGACGAGCTCCGGGACGCGCTCGTCGAGGAATACAGAGAAGAGTTCGCGAACCCCTACACGGCCGCCGACCGGGGGTTCCTCGACGACGTCATCGAACCCGCAGAGACGCGCCAGCGGCTCATCTCCGACCTCGAGATGCTCGCGTCGAAGCGCGAGGACGGCCCGTCGAAGAAGCACGGGAACATCCCGCTCTGAGATGGACCTCACGATACCCGAGTCGGCGAGTGAGGCGGAGGCGGCCGCGATCGTCGCGGCCATCACCGCGCACCTGAGCGAGCGCCGCGCGCTCGCGGTCGCGGCGGCGCGCGACGCCGCGGACGAGTCGGCGTCGTGGGACGGCGAGAAGTGGCGCTTCGCCGGGCGCCTCGACGCCATCGGCGACACCGGGAAGCGCGTGCCGGACGGCGCGCCGACGGACGCGTGGAGCGCGGCCGGACGCGCCGAGCGCTTCTGATGGGATCCGTCCGCGAGTGGCGAGCGCGCGGCGATCTGCCACCTATTTCTGTCGCTGACGCGAACTGATCGCGTATAGAGAATGACGCTGGCCAGCATCGAGCGCTACGATCCCGAGCGGGTCGCGACCGTCGGCGAGCGAGCGGTCGTCGCGGGCGGCAGCGTCGCGGGCCTCTGTGCGGCCCGCGTGCTCGCCGACGCCTTCGAGGACGTCGTCGTGTTCGAGCGCGACGCGCTCTCCGAGGGGCCGGCCGCGCGCGACGGCGCCCCGCAGACCCACCACCCGCACGCGCTCCTCGAGGCGGGTCGGGCGACGCTCGCGGACGTCTTCCCCGGTTTCGGCGAGGACCTGCTGTCGGCGGGCGGCCTCCTCATCGACTCCGGGAGCGACATGACGTGGTACGACCGCGGCGGGACGCTCGCCGGGACGGACGCGCGCCTCCCGACCTACTGCGCGTCGCGCCCGCTCTTCGAGCACGTCGTCCGCGAACGCGTTCGCGCCGTCGAGAACGTCACGCTCCGGGGCGGCCACCGCGTCCTCGACTACGACCACGCCGACGGGCGCGTGAGCGGCGTCGCGGTCCGCGACGACGCGGGCGAGACGCGACACGTCGAGGCGTCGCTCGTCGTCGACGCGACCGGGCGCGCCAGCCACACGCCCGACTGGCTCGCCGAACACGGCTACCCGGCGCCGGAGAGCGAGGAGGTGACGGTGGACGTCGTCTACGGCTCCACGCGGATCGACCGGCCGGCCGACGACCGCCGGATGCTCCTCTGTGCGCCCCAGCCGGAGCGCCCGCGCGGCGCCGCGCTCATCCCGATCGAGGACGGCCAGTGGGAGGTCATCTTCCAGGGCGTCCACGGCGAACCCGTCCCGACCGAGCGCGACGCGTTCGTCGAGTGGGCGGCGTCCATCCCGGTCGACGACATCGGCCGTCTCGTCCGCGAGCGCCCGTGGACGGCCGACGGCGTGCGGCGCTACCCGTTCCCCGCGAACGTGCGCCGGCGCTACGACGCGCTCGACCGCTTCCCCGAGGGGCTGGTGGTGACCGGGGACGCCATCGCGAGCTTCAACCCCATCTACGGACAGGGGATGTCGGTCGCGGCGCTCGACGCGCTCTGCCTCCACCACGAACTCGCGGCCGGCCTTGAGGGCATCGGGCCGCGCGTCTTCGAGCGGGCGAGCGATATCGTCGAGGCGACGTGGCGCCTCGCCGTCGGCAACGACTTCACGTTCGCGGAGACGACCGGGCCGAAGCCGCTCGGGACGAACGCCCTCAACGCCTACGTCGGCCGCCTCGTCGAGCGCGCGCAGACCGACCCGTTCCTCTCCGAGACGTTCCTTCGCGTCTATCGACTCGAACGCCCCGCGACGGACCTGTTCCGCCCGCGCGTCCTGTGGCGCGCGCTCCGACCGTAGGACCCCCGCCCGCGCGACTCGCGTCGCCGCCTTTCGACACCGCGCCGTTCTGACACCTCAGCCGTCGAAGTGCTCGACGAACGAGTCGGCGACGCGCTCCGGGTACTCGTGGGGGAGCCAGTGCGTGGCCTCGGGGAACCGTTCGAGGCGGCCGTCCCGACAGTAGTCGAGGCTCGCGGCGGCGAGTTCGGGGAGGAGCGCCCGGTCGCGGTCGCCCCACGCGACCAGCGTCGGCGCGGTCACCGTCTCCCGCGGCGGGTCGTCGCGGTGGCGGAGGAGGGCGCGATACCAGTCGAGCATCGCGGTGAGCGCGCCCTCGCGCGACCACGCGCGGCGATAGCGGTCCACGTCCCCCGCCTCGAAGGCGCCCGGCCGTGCGTCCTCGACCATCGCGCGCTCGAAGAACGCGAAGCCGTCGCGGCGCGCGTACCACTCGGGGAGTCGCGGGAGTTGGAAGAAGAACACGTACCAGCTCCGCCGCATCTGCGCGGGGTTCGAGCGCAGGGCGGCCTCGAACGCCGAGGGATGGGGCACGTTGACGATTCCGAGCCTGTCGACGGCGTCGGGGTGTCGAAGCGCGACCTCCCACGCGACCGCCGCGCCCCAGTCGTGGCCGAGCAGGTGGGCGGACGTGCGGTCCTCGCTCTCGACGAGTCCGAGCACGTCGCGCGCGAGCGCGCTGGTGCGGTAGGCGCGGGCGCCGTCCGGTTTCTCGCTCAGGTTGTAGCCGCGCTGGTCGGGGACGAGCACGCGGTAGCCGGCGTCGACGAACCGGCCGACGTAGTCGCGCCACTCGTACCAGAACTCGGGGAAGCCGTGGAGGAGGACGACGAGCGGGTCGGCCGGGTCGCCGGCGGCGACGCAGTGCAGCGAGACGTCGCCGACGTCCCGAACGTCCGCGCTCGCCGACGGGACGCCCACCTCCGCGAGGTGGGCGGTGGTCTCGGTCGGTGGCACGACGATCAGTCGGGTGTCGACCACCAAAGGCGTTCGGCCGGGCACCGGTGAGGTTTTCCCGTCCGGCGGCCCTCCATCGCCGTATGATCGAGCGCATCTGGTACGCGCGAGCGACGCCCGAGAACGCCGACGAGTACGCACACCTCCTCGAGCACGAGATCGTCCCGGAGTTCGAGGCGAACGTCGACGGGCTCACGGGCTTCCGACTCGGGCGACGCGAGACCGCCGACGAGATGGTGGAGCTGGTGACGACGATGACGTTCGAGGACTGGGACGCCGTCGAGACGTTCGCGGGCGAGGACTACGAGGCCGCCCACGTTCCCGAAATCGCGCGCGACGTGCTCGCGGACTGGGAGCCGACGGTGCGCCACTACGAGTACGAGGAGTTCCTCTAGCGGCGGAGGCCGCGTCGCCCGCGTGGCGGGCGGATTCGACGACTGTCGCCCTCCCGGATCGACAGTATAACGTGCGCGGTCGCCGAATCCGGCGATATGTTCGAGACGGTTCTCGTCGCGAACCGGGGCGAGATCGCCGTTCGCGTGATGCGGGCGTGCGAGGACCTCGGTATCGAGACGGTCGCGGTCTACTCTGAGGCGGACAAGCACGCCGGCCACGTCCGATACGCGGACGAGGCCTACCGCGTCGGCCCGGCGCGCGCCGCCGAGTCCTACCTCGACCAGGAAGCCATCGTGGACGCCGCACTGGAGGCGGGCGCGGACGCCATCCACCCGGGGTACGGCTTCCTCGCGGAGAACGCCGAGTTCGCCGAGCGCGTCGAAGCGACCGACGGCGTGACGTGGGTCGGGCCGTCGAGCGACGCGATGGAGCAACTCGGCGAGAAGACGGGTGCCCGACGAGTGATGGACGGCGCGGACGTCCCCATCGTCCCCGGCACCACGGACCCCGTTGCGGACGCGGAGACGGTTCGCGAGTTCGGCGACAAGCACGGCTACCCCATCGCCGTCAAGGCCGAGGGCGGCGGCGGCGGGCGCGGGATGAAGGTCGTCACCGAGGAGAGCGAGGTCGACGAGCAACTCGAGGCCGCGAAACGCGAGGGCGAGGCCTACTTCGGGAACGACTCCGTCTACCTCGAGCGCTATCTCGCCGACCCGAAGCACATCGAGGTCCAGGTCATCGCGGACGAACACGGGAACGTCCGCCACCTCGGCGAGCGCGACTGCTCCCTGCAGCGCCGCCACCAGAAGGTCATCGAGGAGGGTCCGAGTCCGAGCCTCGACCCCGAGATGCAGGCTGAGATCCGCGAAGCCGCCCGTCGCGGCGTCGAGGCCGCCGACTACGTGAACGCCGGCACCGTCGAGTTCCTCGTCTCCGGCGACGAGTTCTACTTCCTCGAAGTGAACACCCGCATTCAGGTCGAGCACACCGTCACGGAGGCGCTCACGGGCGTCGACATCGTGAAGTGGCAGCTCCGCGTCGCCGCCGGCGAGGAGCTCGACTTCGCACAGGACGACGTCGAACTCGAGGGGCACGCGATGGAGTTCCGCATCAACGCCGAGAACGCCGCCGACGACTTCGCGCCCGCGACCGGCGGGAGGTTGGAGGTGTACGACCCGCCGGGCGGCATCGGCGTGCGCGTCGACGACGCCCTCCGCCAGGGCGACGACTTGGTCACCGATTACGACTCGATGGTCGCGAAACTCGTCGTCCACGGGAGCGACCGCGAGGAGTGCATCGCGCGCTCGCAGCGCGCGCTCGCCGAGTACGACGTCGAGGGCATCGTCACCATCGTCCCCTTCCATCGCCTGATGCTCGAGGACGAGACGTTCGTCGCCGGCGAGCACACCACGACGTACCTCGACGAGGCGTTCGACGAGACGCGCCTCTACGACGCACAGGAGCGCTGGGGGTCGACGGCGAGCGAGAGCGAGGACGGGGAGGAGACGCGCGAGCGCGAGTTCACCGTCGAGGTGAACGGGAAGCGCTTCGAGGTGAACCTCGAGGAGCACGGGGACGCGCCCGCGATTCCCGACCTCGACGTCGATACCGATACGTCGGCGAGCGCGCCCGGCCCCGCCGGCCCGGACGACGGCGACGACTCCGAGACGGTCGTCGAGGGCGGCGGCGAGACGGTCGAAGCGGAGATGCAGGGCACCATCCTCTCCGTCGACGTCGAGGAAGGCGACGTCGTCGAACCCGGCGACGTCCTCGTCGTCCTCGAGGCGATGAAGATGGAGAACGACGTCGTCGCCTCCCACGGCGGCACCGTCTCGCAGGTCGCCGTCGAGGAGGGCGACAGCGTCGACATGGGCGACGTCCTCGTCGTGGTGGAGTAACGCGCGACGTCAGGAGCGCGGAAAGACGAGCGGGGAGGGACGACCCGCGAGTAACGCGGCAACCGAAGGGCGCCGCGACACCACGAGCGGAGAGGAACGATCCGCGAGTAACGCGCTCTCGAGAGAGCGCGCGGAGGGAGGCGTTCTTATCGCTGGGTTCCGTACCCCGGGTATGAACGAGACGCGCCGCGCCGTCCTCGAACGCGTCGCCGACGGCCCCGTCTCCGGGCCGGCGCTCGCCGACGCGCTCGACGTCTCGCGGGCCGCCGTCTGGAAGCACGTCGAAGCGCTCCGCGACGCCGGCTTCGGCATCGAGAGCGACGGGGCGGGTTACGTCCTCGACTCGATTCCGGAGTACGGCGGGCCCGCCGTCGAGTACGGCTGCGAGGCGCCCTTCGAGGTCGAGTACCACGACAGCATCGCGAGCACGAACGACCGGGCGCGCGAGCTCGCGGCGTCGGGCGCGAGCGACGTCGTCGTCCTCGCGGACGAGCAGACCGGGGGGCGCGGCCGCCTCGAGCGCGCGTGGTCCTCGCCGCCCGGCGGCGTCTGGCTGAGCGTCGTCTGCCGTCCGGACCTCTCGCCGGCGCGCGCGACCCTCGTCACGATGGCGATGAGCGCGGCGGCCTGCGCGGCCGTCCGCGAGACGGGGGTCGACGCCGCGATCAAGTGGCCGAACGACCTGCTCGTCCCCGACGACGCCTACGCGCGCGGCGGTCGGAAACTCGCCGGCATCCTCACCGAGATGGAGGGCGAAGCCGGGCGCGTCGCGTGGGTGATCCCCGGCCTCGGGCTGAACGCGAACGTCCCGGCGGACGCGCTCCCGGACGACGCCACGAGCCTCCTCGTGGAGCTCGGCGAGGCCGTCGAGCGCCGCGTGCTCGTCCAGCGGATACTCGAGCGCTTCGACGCGCTCCGGGGCGACCCCGAGGCGACGCGCGAGGCGTGGCGCGCGCACGCCGCGACGCTCGACACCCGCGTCCGCGTCACGCTTCCCGAGGAGACGGTCGTGGGTGAGGCGGTGGACGTCACGGACGCCGGCGCGCTCGTCGTCGACACCGGACGCGAGGAGCGCGTCGTCCACGCCGGGGACTGCGAGCACCTCCGGCCCGTCTAGGCCGAACGCCGGTCGCGCGGGCGCGTTCAGGTCGAGTGGACGACGCGCTTCACGTCGCTGGTACTCGCGCGCCGGACGGCCGCCCGCACGGGGTCCCGGTAGCCCGCGAGGTTGTGCGAGTCGCCGTCGAGGACGAGGAGGTTCGCGTCCCGACCCGCCTCGACGAGGCCGTCGTTCCGGCCGGCGATTTCCGCGCCCGCCGTCGTCGCCATCCGCAGCACCTCGACGGCGGTCACGTCGTAGGTCTTCGCGGTGTACGCCATCTCGCGGAACATCGACGGCGAGTTCAGCATCACGTTGTCCGTGCCGAGCGCGACGGTGGTTCGCTCGAGGAGTTCGGGGACGTCCGGGAGGCCGACGTCCGTCACGAGGTTCGAGCGCGGGCAGACCGCGACCGGGATCTCGGCGTCCGCGACGCGGTCGAGGTGGACATCGTCCGCGTGCACCATGTGGACGAGCAGGTCGGGGTCGAGGTCGAGCGCGGGGTGGATGTCGCTGTCGTCGACCTCGCCGGCGTGGATGGCGAAGCACTTCCCGGCGTCGCGGGCGGCCCGTCGCTCGCGCGAGAACTCCGCGTCGTTCGCGCCGCTCGCGCCGTACCCCTCAGACACGTCGAGGACGTCCGGGTCGTCGCGCCCGAGGACGAACGCGTCGACGTCGACGCCGGCGGCGGCCTCGCGGAGCGCCTCGACGCCCGCGACGCCGCCCTCGCGGAACTCGAGCGTCGCCGCCGTGCCCGACTCCGCCATGTACTGGAGGGAGCGACGCATCCCCGCGACGAGTTCGTCGCGGTCGGCCTGCCGGAGGAGGCGGTGCTTGAGGCCGTCCGGCGGCGCGACGAGCTCCTCGAGTGAGAGGCCGCGTCCGGCGTCCTTCGCGATGGAGTCCCCGAGGTGGGTGTGCGCGTTCACGAACGCCGGGAGGACGATGTCGTCGCTCTCGACGCTCGCCTCCTCGAGGGCGGCGATCTCACCGTCCTCGACGACGACTCTCCCTTCGACGGCCTCGAAGTCGCGGCCCGCGAGTATCGTGCCCGCTAGTTCCATACCGACACTCGGGGGCGAATTGATTTAATTCTCCCCGAAGTCGTCGAGCGCGTACTGGCTCTGCGTCGTCTCGGTGACGAGCGCGCCGTCGATGTCGAGGCCGAGGACGTCGACGGCGGCGCGACCGACCGACTGGGTGTGGTCGGCGGGCGCGTAGACGCCGAGGCGCCACTGCTCGCGCTGCGTCATCTGGAGGGCCCTGACGAGCGTTGACTGCTCGTCGAGCGGCCGGACGTCGCCGTTGACGAGGACGCGCGAGTCGGATTCGCGCATCCGGGGGCGCGACTGGACGTCGAGGAGGACGGCGTCGCGGTCGACACTCGCGCGGTCGGCGATTTCGCGCTCGTAGTCGCGCAGCTCGTCGTCGTCGGCGTCGAGGACGGTGTCGTCCGCGAAGACGTCACCGGTGACGTCCGCCATCTCCGCCCAGACGGCGCGCTTGTAGAGGTCGCGCCGGTCGAGGCGGCGGGCGAAGTCGGCGCTCGCGTCGCACTCGCGGAGCGCAACTTGGAGCGCGGGGTCGTCCATCCGCCGGAGGTCGCCCGGCGTGGTGTCGCTCGCTTCGAGGAGGCGCTCGGCGGCCCGGCGGAGCATCGCCTTCGAGATGCGCGCGACGTGGTGGTTGTAGACGGTGGGGTTCATGAGTGCGCGCGCGAGGAGGAGCGATTCGGCGGTCTGGACGTTCCCCTCGTCGAGGACGAGTTCGCCGTCGTGGATGGTGAGCTCGCGCACGAGGCGGCCGTGGTCGATGGTGCCGTACGGGACGCCGGTGTGGTGAGCGTCGCGCACGAGGTAGTCCATCCGGTCGACGTCGAGTTCGCCCGCGACGACCTGCCCGAGTTCGCCCTCGCCGCGAACCATGCGGGCGACGCGCTCGGGGTCGAGGCCGTGCTCGGTGAGGACGCGGGCGACGTCGCCGTCGGTGAGGAGGTCGGTGACGTCGTCGTGGTACTTCCCGGTGTGCTCGTGGATGAGGTCCTCGATGGTGTGGCTGAACGGGCCGTGGCCGACGTCGTGGAGGAGGGCGGCGGCGCGCGTGCGCTTCGCGCGCGTCCCGTCCTCGCCGAGGCCGTCGAGCGCCTCGCAGGCGAGGTGGTAGACGCCGAGGCTGTGCTCGAAGCGCGTGTGGTTCGCGGAGGGGTAGACGAGGTTCGCGGTGCCGAGCTGGTGGATTCGCCGCAGGCGCTGGACGGGCGGCGTGTCGAGGAGGGCGTCGGCGACGCCCGTCACCTCGATGTGGTCGTGGACGCTGTCCTTGATGGTCGTCATACGCGACGTTGGCGCGCGCCCCTACAAAAACGGCCGGGGGCTCGACGCGCGCGGAAGCCGTCAGCTACTACCCGTCGCCCCACCGAGGGGGAGTGTGCAGAAGAACGCGCTCGCCGCGCTCGCCGTCGTCGCGCTCGTCGCCCTCGCGGGCTGTAGCGCGATGTCGGGCGGAGGCGGCCAACCGTACGAGACGCCGGTGAACGGCTCGCAGATGGAGGCACAGCACGCGAGCGCCCTCGAGGAAGCGGGGAGCTTCACGTATCATCTCACGGTGAACGCGTCGTCGGCCGAGACGACGTCGACGACGCAGGACCTCACCGCGAAGGTCGACCTCGATTCGGGGGCGTACGCGCTCTCGACGTCGAGCGCCTTCGGTGACGCCACCGTCTACGCGGACGGGAACGGCACGGCGTACACGCGCATCAACTCCTCGACGGGCGTGCTCTACCGGCAGGGGAGCGCGTTCGACGTCGACGCGACGCAGTTCAGTCGCCTCGGCGCCGAGAACCTCACCGAGCGCGCGAACGTCACCTACGAGGGGACGAGCACCCTCGACGGCGAGACGGTCCACACGTACGTCGCGCACGTGAACGCGTCCGCCGGCGCGGACGCCTCGGGCACGGTCGGCGGGCTCTCGGCGGAGGCGAGCGCGAACGCCACCGCGCGCTTCGACGTCCGCCCGGACGGCCTCGTGAAGCGCGTCCACTACACCGTGAACGCGTCGCAGAGATCGGTCGACGTGACGATGCGCTACACGGACGTCGGCTCGACCGACCCGACGCCGCCGTGGCTCGACGCGGCCCGGGCGAACACCACCGCAGAGACCGCCACGAACTAGCGCCGGGACGGTAAGCGTTTACACGTCTGCGGTCGTTTCTCGGGATATGCCGACGTTCCTCTCCGGGGGGACCGGAACCCCGAAGCTCCTCGCGGGCGCCGCCGACGTCTTCGACCCCGCCGACACCACCGTCGTCGGGAACACGGGCGACGACGTCGAGCTCGGCGGCTCGCTCGTCTGCCCGGACGTCGATACGGTGCTCTTCGAGCAGGGCGGCGTCCTCGACCGGGAGTTCTGGTGGGGTATCGACGACGACACACACGAGACGCACGACGAGCTGGAGCGCCTCGCTGACCGCGCGGGCCTCGACGATGGCCCTCGGTATCTCGACGCCGAGGCGCAGACGGCGGGCCGCGACATCGCGCGCTGGCGGCGGTTCTCGGCGGCGCGCGAGTTCATGACCATCGGCGACCGGGACCGCGCCGTCCACGTCCTCCGGACGAGCCTCCTCGACGAGGGGCGCACGCTCACCGAGGTGACGCGCACGCTCGCGGACGCCTTCGACCTGACCGTCGACCTCCTGCCGATGAGCGACGACCCCGTCGCGACAGTCGTCCACACGCCCGAGGGCGTGATGCACTTCCAGGAGTTCTGGGTGGGACGGCGCGGGGACGTCGACATCGAGGACGTGGAGTTTCGCGGTGCGAGCGACGCCGAGCCCACCGATGCCGTGCTCGACGCCCTCTCGGAGGACGTGATCGTCGGCCCGTCGAACCCCGTGACGAGCCTCGGGCCGATGCTCGCCCTCGACGGGGTGCGCGAGGCGCTGCGCGAGACGACGGTGGTCGCCGTCTCGCCGTTCGTCGAGGACGAGGTGTTCAGCGGGCCGGCGGACGACCTGATGCGCGCGACGGGGCGCGAGCCGAGCACGGCGGGCGTCGCGGCGGCCTACGAGTTCGCGGACGCGTTCGTCCTCGACACGGCGGACTCGACGTCGCTCGACCGCCCCGTCGTTCGGACTGACACGCGGATGGACGACGACGCGGACGCCGCGCGCGTCGCGGAGGCGTGCGCGGCGGCGCTGGAGGCCGCACGATGAGCGTCGACTTCCGCCCCCGCGTCGCGCTCGCGAGCCTCTCCGGGCAGTCGGACGCGGCGTGGGCGCGCGAGGCGAGCGGCGACGTCGGCCTCGCATTCTTGGGTGGCGTCGCGCTCGACGACCCGACGCGGAACGCGGCCGAGCGGATGGTCGCCGACCGCAACCGCGACGAGTTCCTGCCCGCCGACCCCGTGGCGTTCGTCGCCGACGAACTGGACGCGCTCGCGGACGCGCCGCTCGAGGCGGGCGTGAACGTCCGCGCGACGACGCCCGCGCCCGTCCGCCCGGTCGCCGAGGTCTGCGCCGACCGCGGCGCGCTCTGCGAGGTGAACGCGCACTGCCGGCAGTCCGAGATGTGCGCGGCGGGCGCGGGCGAGACGCTCCTCCGGGACACGGAGCGCCTCTGCGACATCGTCTCGGCGGCGAGCGACGCGGGCGCGACCACGAGCGTGAAGGTCCGCGCCGACGTGCCGGACGTCGACCTCCCCGACCTCGCGCGCGCCCTCGAGGACGCGGGCGCGTCCGTCCTCCACGTCGACGCGATGGACTCCGAGGGGGTTGTCGCGGGTGTTCGGGACGCCTTCGGCGGCTTCATCATCGCGAACAACGGCGTGCGCGACCGCGAGACGACGCGCGAGTACCTCGCGTACGGCGCGGACGCCGTCTCCATCGGCCGCCCGAGCGACAACCCGCGAGTGCGGGCGCGGGTCCGCGACGCCGTCGTGGAGTGGTTCGATGCCGCGTAGCCCGGCCGCGAACGCCGAGCTCGCGCTCCTCTTGGAGGTCGCTGGAACGCCGAAGCCCGGGAACGTCGACCGCGAGCGCGACGTCGCCGACCTGCGCTTCGAGCACTTCCTCGCGGGCGCGGTCGGCGCGCGCCCCGGGCTCGAACGCGCTGCAGCCGGTGCGCCGGTGGGCGAGGCGTTCGAGGACGCGGTCGCGGGGATGGCCGAGCACGGGCGAAACACCCAGTTCGGCTGTCTGCTCCTGCTCGTCCCGCTCGTTCGCGCGGCGGCACGCGACGACTGTACGCCCGAGGGCGTCGCGGACGTGGTCGCGGACACCACCGTCGCGGACGCGGCGGGCTTCTACCGGGCGTTCGAGCACGCCGACGTCGCCGTCTCCGACCCGCCCGAGGAGATGGCCGCCCTCGACGTGCGGCGGGGCGCGGACGCGATTCCCGCCCTCGAATCCCGGGGGACGACGCTCGCGGACGTCCTCGCGGCGGGCGCGCCCGACGACGGCGTCGCGACGCTGCGCGGCGACCCCGACTCGCTCGCCGAACTCGGCGACGGGAACGCGGCGGAGTGGTGCGGGGGGTTCGCGCGCTCCTTCGACGCCGCCGAGCGCATCGCGGCCGGCGAGGGACCGATACTTGAGCGGACGGCGGACGTCTTCCTCGCGCTGTTGGGCGAGGGCCTCGACACGCTCCTCGCGAAACAGCACGGCCTCGAGGCCGCGTTCGAGGTGCGCGAGCGCGCCCGCGACCTCCACGAATCCGGCGCGAGTCGCGAGGCGGTGAGCGCGTTCGGGGACGAGCTCGTCGCGAGGGGGTGGAACCCGGGGACGACGGCGGACGCGGTCGCGGCGGGGCTCTTCGTCGCGCTCGAACGCGGGGTGTCGGTGTGAGCGAGTGGCCGACCCCCCTGCGCGGCGTGACCGAGACGGTGGTGACGACCCGGGGGCCGAACGGGCTGTGGAACCTCGCCGCGCTGGGGGTCCATGCGCCTGAGCGAAGTGAAGGCGCAGACAGAGCGAGCGGGGAGGGACGACCCGCGAGCACCGCGCCGGCCACCGCGCGGACGTTCGGGCGGACGCGGACGTGGCGGAACTTCCGTGAGCGCGGCGGGGGGTACGTCCAGTTCGTGGACGACGCCGTGACGTTCGTCGAGGCGGCGCTCTCCGTGGTCGAGCGCGAGGAACCCGTCCTCCCGGGGGCGGCGGCGTGGGCGCGCGTGGACGTCGAGCGGACGGGCGTCGAGGAGCGCGAGGGGACGCGGGTCGCGACGTGGGCGCTCTCGCCGGTCGAATCGCGCGTGGTGCGCGAGGCGGTGCCGACGACGAACCGGGGGTACGCGGCGGTGATCGAGGCGACGGTGGCGGCGTCGCGTCTCGATGTCCCGGGTTACGACACCGAGGTGCTCCGCGAGCGCCTCGACTACTTCGAGTCGGTCTGCGAGCGCTGTGGCGGGCCGCGCGAGCGCGAGGCGTTCGAGCGCCTCCGCGCGCTCTCGGGCTGACGCGGCGTGCGCGCGGGCGGGTCCAATACAGAACGTTTTAACGCCCACCGGCCGAACGCGCACCCATGGCCATCAAGCCCGACTACGTCAAGAAGACGGGGAACATCCTCCTCGAACGCTACCCGGACGCCTTCAGCCGCAAGGACTTCGAGCACAACAAGGAGGCCGTTCAGGAGCTCACGAACATCGAGTCGAAGGAAGTCCGCAACCGCATCGCGGGCTACATCACGCACAAGCGCAACTAGCGCCCGAACCGAAGCCACTTTGTCCTCCTCGCACCTGTGGCGAGGTAATGACTCGCGTAGCCGTACTCGGAGCGACTGGTGCCGTCGGCCAGCGTTTCATCCAACTGCTCTCCGAGCATCCGGAGTTCGACATCGCCGCACTGACCGCCTCCAGTTCCTCGGCCGGGAAGCCGTATCACGAGGCCGCGAAGTGGCGCGTCGACACGCCGATTCCGGAGGCCGTTCGGGACGTCGAGGTCGTCGAGACGGACCCGGACGCCATCCCGAACGACGTCGACCTCGTCTTCTCCTCGCTCCCCTCTTCGGTCGCCGAACGCGTCGAGCACGGCTTCTGTGAGGCGGGCTACGTCGTCTCCTCGAACTCCTCGAACGAGCGCGCCGCCGAGGACGTGCCGCTCGTCATCCCCGAGGTGAACGCCGAGCACCTCGACCTCATCGAGGTCCAGCGCGATAATCGGGGATGGGACGGCGCGCTCGTGAAGAACCCGAACTGCTCGACGATCACGATGGTCCCGACGCTGGCGGCGCTCACCGACTTCGGCCTCGAGCGCGTCCACGTCTCGACGCTCCAGGCGGTCTCGGGTGCGGGCTACTCGGGCGTGACGTCGATGGAGATCCTCGACAACGTCATCCCCTACATCGGCGGCGAGGAGGAGAAGATGGAGACGGAGAGCCGCAAGCTCCTCGGCGAGTTCGACGGGAGCGAGATCCGGTGGCACGACGTCGACGTCTCCGCGTCGTGTAACCGCGTCGCGACGCTCGACGGCCACCTCGAGAACGTCTGGGCGGAGCTCTCGGAGAACCCGACCATCGCCGACATCTACGAGGCCTTCGAAGCCTACCCGTCGCAGGAGCTCCACTCGGCGCCCGACCCGCTCATCGAGACGTTCGACGAGCCGGACCGACCGCAGCCTCGCCTCGACCGGTTCCTCGGCGACGGGATGGCGGTGGCGGCGGGCGGCGTGCAGGAGACGCCGGCCGGTATCCAGTACAACTGCCTCGCGCACAACACGATTCGCGGTGCGGCGGGCGCGTCCGTGCTGAACGGCGAGCTGCTCGCGCGCGACGGCTGGCTCTAGGGCCCTACGCCACGCGCTCGAAGAAGTGGACGACGGCGTTCCCGTCCTCGTCGGGGACGTCGAGGTCGGCCGCGTCACGTACTTCTACGGCGGTTATCTCGAAGGTCGCGCCGTGTACCTCGAAGGTGTCCCCGGGGTCGGCGACGCGCTCGTGGAGCGTCAGCGTCTCGATGTCCCCGGAGAGCAGCTGGCGCTTGAGGTACTCGCTCGGGACGTACCGGTCGACGTCGAGCTGCGTCTGTGGCATACCGTATCATTGTGTGCCAATGACTATCAACCTTTGTGCCGGCGCGCGACCGTGGACGAACGTCTACTTCGCGTGTGTCGCTCGCGCCCCCGCCCGCTGTGCGCTCGGGTCCGGTCGCCTCGCCGGCCGAGAGCGCGAGCGTGGGAGTTACGGGCCTCCCCCGTCACGTCGCGGTATGGAGCGAGATTCGCTCGTCACCGCCGTCTGCGTCGCGCTCGCCGTCGGCGCGTGGCTCGTCGCCGCCCAACTCACCGACAGCGACCTCGTCCTCTGGGCGGTCCTCTTCGGTATCGGCCTCGGCGGCCCCGCCCTCTACCGGTACGCCGCACGGGGGACGGAGAACGCGGCGTAGCCGGTCGACAGACGCCGTCCTCGCCGGTAAGGCAAGGGTTTTTGGCAGGCATCGGTAAGGTCGCGGTATGAGCGGTACCGTCACCCTCTCGTGCCACGCGAAGCTCGCCCGCGTGGTCCTCGACAACCGGGGGCCACTCTCCCCCGCCGAAGTCGCGAGCGAAGCGCGTATCGACGAGGACGAAGCGCGCGACGCGCTCGCCGAACTCGCGGAGGTCGGCCTCGCCGAATGCGTCTGCGGGGTCTGTGCCACCCGCGAGCAGGTTTATCAGCTCCGCGAGGACGCGGCCGAGAGCGAGAGCGCGGGCGACGTCGCATAGCGTAGCCCTCAAGCGCGTGGCCGCCGTACCGTGCGCTGCGTGCCTTTAGTCCCCGCCCGAGCACACCCACTCCGGGCGCGATGACGCGCGGAGAACCCGGGCACGCGACAGCCGGCGGACCTCACGGAACGCCGATGAGGCGGCGTCAGCCGCCGACCCCGAGGATCAGCGATCCTCCGGCCGAGACACGTCACGTCTCGCGCGGGACCAACTGACCCCGCGCCGATCCTGCCCGGCACGAGGGTTTCCCGGCCGACACGGCACGCAGCCCAGGGATGAGGCCGGTCGTTAGTGTTCCGGGCAGAACATACGACTCTCCTGTGAGCCGTCGCTCCGCGAGCGCTCGTCGCCGTGTGTCGCCCCTCTTCGCAGCGGAAGCTCTACATCGCTAGTCGCCTACGGCTTCTCGGTCGCGCACGACGAGCACGGGCGCGACGGCGCCCTCGGCGACGCGCTCGGACTCCCCGCCGAAGAGCACGGACCAGAGCGACCCCTCGCCCGCGCCCATGACGATGACGTCGAAGTCGGCCGAGCGCGAGACGATGTCGTGGACCGGCGAGTCGGCGGGACTCGTCTCGGTGGTGATGCGGGCGGTGTCGAGGCCGCGCTCGGCGAGGCTCTCGCGTGCGGCCTCGACGGCGGCCTCGGCGTCGTACTCGTCGCTCCCGAGCCCCCAGAGCGTCACTTCGCCGTCGCCGTCCGCGAGGAGGGTAGCGACGAGGTCGGCGAGGCGCTCGCGGTCGACGACGCCGCGGATCGGGACGAGGACGTCCGAGACGTCGCCGACGGGGTTCGGGAGGAGGACGGCGGTCGCACCGACGTCGGCGGCGACGCGCTCGACGGTCTGGTCGCGGTCGTGCGTGAACGCGACGCGCGTCTCGACGGTGACGCCGACGTCGCGGAAGACGGCGGCGAGGTCATCGACGGCGGTCTGTGCGCGCTCCTCGAACTGCATGCTCGCCTGTTCGGTCGGTGTTTGCTCCGGGAGGACGTGGTAGCCGAGCACGACCACGTCGGCGGGCGCGAGGAACGCGGCGAGCGACTCCGAGACGGATTCGCCCTCGAGCACTTCGACGGGCACGAGCACCTTCGGCGGTTCGCGGATCGCGAGGTCGTCTGTGGTCTGAGTCATCGCTTAGAGCACCCCTTTGAGGCTGACGTCGCTCGCGTAGTACTTGTACCATCCGGCGGCCGCGACCATGACCACGAGGCCGATGATCTGGGAGGCGCGCTGCATGAAGAAGATGAGCCCGAAGCTCGCGAGCGCGCCGAGGCCGGCGACGACGCGGTAGGCGGGCACGCGGAAGTCCGGGTCGTACCACTCGGGTTCGTCGCGGCGCAGCGCGATGAGCGCGACGCACATCAGGCCGTACATGATGAGGTGGAGGAAGGACGCGACTTCGGCGAGCACCTCGGTTTCGCCGAGCGCGACGAGGACGAGGACGGGCCCGCCAGCCATCGCGAGCGCGACGTGTGGCGTCCCGTACTTGAGGTTCATGCGGCTGGCCTGCTGGGGGATGAGCGCGTCCTTGCTGACGGCGAACACCGCGCGCGAGGTGGAGAGGATGGAGGCGTTCGCGGAGGAGACGGTGGCGAGGAGGCCGGCGACGAGGATGGCGAAGACGCCCGCGACGCCGAACAGTTCGGCCGCGACGTCGACGATGGCGGTCTCGCCGGCGCGTCCGAGCGCGAGCGACCCCATCGCGCTCGTCGCGACGAAGATGGTGCCGACGTAGAGGACGCCGACGATGAGGACGCTCCCGACCATCGCGAGCGGGAGGTTCCGCCCGGGGTTCTTGATGTCGCCGGCGACGGTGGCGACCTGCGCGAAGCCGAGGTAGGAGGTGAAGACGAGCGCGGCCGTCGTGAAGACGGGCGCGACGCCGAACGGAAGGAACGTCTCCGGGGTGGTGGCGCGCCCGAAGACGCCGACGGCGTCGAGGCCACCGTAGCCGAGGAAGAGGACGAGGATGGTGAGGAGGAGGCCGACGACGTAGTTCTGGAGCTTCGCGGCGTTCTCGGTACCGAAGAGGTTGAGACCGGTGAGGAGCACGCCGAAGACGAGCGCGAGCGGTGTGACGACGCCGAGGCCGCCGATGGAGGCCCCGATGCCGGCCTGCACGAGCAGCTCGGCGGCGTAGTTCCCGAAGCCGACGAGGTAGAACGCGGTCGCGAAGACGAGGCCGAGCCAGATGCTGATGCCGACCACCGCGCCGGGGAGCGCGCCGAGCGCGCGCGAGATGAAGTAGTAGCCCCCGCCGGATTTCGGCATCGCGGTGGCGAGCTCGGACGCGGGAAGCGCCACGAGGAGGGCGATGACGGCGCCGATGGCGAACGAGCCGGCGGCCGCCGGGCCCGCTTGACCGGCGGCGAGCCCGGGGAAGACGAAGATGCCGGCGCCGATCATCGTCCCGACGCCGATGGCGACGCCGCCGACGAGGCCGATGGAGCGTTCGAGCTCGGTCCCCTCCTCGGTGACGGACGCCTCCGCCTCGGCGTCCGCCGGGTGCCCTACCTGCGTCGGCGATTCACCCGCCTCGTTCGTTCCGCTCCGTTCTGGTTCGTGTGGCCCTTCCATGTTCGCGTGGGCACGCGGCTGTCGGAATAATGTAGCGGCCGGACGCCGGCCCTCGGTCGGCGGGACTCGTCCGGCCATATTTATAACGGTCCTGCACGTCATCCCGCTATGGAGACTCGTCCGCTCGGCGGGACCGGCCACGACAGCACCGTGATGACGTTCGGCGCGATCGCGCTGAACTGGCTCGAACAGGAGGGCGCGAACCAGATGGTCGAGCACGTGCTCGACGCCGGCGTCAACCACTTCGACGTCGCGCCGACGTACGGCGACGCCGAACTCAAGCTCGGCCCGAAGCTCCGCCAGCACCGCGATGAGATCTTCCTCGGCTGCAAGACACAGGAGCGCGACTACGAGGGCGCGCGCCGCAAGCTCGAGCGCTCGCTCGACCGCCTCGGTGTCGAGACCATCGACCTCTATCAGGTCCACGGCCTCGAGTACGAGCACGAACTCGAGGAGATAACGAGCGAGGACGGCGCGCTCGCGGCGATCCGCGACGCGAAGGCGGAGGGGCTCATCGACCACATCGGGCTGACGAGCCACGCCGACCCCGGACTCATCCTCGACGCCGTCGAGCGCATCGACGACCTCGAGACGCTGATGTTCCCGATGAACTCCGTCGTCGTCGGGAAGGACGACGACGAGCACGACTACGCGGGCGTGCTCGAGCGCGCCGCTGAGGAGGACATCGGAACGCTCGGCATCAAGGCGTTCGCGCGCGGGCCGTGGGACAACCGCCCCGAGCACGACCGGCCGTTCTCGAACTGGTACGAGCCGGTGGACACGCCCGCCGAAATCGAGGAGCGATTCGACTTCGCGGCCTCGCAGGGGCTGACGAGCGTCATCAACCCCGGTGACCCGAAGCTCGTCGCGATGGTGCTGGCGGCCGCCCGGAACTACGACGGGATGGACGACGCCGCCCAGCGCTCGCTCGTCGAGCGACTCCGCCACGAGGACAGCCCGGTCCCCGAGCAACTCCACCACTAGATGGTGCCCTCGACGGTGCGCGCGGCGCTCGCCGACCAGCCCGTTTCGGGTGCGGTCTGTCTGGAGGCGGGCGCGGGCGTCGGCAACACCACCGTCGGCCTGCTCGACGCCGGCGCCGAGCGCGTCTACGCCATCACGGACGACGCCGCGCACGCCCGAACGACGCGCGAGCGCGTCGGCGTCGACGAGCGCGCCGCGGTTCTGGAGGCCGACCTGTGCGCGACGCCGCTCCCCGCCGACTCGGTGGACCTCGTGACGGCGCACGGTCTCTGTAACGTGCTCGCGCCCGCCGCGCTCGACGCCGTGCTCGCCGAGTTCGCGCGCGTCGCCGCGCCCGGCGCGCGCCTCCTCGTGAACGACTACGACCCGCTCCCAACGGGCGCGCGGATGCGCGACGTCGTCGCCGTCGAGAACGCCGCCCACGAACTCGCGTTCGGTGAGGCGGCGCTGACGTTCTACCCGGCGCGCCACCTGCGACGGCTCTGCGAGGGCTGGGGGTGGGCGTTCGAGCGCGAGCGCACGCTCCTGGAGCCGGTGCCGTGGACGAGCCAGCACGTTCGGGCGCACCTCGGCGCGGCGCGCGACGCCGCGCGCGCGCTCGACGGCGGCGTCGCCGCCGGCCTGCGCGAGGACGTCGCCCGACTCGACGCCGACGTCGAGAGCGAGGACGCCGGGCGGATGTACGGGCTCGCATTTCGCCGCCCCGCTTAGCGTAACGGTTTACCGCGACGCTCCCGACGTATCGAGTATGCCTATCGAGCCAGCGGCGCTCGCGGACCTCGGTCCGGCGCGTCGACGCGCGCTCTTCGAGCGCGACGCCGGCATCGACGCCGTCCGCGACGACGTCCGCGACATCGTCTCGCGCGTCCGCGAGGAGGGCGACGCCGCGCTCCGCGAGTTCGCGAGCGAGTTCGACGGCGTCGAGGTCGGGAACCTCGACGTGAGCGATCAGGCCGAGCGCGCCTACGACGAGATCGACGACGACGTGCGCGACGCCATCGAGACCGCCGTCGAGAACGTCCGGGCGTTCCACGAGGCCCAGCTCCCCGAGGACTGGACGCGCGAGTTCGACGGCCGCGAATTGGGGAGGCGGTTCCGGCCCGTCGAGCGCGTCGGCGCGTACGTCCCGGGCGGGGCCGCCACCTACCCCTCCAGCGTCGTGATGACCGTCGTCCCGGCGACGGTCGCGGGCGTCGAGCAGGTCGCGGTCGCGACCCCACCCGCGGAGGAGCTGAACCCCGTGACGCTCGCCGCCTGCCACGCCGCGGGCGCGGACCGCGTGTACGCCGCCGGCGGCGCGCAGGCCATCGCCGCGCTCGCGTACGGCACGGAGACGGTCGACCGAACCCAACTCGTCGTCGGCCCCGGGAACAAGTGGGTGACCGCCGCGAAGGCCGAGGTGCGCGGCGACGTCGAAATCGACTTCTTGGCGGGCCCCTCCGAGGTCTGCGTCGTCGCCGACGACACCTGCACGCCCGAGTTCGTCGCCGCCGACCTGCTCGCGCAGGCCGAGCACGACCCGAACGCCTCCGTCGTCGCCGTGACGGACGACGAGGCGACCGCCGACGCCATCTGCGACGCCGTCGCGGCGGGTCTCGCGGGCCGCGAGCGCGCGGACGTCATCGAGGCCGCGCTCGACTCGGACGCGAGCGGCGTCTTCCACGCGCGCTCGATGAGCGAGGCCGTGCTGTTCGCCGAGGAGTACGCCGCCGAGCACCTCTCCGTTCAGGCCGCCGACGACGAGGCGATCCTCGAGCGAATCGACAACGCGGGGAGCGTCTTCCTCGGGCCGTACACGCCCGTCGCCGCCGGCGACTACGCGACCGGGACGAACCACGTCCTCCCGACGAACGCCGGCGCGAAGGTACAGGGCGGCCTCTCTGTCGACACTTTCCTCCGCGCGAGCACCGTCCAGCGCCTCGATGAGGGCGCGCTCGCCGACCTCCGCGACACCGTCACGACGCTCGCGGACGCGGAGGGCCTCGAAGCCCACGAGCGAAGCGTCGACGTCCGCTTCGACGACGACTGAGCCTCCAGCCTTTACTACTCGGGCGTCGAACGGCCGGCGTGTCCCTCTACGCACTCGTCCGTGCCCTCCCCGACCGTGCCGCCGCCCGGCAGACCGCCGTCGCCGTCGCCCTCCTCGCCGGCGTCCTCGCGTGGGAGCGCGTCGTCCGCGCGACGGCGCACGCGCTCGCCGCCGCCGTGCCCGGCATCGGTCTCCTCGCTCGCGGGCTTCTCTCGACCGCGCTGTTCGTCGGCGGCGTCGCGCTCCTCGCCGCCGGATACGCCGCGTCCCGCCCCGTCGACGTCGGCCTGCGGTGGCCGTCACGGGACGACGCCTCGGCCGTGGCGCTCGCCCTCGTCGGTCCCGTCGCGCTCGTCGGTGCGACCGCCGCGCTCGCTCGCGTCGTCTCCGTGCCGTACGGCGCGCTCGCGAAGGCGCATTACGGGGCGACGGACGCGCTCGTGCCGATACTCGCCGTCGCGGGACTCGGCCTGCTCGTCAGCGTCCCCGCCCTCCTCCTCGTCTGTCAGCTCCTCGTCCAGACGCCGCTCCGCGTGGCGCTCGACGCACGCGAAGCGGTCGCGGCGACGACGCTCCTCGCCGGCGTCGCGGTCGTGAGCGACACCGGCGGGTTCGCGCTCGTGCCCGACCTCGGCCGCCTCGCCGCCGCCGTCGTCCTCGCTGTCCTCGCCGTCCTCGGGTCCCTCGCGAACGCGCGCCTCGACGACGAGCGCGCGCGTGCGCTCACCGCGGGCCTCCTCGCGGTCCTCGCGGCGGCGGTCGGCGCGTCGGCACTCCACCTGCTCGCCTCGCTCGTGGCCGGCGCGTACGTCCTCGCCCGCGTCTGCGTGCTCGCCGTCGCCGCCGTCGCCTACGAGCGAAGCGACTCGCTCCTCGCGCCCGCGCTCGCCTACACCGCGTTCGCGCTCGCGGAGGTCGCCGTCCTCCTCGCCGGTGCCGGCGGTCCGGCGCCGTTCTGAGCGCCGTCTCACAGGAACCGGCGGGCGCGTGAACCGACGCCACAGTTAACCCTCTGGGCGACGTGGTTCCGACCATGAGCACGACCGCCGACGGTGGCGCGGAGACCCGGACGGTCACCGTCACCGAGGACGCCGCCGAGCAGGCGCTCGCCCTACTGGAGAGCGAGGAACTGGACACGGACGTCGCGGGCCTGCGCCTCTTCGTCCAGCAGGGGGGCTGTGCCGGCCTCTCCTACGGGATGCGCTTCGACGACGCCCCCGAGGACGACGACACCATCGTCGAGGCCCACGGCCTCCGCGTCTTCGTCGACCCCTCCAGCGAGAAGTACATCGCCGGCAGCAAGCTCGACTACGAGAACGGCCTGCAGGCCGCCGGTTTCAACGTCGAGAACCCGAACGTCGAGGCCGAGTGCGGCTGTGGCGAGTCCTTCCGGACCTGATTTAGGCGTCCCCTCCCTTCTCGCGGTATGCCCACGTCGCGAGCGGCCGCCCTCGGCACCGTCGCCGGCTACGCCGAGGCCGCCCGCCACACGCACGACGGCACCTTGGAGTCGTTCACGGACCGCCACGGCACGACCTGTCGCGGCTACCGGTTCACGACGGCGGACGACGAGCCATACTTGGTCTACGGCCCGGAGAGCGCCGAGTACCTCTACGTCACGTCGCATCACGCGCCCGTGCAGGCGCTCACGTTCGAACTCGGGGAGGCGGACGTCGAGGAGTACGCGTCGCGCGACGTCGCCTACGAGGACGGCGACGAGCCCGAGTCGCGCGTCGCCGCGCGCGCCGCCCTCGACGAAGCGGACGGGATGCGCGAAGCCATCGAGGAACTCGAGGCGGAGTGCGACACGAGCGCCGTCACCTACGAACCCCACTACACGCGACACGGCGCGCTCAGCGAGTTCTACTTCCACCGTCGCCTCTTCCCGGACGGGCGCTTCGCCCCCGAGGACTTCGACGACGCGGTGCGCGCCGTCACGAGCGCGGTCTCGCGCGCCTACCGCGCCTACTACCGCCTCCTCGACCTGCCGGTTCTCGAGGGCGACGTCGAGCAGGAGCCGCCGACGGGCCGCGACTACGTGAGCGGCGGCCGCGGGTTCGAGTAACCGTCGGGCCGAGCGACAGCGAGGGCCGACGAGAACACGAGCGGGGAGCGGGAGCGACCCGCGAGTAACGCGGTAACCGAAGGGCGCCGCGATGGGGCGAGCGGCGTGAGCCGCGAGTAACCGTCGGGCCGAACGACGGCGAGGGCCGACGAGAAGGGGGCGCGTCAGTCCTCGCTGTCGCCGAGGCCGAAGGCGACTTCGACTTCCACCTGATACTGTCGTTCGTCGCGGCCCTCGATGCCGACGCGCTGTTCGACGACTTCCGCCCACGAGACGTTGTCGAGCGTCTCATCGGCGCGGTCGAGCGCGTCGTCGACGGCGTCCTCGAAGCTCTCCGTGCTGGTGCCGACGAGGTCGATCTTCTTGTAGACCATACCTACCCGTTCACCGGGCGCTCTGTTAAAGGTGGTCGCCGGGCACGTGGAACCGAGCGAAGCGAGGGTCAACGGGACGGCGAGCGCTGAGCCATGCGGAACCGGGGGGTCCGCGTGTCCGTGCGGGCGACCCACGAGTCGCCCGCACGGCGAAAGCGAGGCGCGAGCGCGGGAGGGCGAAGCGCGGCAAACGCGTCACTCGCCGTCGCGCGCTTCGAGGCGCTCGGCGAGGACGTCGACGACCCCGGAGAGGTAGGCGGTGCCCCAGACGGCGACGACGAGCGCGCCGGCGGTGTCGAAGACGAGGTCGAGCATCGTGTCGGTGACGCCGTACTGGGTGAGGACGCTGGTGACACCGGCGAGCGCGGCGACTTCGGAGATGGCGAACTCGATGACCTCCCAGAAGACGCCGAAGGCGAGCGTGATGACGAAGAGGAGCACGAAGAGGAACGGCGGCGGGAAGTCGACGTGCTCGGTGTGTTCGTCGATGGCGCGGACGGCGGCGTAGCCGACGGCGGCGACGACGGAGGAGGAGAGCGTGTGCGTGAGGTGGTCCCACCACCAGACGTTCTTGTAGAACGAGCCGGTGCCGGGGACGCCGACGGTGCCGAGGGCGTGGAGGAAGACGGCGAGCGTCACCCAGAGGACGAGCGCGGGGTCCATGGGGACGCCGTAGTCGCGTTCGAGGATCGCGGGGAGAGAGGAGACGCCGAGGCCGACGGCGGCGTTCACGACGACGCCGGGTTGGCCCTCGTAGAGGCCGACGAAGCAGAAGCCGACGAGGCACAGCTGGAGGACGTGCACGAGTTGCCGCTGGCGGCGCTTCGAGACGCCGAGGCGCTCCCGAATCCTCATGGGAGCACCTCCTCCGCGAGGCGGTCCTCGGCGCGGACGCGCCGGCGGAAGTAGAGGACGAAGAGGGCGGCCCCCGCGACGCCGCAGACGGTCGCGGCGATGAAGTCCCACATGAGTGCGTCGAGGGAGGCGGCGTCGACGGCGGGCGTGATGGGGCGTGAGACGTAGACGAGCGTCGTGTGCAGGTAGATGTCGCTGAGCCACTGGACGACGGCCCACAGGCCCGCGACGGCCATCGTGGTGACGACGACGACGAACCCGGCGACGCCGTCGGTCATGCGGACGCTCGTGAAGACGTCGAGCTCGACGACGGCGACGAGCGCGAGCGCGGCGACAGAGAGGTAGGTGGCGAGCGCGGTGGTGAGCCACCACGTCGCGAGGGCGTGGCCGAGGACGGGGAGGAACGCGACGAGCAACACCTCCCACGGGAGCATCACGCGCGGGGCGCGGTAGACGACGGGGGGGACGACCGCGAGGGCGGCGACGCCCGTACAGAACGCCGCCCACGCGAAATCGCCGTCGACGACGCTCGCGAGCGCGACGCCCGCGACGAGGGCGAGGAGCGCCCAGCCGAGTGCCGCGTTCGTCCGCTCCGTTTCGAGGACGCGCCCGAGTCGCCGCTCGTCTCTCATTCACTCGGGGTTCGCTCCGGGGTGATACAAAAGCACCGGGCGATGGCGCTACAGGAGGAGGTAGGCGAGGGTGTAGCCGACGCCGGCGGCCGTGACGGCGGCGAGGCCCGTGACGAGCGCCGTCGGCGCGTCGGGGAGGCGGCGCTTCAGCGGTTGGACGAGGCCGACGACGCCGACGGCGGCGACGCTGAAGACGAAGTGGTACGACACTTGCAGGGTGGGTGGGGTGATGACGAGGGCGGCGAGCGCGTACGCGCCGCCGGCGGCCGCGCGGCCGTGGAGGTGACGGCGCATCGGGACGCCGGAGACGCGGTGGTACGCGTAGACGCCCGCCCAGATGCACGCGAGCTCGAGCGCGAACGCGGCGAGGAGGTCGAGCGTGGGGTCCGCGAAGAGCACGGGGCGCGCGGTGAGCAGGTGCTCGGCGAACGGGTAGAGGAAGTGCGGTGGCTCCCCGGTGAGCAGGTCGCCGAACGGGTGCGTGACGAGGCCGGCGAGCGCCGTCGCGGCGAGCGCGCCGACGCCGAGGTCGAGGAAGCGCGCGACGAGGACGGCGACGGCGATGCCGGTGGCGCAGTAGACGGCGATGACGGCGGCGCCGAGGCCGCCGGAGACGACCGCCGCGGTGCCGACGAGTGCGAGCGTGCCGACGCCGGCGAGGACGCGGTAGCGGCGGCTGGCGGCGAGCGCGAACGTCGCGGCGGCGAGCGGTGCGAGCACCAGCGAGTGCGTGACCGCGCGGTGGACGGCGGTGCTCGCGCTCCAGAAGGCGTCGGCGGCGGCGAGCGGGGACGACGCGTCGGCGGCGAGGAGGCCGAGGGGCGCGTACGCCATGTCGACGTCGGGCACGGCGGCGAAGAGGCCGGCGGCGACGCCGAGCGCGAGCGCGCGTTCACGCCCGAGGCCGTACCGGTACGCGAGGAGGGCGACCAGCGCGAACGCGATGGTTTCGTGGCCGACGAACATACGCACTCGAACGCGCCCGACGTATGAAAACCTTCCACTGGCGCGCCACGCCGTGGCGTGCTACTCGCTCGCGCTCGGCTCGCCCTTCTTCGTCCACTTCTTCTCGACGTCCGCGTTGGCGCGCACGACGACGTCGTCGCCGACGTCGAAGCGCGTCTTGCGGAGTTCGATCTCGGCCACGGTGCCGTCGGTGTCGCCGGCGACGACGCGGTCGCCCGGGTTGAAGTCGGGGTCGCGCAGGAGGTAGATGCCGGCGACGGCGTCCGCGAGCATCCCGCTGAGCGCGTAGGAGACGCCGAGCGCGAGGAAGCCGGAGGCGGTGCCGAGCGCGGCGGCGATGCTCGGGAGGCCGACGAGGGTGAGGAAGGCGAGGATCGCGCCGAACCAGAGGAAGACGCCGATGAGCGTGCGCGCGAACTGGACGTATATCTCCTGGTCGGTGGTGCGCGAGACGACGACGCCGACGCCCCAGAGGACGGTTCTGATGACGGCGTAGGCGATGACGAGGAAGACGACGCCGGTGAGTATCTTCGGGAGCGCGCTGACGATGCCGTCGACGAACCCCTGCACGGTGTCGTTGACGACGGTGCTCACGGTGGGCATGCTCGGGGCGTCGAACGGGTCGGACAAATAGCTACGGCCCGAGCGGGCCGCATCGAGTCACGCCTACGGCGTCGGCGGGGCGCGTGCGACCTGATACTCCCCGTCCTCGGCGACGCCGATGACCGCCCACTCGTAGTCGTGGTCGTCGGCGTCGAGCGCGCGTTCGAGTCGCTCGACGTGGTCGTTCCACGTCACGAAACAGCGCATGCGGTCGCCATCGCCGGTGCTCACGTCGTCGGTCACCGCGAGGACGTCGACCTCCTTCCACTCGCGCGCGGCGCGGAAGCTGTTGCCGGCGTCGCCGGTGACCTCGTAGCCGAGGTCGGTGAAGATCTCGCGCGCTTCGTCCACCGGAGGCGTGTTACTCGGTACCATCCATCACACTGTTGACGCCGATGGGTAATAACTGTTGTTGCGCACCCGCTAGATGTTTCCACCCGCCGTCGTCGCGCCGAACCGGCTCCGCGCGTTCGCTCGCGGCGTCGTCGTTCGTCGCTGCTCCGCCGGAATTACGGTCGCTCGCGGCTATCACCGCTCTCCTTTCCGCGGGTTCTGCGAAACCGCGTTCACTCACGCCTCGCTATCGCTCAGCGTTCGTCTCTTCGCGGTTCCTCCCACCGTCGGAGCCGCGTTCACTCACGCCTCACTCCGTTCAGCGTTCGCCTCTCCGTCGAACTTCACTGGCGTTCAGTTCGACGTTCACTCGCGGGTCGTCCCTCCCCGCTCGCTTCCTCGTGGTTCCTGTGGAACCACGATTACTCGTGCGCGGCGTCCCACTCGTCCGGCTTGCGCCAGTTCCCGCAGACGTTGCACTCGATGCGCCCCATCGCGTCCATCGCGTTGTCGATCGACTCGCAGTTCGTGCAGTACCACCCGTAGCGGACCTCCCGGTCGGGCGTCCGATAGACGGCCATGAACGGCCCCTCGTCGCCGCGCTCGCCATCGTCCTCGGCGACGTAGACCGTCTCGCCGTCGCCGGTCTCGAACTCGAACATACGACGTACTCGGAGCGACGGGGCCTTTACCCCTTCCGTCACCGACCGCAGTGGGGAACGCTTAGGCCACCGGCACCCCTCCCGTGGAGTAATGACCACCGTCGTCGTGCCGGTCCGCTACCCGCTCACCCGACACTCGCGCGCGACGCTCCGTGCCGCCATCGACCTCGCGGAGGAGCGCGACGCCGGCCTCACCGTCCTCCACGTCGACCTCTACCAGAACGACCACCGCGTCACGTGGAGCGACCTCAAGCACGCCGTCGAGCGCTCCTTCGGCCAACTGGACAACGCCCGCTACGTCGTCCGGCGTTCCTTCCTCGTCGAGGAGACCATCCTCGACGAAGTCGCCGCCGAGGACGCCGACGTCGTCGTCATCGGGAGCGCGCAGGCCTCGCGCTGGCGGCGCGCGCTCCGCTCGCTCCTCGGCGAACCCGACATCGAGGCCTACCTCCGCGAGCAACTCGACTGCGAACTCGTCACGGCCGCCGTCTGAGCGCCACGTTCGCCTCCCCGCTCTCCTCGTCGAAGACGTGCTGGACGTGCGGGTAGGCGAACGCGACGTCCTCGCGCGCCTCGAACTCCTCGCGGATCGCACGCTGGACGTTCGAGCGGATGCCGGGGAGTCGATACGGCTGTTTCGCCCAGTAGCGCAGCGTCAGGTCGATCCCGCTGTCCGCGTACTCATCGAGGTAGCACGTCGGTTTCGCCGGGTAGCGCGCGCTCCCGATACGGATGTCCGGGCCGCCCTCGATGACCTCCTCACAGCGCGCCGCCGCGCGCTCCATCGCCTCGCGCGCCGCCTCCACGTCGCTCTCGTAGGTCACCTGCACCGTCAGCGAGAGGCGCGTGCGCTCGTCCTCCGCCGAGTAGTTCACGATGTTCGCCTCGCGCATCTCCCCGTTCGGCATCACGAGGAAGGTGTTGTCGAGCGTGAACACCTTCGTGTACCGCAGGGTGATGTCCTCGACGAACCCGCGTTGGCCGGTCTCCGTGAACTCGATCATGTCGCCGATCTCGTAGGGCTGGTCGGCGAGCACGAAGATCCCGTTGATGACGCTCCCGACGATCGGCGCGAGCACGATGCCGAGCACCGCCGAGAACACCGTCACGGAGACGAAGAGGTTCCCGAGACCGAGCCCGACCGTCCAGAGCGCGACGACGACGCCCACGAAGAGCACGCCCGTCCGGATGAGGCGCAGGACGGTGCGCGTCACCGACGGCCGCATGAAGCGTCGCGCGACCCGGCGGCCGAGCACGCCCGTGAGCACGCGCCCGGCGTACCAGCTGACGACGATGGCGAGGACGGCGAAGACGACGCCGAAGTCGTGGACGAACCGCGTGGCCTGCACGACGAACTCCTGAATCTCGGGCGGCCACGGCATACCCGAAACCGTCGGTGGCCCCGGCGAAAAGGGTTGTCCTCTCGGCGCCCACGAGAATTCCCGCCGAAGCGAGTGGTTTTTAGCTCCCACGTCTCCCACGTTCGACCATGAGCGAGTCCGACCTCCGCGACGTCCTCGAGCACGTTGGGGAGGGATTCGACCTCGGCGAGTACGAGATCGCGGCCTACCTCGCCGTCCTCGAGCACGGCGAGATGACGGCGAGCGAGATAGCCGACGAGACGGACGTCCCACAGCCCCGCGTCTACGACACCGTGCGGAGCCTCTCCGACCGCGGGCTGGTCGAACTCCGCGAGTCCCGTCCGATGGTCGTCGTCGCCGTCGACCCCGACGAGGCGTTCTCCTCGCTCCGCTCCTCGCTCGTCGACCTCGTCGACGACCTCGAATCCCTCTACACCGCGCCGTCGCGCGAGACCGAAGCCGTCTCGCTCGTGAAGAGCCGCACCACCATCCTCCGCTACTTCCGCGAGACCATCGAAGCCGCCGAGTACGAACTCGCGCTCTCGCTCACGCCGTCGCTCGTCGGGCGCTTCGAGGAGGAACTCCGCGCGGCGCGCGAGCGCGACGTCGACATCGAACTCGTCGTCACGCCCGCCGCCGACGCCCCCGACCGGCGCACCTACGACTACGACAGGATCGCCACCGCCGCGCGCGCCCGACGCGGCATCACGACGCCGCTCCTCGCCGTCGCGGACGGCGACTACTCCGTCTACGCCACGCAGGACGCCATCACCTCCAATCCGGATCGCTACGCCGTCATCTTCAACCGCTCCGCGCTCGGATTTCTGGTCCTCGGCTTCTTCGGCACCGTCGTCTGGACGACCGCCGAGACCGAACTCCTCGAACACACGACCGAGATCGACCTCCCACGGCGCTACGCCTCCATCCGGCGCTGCGTGAAGGACCTCCGCGAACTCGAGGGCGACCTCTACGCGACCGTCGAGGGCCGCGACGTCGAGTCCGGCGACTCGCGCGTCGTCAGCGGGCGCGTCGTCCAGACCGAGTTCTCCGAGTCCGAGGAGGTGGCGACGCTCGTCCTCGAGACCGGCGAGGGCGACGACGTCGTCTCCATCGGCGGACGCGTCGCCGCCTACGAGGACGTGGAGGCCTACGAGATAACGGTCGCGCGCGGCGACGCCCCGCCGACGGCGGACTGAGACTCAGTACTCGCGGACGCCTTCGTCGGTGACGACCCGGTCGAGGAGACGGGTGGGCGTCGCGTCGTACGCCGGGTTACCGACGTCGAAGCCCTCCGGTGGTTCGAGGACGACCTCGCTCGGCGACCGGAAGTCGTTCTCGAAGCGAAAGCCCCCGCTATCGACGAGTTTCGCCGACGACCCGGTCGCGACCACGGGGACGCCCGCGTCGTTCGCGACGGTGGCGACCGGATAGGTGCCGACGCGGTTGTAGAGGTGCTCGTCGACGATGCAGTCCATCCCGACGAGCACTTCGTCCACCTCGCTCATGTAGTGGCCGGCCGCGCCGTCGACGATGAGCGTCGCGTTCACGCGGTCGATGCCGGCGAGCGTGCGCGCGGTCTTCCGCCCGAGATAGCGGGGGCGGGCCTCCGTGACGTAGACGTCGAGGTAGGCGCCGCGCTCGGCCGCGGACTCGATCGCCTCCAGCACCGTCGTCGAGTAGTCGTGCGTGAGGAGTGCCATCCCGTCCGCGAGGCGCTCGGCGACGCGCTCGGCGGCCTCGTGTTTCGCCGTCTCCACGCGCTCGACGACGTCCTCGATGGCGTCCGCCGTGACCGCCTTCGCCGCCTCCACGGTGTCGGGGTTCGCGTCCTCGACGGCGCTCACGATCTCGTGCTGCGTCGTCACGAGCGAGGCGTGCGAGGGGTTCGCGCGCCGGAGCGCCGAACTGTTGCGTTCGAGCGCCCGAACGTACTCCTCGACGGTCGGGAACGCCTCGTCGTCGAGGTCGGCGAGCGCGCGCGCGGCCTTCACGGCGACGGCCGAGGAGGAGTGGGTCTGCATCTCGGCGATCTCCTCGACGGTCTCGTCTATCATATCCGAGCAAGCGACCCGCGGTACCCTGAAGCTTGCGACGGCAGCCGAGGCGCGCCGTCCCACCGGGTACGGGGGCGGAAGTAGAGCTATCCGTCCGCGGGCCCTCGCCACGCCCATGGTCGCCGTTCGCTACTACTGCCCGCGCTGCGGGACGCTCGCCGTCCTCGAACGCGACGCCTACCTCAGTGACAAGTCCGTCACACCCTACCCCCTCGAGGGCTGGACGTACGCCGCGCCCGCCGACGACTACGAGGGCGACGCGTTCGACGGCGTCCGTTTCGTCTGCGGCGAGAGCGACTGCGAGTGGGAACCGCCCGTCGAGGGCGAGAACGAGGGCGACGCCACAGGCTGTGGCGAGCCCTTCTACCTCAACTTCGTGCGCTACGAGGACGGGACGGAGGTCGCCGCCGAGGGCGAGCGCGAGAGCGAGTACGTCGAACTCGCGGAGGGCCGCGTGCCGCGCGGACCGTCCGGTCCGAGCGGTCCGGGCGGGCCGACGAACCGCTGACGGCGAGCGCGTGCCCCCTCAGCCCTTGATGTTCACGACGGGGTAGGTGCGCGCGACCTTGTCGCCGATGCCGAGTTCGTCGCTCACGCGCACGACCTCGTCGACGTCCTTGTAGACGCCGGGGGCTTCCTCCGCGACCGTCGCGCCCGACTCGGCCTTCACGTAGACGTGCTCGTGCTCCTGCAGGTCGGACTGGACGTCCTCGCCGCGGTACTCGCGCTTCGCCTGCGTCCGACTCATCAGGCGGCCCGCGCCGTGCGCCGTCGAGCCGAACGTTCGGGCCATCGACTCCTCGCCGCCCCGGAGGACGTAGCTCCCCGCGCCCATGCTCCCGGGGATGATGACGGGCTGCCCGACGTCGCGGTACGCGCTCGGCACCTCGGGGTGGCCGGCGGGGAACGCCCGCGTCGCGCCCTTCCGGTGGACGTAGAGCTCCTTCTGTTCGCCGTCCACCTCGTGGACCTCCTTCTTCGCGATGTTGTGCGCGACGTCGTAGAGCAGCTCCATCCCCAGCTCCTCCCACGGCGTCTCGAAGACGTCCGCGAACGTCTCGCGCACCTGGTGGGTGATGAGCTGGCGGTTCACCCACGCGAAGTTGATCGCCGCGCACATCGCGCCGTAGTAGTCCTCGGCGAGGTCGCTCCCGGCGGGCGCGGCCGCGAGGTTGTCGTCCGGCAGGTCGGCCAAGAACTCCTCGTACTCCTCCTCGATGCGCCGGAGGTAATCCGAGCAGACCTGGTGGCCGAGCCCGCGAGAGCCACAGTGGATGAGCACGACGAGCTGGTCGGCCTCGAGGCCGAACGAGTCGGCGACGTCCGTCCGGTAGACGTCGGTGACGCGCTGGACTTCGAGGAAGTGGTTGCCCGACCCGAGGCTCCCGAGCTGGTTGCGCCCCCTGTCCTTGGCCTTCTGCGAGACCTTCGCAGGCTCGGCGTCCGGGCGCATCCCCTCGTCCTCGCAGTGCTTCAGGTCGTCGCGCGTCGCGTAGCCCGCTTCGTGCGCCCAGTCGAGGCCGCGCGAGAGCGCGCCCGACATCGTCTCCGCGTCGCCGTTCACGACGCCGCCGCCGCCGAGGCCCGTGGGAACGGCGTCGAAGAGCGCGTCCACGAGTTCCTCCTCGCGGCCGCGCACGTCGTCGTACGTCAGGTTCGTTTTCACCATTCGCACGCCGCAATTGATGTCGAACCCGACGCCGCCGGGACTGATGCAGCCGTCCTCGGCGTCGATGGCGGCGACGCCGCCGACGGGGAAGCCGTAGCCCTGGTGGCCGTCGGGCATGCAGAGGGCGTGTCGCTGCACGCCGGGGAGGTGCGTGACGTTCCGAATCTGCCGGAGCGTGTCGTCGTCGGCGATTTCCTCCAAGAGGGCTTCGCTCGCGAGGACGCGCGCCGGCGTGTTCATGCCGTCCTCGCGGGCGATCTCCCAGACGTGCTCCTCGACTTCCTCGAGGGTGACGTCGTCGGCGTCGAACGTGGTCATACCCCTCTCTGTGACTGCCGGAGTCGTAAAAGGACCGTTCGCGTCCGCTCAGACGTCGAAGACGACGTACACCTCCCACCCGCCGTCGCGCTCCTCGATCCGCATCTCCGAGAACGTCACCGCCTTCAGGTCGCGCGCCGCGACCTCGATCAGGGGGACGCCGGCCGCCGACGCGTCGAGCACCCACGGCTCGTTCCCGTGCCCGCCGTCGTCGCCGCCGTACGCCACCGTCGCCTCGTTCGCCACGGGGAGGACGCCCCGGACGTCGCGCTCGTAGATGAGCGCGTCGAGGTAGTCGAAGAGGAGGCGCTTCTTCGTGGAGGCGCGCACCTCGACGGTGAAGCGCTCGGCGTCCGTCTCCGGGACGTCGTCGCACATCGCGGCCGCCATCCCGTCCGCGACCGCTGCGAAGACGTCGCCGAGCGTCGCACCGTGCGCCTCGACGGCCACGTCCGCCGTGTGCTCGCGCAGCTCGAACGACCGACTCATCGCTCCTCGCCCTCGCGCTCGCTCTCGCTCGGGAAGTTCTCCGCGACGTTCACGCCGCCGAGCTGTTCGAGCTGCTCGCGGGAGAGGCCCGCCGCCTCCTCGGAGTCAGCGACCGCGACACCGGTCGTGATGACGGTGCGCATCCCCTCCTCGACGGTCATGTCCACGTCCATGATGCGGCTCTCCGGGACGTGCGCGAGAAAGCCGCCCATCACGGGGTTTGGCGCGAGCGGCAGGAAGAGCGTCCGCAGGCCCTCCTCGCCCGCGGCGTCCCGTATCGCCTCCGGCGTCCGGACGGTCTCGAAGCCGAGCGTGTACGCGCCGTCGTGCGGGTACTCGACGAGGACGACCTTCCGGAAGTTCTCCGCGTCCGACTCCAACATCACGTCGCTCATCTGCCGGAAGCTCGTGTAGACGGAGCCCACACCGGGGATGCGCTCGATGAGGAGGTCGAAATACTCGAGGGCGCGCTCGCCCGAGCTGAACGTCGCCATGAAGCCGACGGCGAGCGTCACCGTGACGAGGAGTATCGCGGCGGTGGCCTCGACGATGATGAAGCGGCTCTGCGCCGCGACGTCGAGCTGCTGGAGGGCGCGCGCCAGCGGATCGAGGATGTCGGTGAAGATACCGAACGCCGTGCTGAGAACGTAGAGCGTGATGAGAAGGGGGACCATCACGGCGATACCGGTCAGGAACGCCTCCCTGATCCGTGCGACGACCGACTCGCCCGCGGCCTGCATCCGCTTGCGGCCCGCGCGGGACCCGTCCATGGACATTGCGTACGACTCCGCGAGCGGCGACCGAAAGGGTTGTGGCATCACGCCGGGAGTGACGGTGGAACTATATTCCGTGACGGGCTACGGGGTCACAGTGAGCGTCACGGTCGAGAAACGGGTGGTTCCACGGGGTAGCGACGACCTCCTCGAGCAGGCGTGGGACCTCAAGGAGCGCATCCGCGCCGAGCACGGCCTGCTCCGCCAGCGTCACGGCTTCTTCGCGAACGCCTACCGGCGCGCAACCGTCTACGCCTACGTCACCCCCGACGACGACCTCGTCGGCTTCGCCGCCGCCCGCCACGACGGCTACATCCTCTTCCTCGCCGTCGACCCCGCGTATCAGGGCGAGGGGTTCGGCGAGCGCCTCGTCGCCGCCGTCGCCGAGGACGCCGACTCCGTCTCCTGTCACGCCCGCGTCTCCAACGCGAACGCCCTCGACTTCTACCGGCATCTCGGCTTCGAGATCGTCCGCGAGATCGAGAACTACTACGAGGACGGCGAGACCGCCTACTACCTCCGGATCGGCGAGCGCGAAGGCATCCGCGAGAAGCTCTCCGAGTACCTCCGTCGCTGACGGCGAGACCGACACGTCTTTTTCCGCTACGCGTCCTACGCTTCGAGAGCTATGGAGGAGCGAACGCGAGCGTACCTGCGCGGGCGGTTCCGCGACCACTACCGCCGCGCCGACGTCGCGCTCCCGCCCGACGCGGACGCGCGCGAGTGGGGTTACATCCCGTGGACGGACGGCCCGGACGAGACGATGGTCCGCCACCGCGACCTCCTCGACCTCGGGAACGTCGAGGATTTCCTCCGGCGCAAGCGCCCGCGTCACGTCTACTTCTCCGCCGGCCACTACGAGACGCCGGGCGCCTCGACGATGGCGGAGAAGGACTGGCTCGGCTCCGACCTCGTCTTCGACATCGACGCCGACCACTTACCGACTGTTACGCTCGGCGAGGACACGTACGCGGAGATGCTCGCGAAGAGCAAGGACGCGCTCGTGAAGCTCCTCGACTTCCTCGAACGCGACTTCGGCTTTGAGGACCTTACGGTCGTCTTCTCCGGCGGGCGCGGCTACCACGTCCACGTTCGGGACGAGTCCGTCTTCCCGCTGGAGCGCGACCACCGCCGCGAAATCGTCGACTACGTTCGCGGGAACGGCATCGAGTTCGAGGAGCTCATCACGGAGGAGGCGGTCGGCGGCCTCGGCCTCCAGAACCCGACGACGCGGCGCACGCTCCCGACCGAGGGCGGGTGGGGCCGCCGCGTCGTCGAGCACGTCGACGCGTTCGTCGACGACCTGCTCGCGATGGACGAGGAGGACGCCATCCTCCACCTCCGGACGTTCGACGGCGTCGGCGAGGGCCGCGCGGAGAGCGTCCTGAACGTCGTGCAGAACAACACGGAGGCGGTGCGCTCGGGGAACGTCGACGTCCACCCGGCGTTCCTCACGGTCGCGCGCCAGCTCGTCGCGGAGGCCGTTGACGCCGAGGAGGCGCCCATCGACGAGCCGGTGACGACGGACACCCACCGCCTCATCCGTCTCCCCGGGTCGCTGCACGGCGGGAGCGGCCTCGAAGTCGTCCCCATCGAGCGCGACGACCTCGCGGCCTTCGACCCGCTCGACGACGCGGTGCCCGAGACGTTCGTCGGCCACGACATCCGCGTCGACGTCGAGCGCGAGTACGAACTCGGGTTCCGCGGCGAAACGATTACGGTCACGCCGGGCGAGCAGACACTACCGGAGTACGCGGGCGTCTTCCTGATGGCTCGCGGCTGGGCGGAGAAGGCGACGGAATGAGTACCCGATGAACATCGAAGAACTCCGCGCGGCACAGACGCGCGAACGGACGTCGGACGGACTGCAGGACCTCCGGGACTCCTTCTACCAGGAGGTCGCGGACTACATCGGCGAGTTGCGCGAGCGGCGTCGGCAGGCCGCCGAGGCCGCCGACGACCCGTTCGGCGACGACGAGGTCCAGTCGCTCACGGACGAGATCGAGACCGCAGAGCAGGTCGCCGAAGCCATCTACGAGCGCCGCATGGGCAAGATCGTCAAGCAGGCGAGTCTCGCGGCCGCCGGCATGGGGTCGGACGCCGAGGGGCTCACCGAGGAGGAGCGCGCCCTCTACACCGACCTCGTCGAGCGGATCGAGGAGAACAAATCGCACGTCCTCGACGTGCTCGCGGGCGACGCGGACGCCGCGACGTCGTCCGGCCCGGACGCGCACGCGCCACCCGAGGGCGACGCCTCGCCGGACCCCGCGGACGTCGTGAACGACCGCGCGTCGGGCATGGACGCGCCCTCACCGCCGCCCGAGGAACCCACCACCGGCTCCGAGGACGCGGGCGACGTCGACGCGACCGAGAGCGACCCGTCGACGGCGGCCGCGGCGATGGGTGGCGGCGAGGAGTTCGCGGACGCAGACCCGGAGGCCGATGCTGGCGCCGGTCCCCCTCCGGACGCGAGTGGTGACGCCGGCGACGAGGCGGCCGGCGACGCGGACGACGACACCGAGGCGCCGCGAATCGAGCGCGCGACCGTCCGGATCACGCGCGACATCGGCGAGATATACGGCGTCGACGACCGCACGTACACGCTCGAAGCCGACGACGTCGTCACCCTCCCCGAGGAGAACGTCGACCCGCTCGTCGAGCGTGACGCCGCCGAGCGCCTCGACTAGTCGTCCAGCGGCTTCTTCATGTTCTGCCGTTCGACGCGGTAGCCGACGTCCTCGTAGAGCGCGCGCGCCGCCTCGTTCTGGACGTCGACGTTCAGGTCGAGGCGCTCGCAGTCCATCGCGCGCCCCCACTGCTCTGCGGCGTCGAGGAGCGCCCGCGCGGCGCCACGTCGCCGGATCGAGCCGTCGACGTAGAGCTCGCCGACGTGGCACTCGTGGATCTGCTCGTAGACCGGTGACGGCGTCTGCACGGCCGCGCTCACGTGCGCGACGAGGTCGTCACCGAGCGAGCCGACGTACGTGATGGCGTCGTCGCTGTCGAGTCGCTTGCGGTGGTACGAGACGCCGCCCGCGCGGATGTCGTCCGCGAGCGTGTACGACGTCATCGCCGCGAGCTCGCGCTGGGCGGGCAGCCACAGCTCGTCGACGAAGGCGTCGAGGTCGACGTCGCGCAGCGGCGTGATCTCCATGCGCTCGCTACGGGCGGCGCGGAAAAACGGCTTGCGGAACCCGAGCGCTAGTAGTGGCGCTCTTTGGGCTCGTACGTCTGGTTCTCGCCCTCGAGGAGGACGGGGCGGTACCAGAGGTCGGGCGTCCCGTTGCTCCACGAGATGCAGGTGTGCTTGAGCCACTCGTCGTCCTTGCGCTCCTGGTGCTCCTTGCGCCAGTGCGCGCCACGGAACTCCTCGCGTGCGAGCGCGCCCATCGCGATGGTCTCCGCGACGTCGATGACGTTCCGGGTCTCGATGGTGTGCTGGAGGTCGGTGTTGAAGGTGCGGGACTTGTCGGCGACGTAGACGTCGTCGTACTCCTCGCGGGCCTCCCGGATGACTTCGAGGGCCTCCTCGATGCCCTCCTCGGTGCGGAAGACGTTGACGTTGTCCGTCATCGTCCGCTGGATCTTCGAGCGGACCTCGGCGTGGTTGACGCCCTCCTCCTTCTCGAGGAGGCCGTCGATGCGCTCGGTCTCCGCTTCGACGGCGTTGGCGATGACGTCGTCGGCGCCCTCGCCGGAGACGACGGCGGAGGACGCGCTGAGCGCGCCGGGTTCGACCGGGAAGTCGACGTCGCTCTCCTCGATGCCCTCACCGCGCTTCCCGACGGGAATCTCGGGTTCGCCGACGTCCTCGCCGGCGGCGTGCTGTCCCGCGCGTGCGCCGAAGACGATGAGTTCGGGGAGGGCGTTCCCGCCGAGACGGTTCGAACCGTGGACGGAGACGCAGGCGGCCTCGCCGACCGCGTAGAGGCCGTCGACGACGGTCTCGCCGTTCTCGTTCGTCTCGATGCCGCCCATCTCGTAGTGATGGCCGGGCTTGACCGGCATCGGCTTCTCGAGGCCGTCGACGCCCTCGAAGTCCTCGGCGAGGTGGAGGATGTTCTCGAGGCGGTCCATGATGCGCTCCTCGCCGAGGTGGCGCATGTCGAGGTGGACGTACTCGTCCTCGACGCCGCGCCCGGCGTTGATCTCGGTGAGCTCGGCGCGCGAGACGACGTCCCGACTGGCGAGTTCGCCGTCGTTCGTCGCGTAGCCGTACTCGAACATGAGGCGCTCGCCCTCGTCGTTGTAGAGGATGCCGCCCTCGCCGCGCGTCCCCTCGGAGATGAGCACCCCCGTGGAGGGGAGCGTCGTCGGGTGGAACTGGACGAACTCCATGTCCTCGATGGGGACGCCGACGCGATACGCCATCGCGACGCCGTCGGCGGTGTTCGCGACGGCGTTCGTCGTGTGGTCGAAGACCTGCCCGTCGCCGCCGGTCGCGAGGATGACGCCGTCGCGCCCGCGGAAGCCCGCGATTTCGCCGGTCTGGATGTCCCACGCGACGCAGCCGTAACACTCGCGGTCGGCGGGGTCGTCCTCGTCCGTCACCGCGAGGCGGGTGACGTACCACTCGTCGTAGACCGTGATGCCGCGCTTGACGACCTGCTCGTAGAGCGTGTGGAGGAGGTGGTGACCGGTCTCGGCGCCCGCGTACGTCGTGCGGGGGAAGGAGAGCCCACCGAAGGGGCGCTGGCTCATCCGGCCGTCCTCCTCGCGACTGAAGGGCATCCCCCAGTTCTCGAGCTGGACGACGTTGTCGGGGGCGTCCTGCGCGAGCGTTTCGGCGGCGGGCGCGTCCGTGAGGTAGTCGCCGCCCTTGACGGTGTCGTAGGCGTGCAGCTCCCAGTCGTCGCCCTCGCGGAGCGCCGCGTTGATGCCGCCCTCGGCGGCGCCCGTGTGCGAGCGCACCGGGTGGAGTTTCGTGACGATTGCCACGTCCGCGCCGGCCTCGTGTGCGCCGATGGCCGCGCGGAGTCCCGCGCCGCCGCCACCGACGACGATGACGTCGTGTTCGTGCATTAGTATATCACCAGAATTTGAGATTTTGCTTGACGGCTTCGCGCTTCAGTTCCTGAATGTGCTCCGTGAGCGGGATGTCCTTCGGGCAGACGGTCGTGCAGGAGAACTGGGTCTGACAGCGCCAGACGCCGTGCTCCTGCTCGATGATCTTCAGGCGCTCCTCCTGGCGCTCGTCGTCCTCGCGCTCGTCGAAGTAGAAGCGATACGCCTTGTTGATGGCCGCCGGGCCGAGATACTCGTTGTCACCGGCGGCGATGTTGCACGAGGACATGCAGGCGCCACACCAGATGCAGCGCGTGCTCATCTTGATCTTCTCGCGGTTCTCGCGCGACTGCAGCTGCTCGCCCTCGGGCTCCTCGGTGGGGCTGAAGTAGGGCTCGACGGCGTGCATCTGGTCGTAGAAGTGGTCCATGTCCACGACGAGGTCCTTGACGACGTCGCGGTGCGGGAGCGGCTCGACGCGCACCGTCTCGGAGTCATCGAGGTCGGCGACCTGCGTCTGACAGCCGAGGCGCTGCGTGCCGTTGATGAACAGCGCGTCGCTCCCGCAGACCGCCTGCCGGCAGGAGTGCCGGAAGGTCAGACTGGAGTCGTACGTGTCGCGGGCGTAGATGAGCGCGTCGAGGACGGTGATGCCGGGTTCGCGGGGGACGTGGAACGTGTCGAAACGGGGTTCCTGCTTCTCCGCGACCTCCGGGTCGTAGCGGAAGACCTTCAGCGTGATCGCGTCCTCGCCCACGTCGGGCGCGGAGGACGCGTCATCGCGCTCCTCGGCGCGGGCTTCCTTGCGAGCCATCCGTTCGGCCTGCGGGTCCGTGTCGTCGGTGTCGGTGTCTGGTGTCTGTGTGCTCATTGTTAGGCTCCCATGAGGACGAGTGCGACGCGCACGCCCTGCACGAAGAGGAGGACGCCCGCGATACCCAGTACCCACTTCGCGGCGCGCTTCGGCGTGCCGGTGACGCCCTGATTCACGAGGGCGTTGTAGATGCCGTTCACGCCGTGGAACGTCGCGGCGGCGAGGAACAGCACCATCGTGACGAAGTAGATGGGGACGCTGTAGCGCCCGGCGCTGCCCGCGAAGGTGATCTCCGGCGCGTGGTTGACGAAGTGGAGGAGGTAGAAGTGGAAGGCGAGCGTGACGACGAGGAACACCGCCGTGACGCGCTGGAGGAACCAGCGGGTGCCGCCGCGGTTGAACGAGGAGTAGCGTTCCGCCATGTCAGAACGCCCCCTCGATGAAGACCGGCACGCTCGCGACGACGATGATCCCGGTGAGGATCAGCGACGCGTAGAAGCTCTTCTCCTGCGTTTCGAGATCGAGACCGACTCCGAGGTCGACGAAGAGGAGTCTGATCCCGTTGAGGATGTGGAAGACGGCGACGGCGAGGAGGCCGATCTCCAACACCCGGACGATCGCGATCGCTTCGAGGCCCTGAAGCGTGTTCGTGTAGGCTGCCTGCCCGCTCAGCGCGGAGCTGAGCACGGCGATGTGGGTGAACAGGTACCCGATGAGTACCCATCCCGTGAATTTGTGGAACACCCAGGCCCACATGCCGGCGGAGAACTCCCGCCACCGGCCGAAGTCCTCGACGAGGCCCCGGTCGTACGACTGACTCATACCGTTCGCACCTCCTTACCGGGCGCACATAGAAGTTTCTAAGCGAGCACGATGGGACGGTATCACGAACGCCGTCGAAACGGCCGCCCTCGGGGTCTATTGCGCCTCGTCTCCGCCGTCGTCGCCCCGTGCGCGTTCGTACGCGCGGATCGACGCGTCGTCGAGCTCGACGAGGTGGCAGAGCGGATTGCCCGGGTAGACGACGGGGTTCTCGAGGACGCCGACGAGCACGCCGTCGAACGGCGCGGTGATGCGCACCGTGTCGGTCTTGAACGGGTTGGTGATGGTGGCGACGACGTCGCCCTCCCGGACGAGGTCCCCGCGGTCGTGGAGGAGCTCGACGATGCCGCCGGCGTCCGCGCGGAGCCACGTCTTCTCGTCGCGGTCGACGACCGTCCGCCAGCCCGGCCAGCGCACGAGGTCCGTGGGGTGGGCGCCGTACTCGGCGAGGACGGACGCGACGCCGTCGAGCGCGCGGTCGATGAAGCCGCGCTCGAAGCGGTGGGCTTGCCCCATCTCGACGGTGATGGTCGGCGTTCCCGCCTCGCAGGCGGCGCCGCGGAGCGACCCGGACGGGCCGGCGCTGTCGATGATGACGTTCGAGCCGAACGCGCGCGCGAGTCGGCCGGCGGCGTCGTCGTCCATGTCCGCGCGGACGTGGAGCATGTTCGTCCGGCCGCGCGTCGACGTGTGGAAGTCGAGGCCGTAGTCGCAGGGCTCGATGAAGTTCGAGAATATCTGGGCGGCCATCCGACTCGCGCTCGTGCCCTCCGCGCTCCCGGGGAACGAACGGTTCAGGTCCCGGTCGTAGACGGGGAGGTAGCGCTGCTGGGCGATGAACCCGGGGACGTTGATAACGGGGAGGCAGACGAGGGTGCCCCGGAGGTCCGCGTGCGACCAGTCCTGTGCGACCGTCCGCACGACCTCGATGCCGTTCAGTTCGTCGCCGTGGATGGCCGCCGAGAGGAAGACGGTCGGCCCGGGTTCCGCCCCGTTCAGGATCGAGACGGGTATCCGGATCGGGTCGCCGAGATAGGTCTCGCTGATGGAGTACCGGAGGTTCTGTGCCTCCCCCGGATCGACCCGGCCGCCCTGATAGGTGAACGCGCCGTCTGCCATACGCGCCTTCGGGCCGGCGTGCGTATAAATGGGGCGGGGAAACCGCCGGAGGCGACGACCGGCGGCGCGGGCGTTCGGCCGTCGCTCGCGCGGCGACGAATCCCGGCACCGTTTTGCCGCGGCGTCCCCGACTGCGACTAATGACTGACGAGCCCGTGAGCGTCGGGGTGCTCAGCCTCCACACGAGCAAGGAGTCGAAAGCCATCCTGAACGCCGTCGAGGACCTCGGCCATCGCGGCGTCTGGCTCCGCGAGGAGAACCTCAGCGTCTCCATCGAGGACGGCGAGGCCGTCCTCGACCCCGACGTCGACATCGTCGCGAACCGGATGTTGCTCTCGAACACCGAACAGCCCTGCGAACTCCTCGGCATCGTGAACACGCTCTCGCAGCTTCGCCCGACGCTGAACGAGCCACAGCACGTGCTGACGGCGTTCCACAAGTTCTCGACGGCGGCGGCGCTCGCCGAGGCCGGCGTCCCGGTGCCGGACGCCCTGCTCGCGCTCGACGCGGACAACCTCAACGGGGGGCGCGAGCGCTTCGGCGAGGAGGCCGTCTACAAGACGGCCATCGGGACGCACGGCGGCGGGACGTGGAAGGTGGGCCGCGACGAGGACGTCAACCCGGTCGTCGGGGAGCGCTATGCCTTCCTCCAGTCGCTCATCGAGCGCGACGGCGAGAAGCACGCTGACCTCCGCATCTACGTCGTGAACGGCGAGGTCGTCGGCGCGATGCGGCGCTACGCGCCCGAGAACGACTGGCGGACGAACGTCGCGCTCGGCGGGAGCGTCGAGGGCGTCCCGGACCTCCCGGAGGAGGTCGAGGAGATGGCGGCCGAGGCCGCCGAAGTCGTCGGCCTCGACTACGCCGGCGTCGACATCGTCGAGGGCGAGGACGGCTGGTTCGTCCTCGAAGTGAACCCGACCGCGGGCTTCAAGGGCCTCTATCAGGCGACCAACATCAGCCCCGCGCCCCACATCGCGAAGCTCGCGATCGAGACCGCCGGCGGCGAGGTGGACGACGCCCGCGTCGAGGAACTCGCGGGCCGTCTCGACACGTCGACGCCGCGCGGGATGCCGCGAAAGGCCACGGAGTCCGTCGAGCCGAATCAGGTCGTCGGCTACACGGAGGAGGTGCTGGTCTCGGGGACGAGCGGCACCGAGCGCATCGTCGCGAAGTCCGACACCGGTGCCTCCCGCACGTCGATCGACACGAAGTTCGCCGCGAAGATCGGCGCCGGCCCGATCAAGTCGATGACGAAGGTGAAGTCGGGGAGCGTGAAATCCGGGAAGTCCCGGCCCGTCGTCGACATCGTCGTCGCCGTCGGCGGCGACCGCCACACCGTCGCCGCGAGCCTCGAGGACCGCTCGCACATGGACTACCCGCTCCTCCTCGGGCGCGACATCCTCAAGCACTACCAGGTGGACGTCACGCGGCGCTTCGAGGAGGCGGAGACGCTCGACGCCGATGAGGAAGAGGAGGAACCGCTGGAGTAAACGCGGCAACCGAGCGCTAGCGAGGGCGCCGCGAAAAGGCGAGCGCTGAACGGAGTGAGGCGCGAGTAACCGTGGTTCCGCAGGAACCACGAAGAAGCGAGCGGCGATAGCCGCGAGTAACGCGATTCCTGTGGAATCGCGGAACGGCGAGCGGGAGCGAACGAACGTGAGCGACCCGCGAGTAACGTGGTGCCGCCCTACTGCGCCTTCCAGACGTAGCGGGTCGCGTAGCTCCGGTAGGGCGTCCAGTTCGCGGCGTGCTCGCGCATCTCCGCGCGCGACTCGTGGCCGTAGAGGGTCTGCATGCCCTTCCGAACGCCCAGATCGCCGACGGGGAAGACGTCCTCGCGCCCGAGCGCGAAGAGGAGGAACATGTCCGCCGTCCAGTCGCCGACGCCGTAGACGTCGCCGAGTTCGGCGCGCACTTCGTCGTTCGAGTGGTCGGCGAAGTCACCGTGGTCGATTCCCTCCGGATAGCGTTCGGCGAGACCGTTCAGCGCGCGGACCTTCGTGTCGCTGAGGCCGGCGTCCCGAAGCGCGGCGTCGTCGGCGGCGCGGATGCTGGCGGGGTCGAAGTCGACGACGTCGCGGAGGCGCTCGCGGACGGCGGCCGCGGAGTCCATGGAGACGGACTGGTTGGTGACGGCGACGACGAGCCGCTCGAAGGGGTCGTCGGCGCGCTCGGGTCCGAGCTCGCCGTGCGTCTCGTAGAGCGGGCGGAGCGCGTCGTCGTCGCGGACGACCGCGTAGGGGTCCGTGGTGTCCGAGTCGGCCATACGGGGCGCAGGCGTCCCAGCGCCCTACGTCTGTCGGACGCCGGAGGAGGCACAACGTTCAGGGTGTCGGGTGGTGAGTGTCCGGCATGGACGCCGAGGACATCGAGCACGTCGCGGTTCTGGGTGCCGGGACGATGGGGCACGGCATCGCCGAGGTCGCCGCACTCGCGGGGTTCGACGTCGCCCTCCGCGACATCAAGGAGGAGTTCGTGCAGGCGGGCTACGAGGAGGCGCGCTGGAGCCTCGAGAAACTCGTCGAGAAGGAGGAGCTGACGACGGACGAGGCGGACGCCGCGCTCGAACGCATCGACCCCGTGGTGGACTTGGAAGCGGCGGTGAGCGACGCGGACGTCGTCGTGGAGTCGGTGCCGGAGAAGATGGACGTGAAGAAGAACGTCTACCGGGAGATGAGTCAGCACGTCCCCGAGGACGCGATCGTCGCGACGAACACGTCCGCGCTCTCGGTGACGGAGCTCTCGGAGGCTCTCGAGCGCCCCGAGCGCTTCTGCGGGATGCACTTCTTCAACCCACCTATCCGGATGCAGCTCGTCGAGATCGTGCCGGGCGCGTCGACGCACGACGGGACGGTGGCGGCGGCGACGGGGCTCGCGCGAGCGATGGGGAAGACCCCCCTCGAGGTCGGCCACGACACGCCGGGGTTCGTCGTGAACCGCGTCCTCGTCCCGCTGTTGAACGAGGCGGCGTGGCTGGTCCACGACGGCGTCGCGACGGTCGCGGAGGTGGATTCGACGGCGCGCTACGGAATCGGCCTGCCGAACGGGGCGTTCCGGCTCGCGGACCGGATCGGCCTCGACGTCGCGACGGACGTCCTCGACTACCTGCACGAGGAACTCGGCGCGGCCTACGAGCCGTGTCCGTCCTTCCACGAGCGCGTGCAGGCGGGCGACCTCGGTCGGAAGACTGGGGCGGGCTTCTACGACTACGGCGCGGAGTCCGGCTCGGACATCCCGACCGACGCGGTGCGCGAGGACGTCGAGCGCCGCTTGCTCGCGGTGATGGCGAACGAGACGGCGAAGCTCGTCGGCGAGGGCGTCGCGACCCCCGAGGAGGTCGACGAGGCGCTGACGCTCGGCGCGGGCTTCCCCGAGGGCCCGGCGAAGCTCGCGGACCGCGCGGGGCTCGTCGACCTCTACGAGGCGCTCGCGGAGCTACAGGGGGAGACGGGCGCGCCCCGCTACGCGCCCGCCGAGGAACTCGTTCGGCGGGCGGGCGGGGGCGAGAACTTCCACCACGAGGTCTCGGAGATCGAGGCGGAGACGGCGTTCAACGACATCGGTCTCGAGATACGGGACCGGGTCGGGCACGTGACGCTGGAGCGCGAGCACCGGATGAACACGATCACGGCCGAGCTCCTCGACGAGCTCGAGGAGGCGATGGACGCGCTCGCGGACGACCCGGAGGTGCGCGCGCTCCTCGTGACGGGCGCGGGCGAGGCGTTCAGCGCGGGCGCGGACGTCCAGCGGATCGCGGGGAGCGCGGACGCCATCGAGGCGGTGGAGCTCGCGCGAGCCGGCCAGCGCGCGTTCGCGCGCTTCGAGGAGTGCGACGTGCCGGTCGTCGCCGGGATCGGGGGCCACTGTCTCGGCGGCGGCATGGAGCTCGCGGCGTGCGCGGACCTCCGGGTGGGGAGCCACGACGCGGAGTTCGGGATGACTCAGCACGAGATCGGCCTCCTGCCCGGGTGGGGCGGCACGCAGCGCCTCCCCGAAATCGTCGGGGAGGGGCGCGCGACGGAACTGATCCTCACCACCGAGCGCTACTCGCCGGAGGAGATGGCGGAGTACGGCTTCCTGAACGAGGTCGTGGAGGCCGACCGCCTCGAGGAGCGGGCGTTCGAGCTCGCGCGCGACCTCGCGGCAGGCCCGCCGGTCGCCCAGCGCTACACGAAGCGCGCGATTCGCGCGGGCCGCGAGAGCCGCGACGCCGGCCTCGAGGTGGAGGCGCAGGCGTTCGGTCAACTGCTGAACACGGAGGACCTCATGGAGGGCATCACGGCGTTCATGGGCGAGCGCGACCCGGAGTTCGAGGGGAACTAACGCTCAGTCGGCGGTCACGGCGTCCTCGGGCGCGGCGACGGCCGCCCGCAGGGTGTCGCCGCGAGCGAGCAGGCCGAGAACCGCGAGGGCGACGGCGCCCGCGCCGAGGAAGAACGGCGTCTCGGCGCCGTAGGTGCTCCCGAGGTAGCCGGAGACGACGGGCGCGAACGCCGCGCCGAACCACCGGAGGGAGTTGTAGGAGGCCGAGGAGACCGAGCGCGAGTACGGGGAGACGTCGATCGCGAGCGTCGTCAGCACGGCGTTCGCGATTCCGCAGAGGAGCCCGGAAGCCACGACGAGGGCGAGCCGGCCTCGCGGGCCGACGACCCCCATCGCGGCGAGGACGAGCACGAAGCCGGCGAGCGTCGCGCCGATAGCGGTGACGGCGCCGTAGCGGGAGACGAGGCGGTGGGAGACGCCGATAGAGCCGACGGCGAGGAGCGCGCCCCAGCCGAAGAAGGTGAGGCCGAGGCCGACGGCTGAGAGGCCGCTGAGCGTCAGCGGCGTGTACGCGAGCACGACGAAGAAGCCGAACGTGTAGAGGAGGCCGACGGTGGCGTTCCCGACGACGGCCCGGTCGCGAAGCGCTCCGAGGACGTCCGCGACGGACTGGTCGCGCTCCTCGCCCTCGGGGGAGTCGACGGCGAAGTAGGTGATGCAGAGGCCGACGGCGGCCATCGTCGCCGCCGCGTAGAAGGGGTAGCGCCAGGAGAGCGACCCGAGGAACCCCCCGAGGAGCGGGCCCGACGCGATGCCGAGGCCGAGCGCGCCCTCGAAGAGCGTGATGGCGGAGCCGGTGTCGCCCCGGGAGAGGCCGACGACGATGGCGAGCGCGGTCGTCGTGAAGAGGGCGTTCCCGAGCCCCCAACCGCCGCGCAGGAGGGCGAGTACCTCGATGTTCGGCGCGAACCCGCAGAGGCCCGCGAAGACGGCGACGAACGCGACGCCGAGCGCCATCGTCCGCTTGTCGCCGATGCGCGTCGCCACCGCACCGGAGGCGAGCATCGCGAGCGACATCACGAGGATGTAGCTGGTGAAGAGCAACTCGACCATGGTGTGCGTCGCGCCCATCGACTCGGCGATGGTCGGGAGGACGGGATCGACCACCCCGATGCCGAGGAACACGACGTACGTCGCGAACGCCGCGGCGAGCACGCCGGGGCGGAACCGTCTGAGAGAGGGGAGAATCGTCATCTATCGGACGGTCCCGCGTGTCGAGTATAGGCCACCCGGAATCGGACGGCCTCGCCCGTTTGACCCACGATAGCGCGGTCCGTGACGCGCGGTGTCGCGGGCGAGAGCGACGTGCCGGACGCGCACACGCCCGAGATGTGGCTCCGTCAGCGCCGCACGCCACAGCCGACGAGACCGACAGCGAGGTCGGCCGCGCCGGGGAGACCCTGTGAACGGCCGACAGGGGGCGGGTCGGTTCGACGGGTTTATCATTTCCCCGGCGGAACAATGCAATGAGCTCGGTTGGTGTAGTCCGGCCAATCATGTTGGCCTTTCGTGGAACTTCAGCCGGCCTGAAACGAACTGGCTGGGTTTCGAAGACAGCCGACGACCAGGGTTCAAATCCCTGACCGAGCATCCATTTCCTCACAGCACTACCGGAGAGCGACGGCGTCGCGACCGTGACCGACAGGGATTAGCGACGGCGTCGTCCATTCACCCGTATGTCGCTGGAGGAGTTGCCCGAGGGGTGGGTGGTGTGGAACGACGACGGGGGTCGCGTCGTCCTCGTCTTCCGGCCGGACGTCTTCGAGGGCGCGACGTACGACGCGGCGCGCCTCCCGACGCTCTACGTCTCGACGCGCTCGCCGGAGGTGCCGATGCGTCGTGGGGACGAGTCTTCGGATGCGTGGCACGTCGCGTGCACGCTCGAACCGGAGGTCCGCGTTCGTGCGTTGGAGTCGACCCACGAGCTGCGCGCGGACGCGGTGGACGCGGCGGTGGCGGCGGCGCGGCGGTTCTCGCGGGGTGACGTCGACTTCGAGGGCGTGTACGCGGCGAATCCCCCGGAGGCGTACCTCCGTCGCCTCGCGGAGTTGACGGGGTGACTGCGCGCGGGGGCGCGACCGGGCGAGCGGTTCCTTCAGGTGACGGGACGCTTAACCCTGCGGAGGCCGAAACCGAGGTATGATCACCCTCCTCGGGACGGCGCTCGCAGAGGCGGGCACCGAGTTCGTCTATCGCGGCGAGTCGGACGCCTGCGCGGGCTGTCCGTACCGGAAGCAGTGCCTGACGCTCTCCGAGGGCGTCCGCTACGAGGTGACGGACGTTCGCGACGGCGGGCAGACGCTCGACTGCGCGGTCCACGAGGGCGGCGTGCGCGCCGTCGAGGTCGAGCCGGCGTCGATCACGGCGCAAGTGCGCTCGAAGGGCGCGTACGCGGGGAGCAAGGGGAAGCTCGCGGGGCCGTGCCCGCACGTCGACTGCCCCGGCCACGAGTACTGCGTGCCGAAGGGCGCGAGCCAGGACGCGGAGTACCAGATTCAGGAGATTCGCGGCGACCCGCCGCAGGACTACTGCGCGCTCGACCGGGAGTTGCGGCTCGTCGAGTTCGCGCCCTCCGAGGGCGACTGACCGATGTTCGGCGCGGGCTCGCCCCGATAGCCGAACTGGTCCTCGTAGCCGTACGGCGAGAAGAGCACCGGCCAGAAGTCCTCCTCGGCGACGAGCACCTCGCCGTCGGCGGCGGCGTACGGCTCGCCCTCCTCCACTTCGGTGAAGTTCTCCGCGAACACCTCGTACTCGTCGGCCTCGGGCTTCGGAATCGGGTCGCCCATCGCGAACGTCGGGAGCTCGCGCGAGACCGTATCGCCGGGGAGCACACCCGCCGCCGTGAGGAACTCGCGGGCGAGCGTGTAGGCGTTCTCGGTGGCGGTCTCCGTCCCCTGGAGGCCCGCCTCCACTTCGACGATGTCGGCATTCGCGGCGAAGAGTCGGCCCTCGCCGAAGTCCGTGGTGTCGACGAGCGCCGCGACCGAGAGCTGTGGGACGTAGCGCTGGACGTGCGCTTCGCGGCCGTCCGAGACCGCGAACGGGTCCGCGTGGCTCTGCGTCGAGTGAATGGAGAGCGCCGTCGTCCCCTCGACTGCCTCGGCGAGCGCCTCGGCGACGCGCCGCTCGTGGGCGTCGGCGGGGGTGTCCTCGCCGAACGCCCGATTCAGGTCGGCGTCGACGTACCGGACGCCCCGGTCGAGCGCGAGTTCGTTCGCGACGACGAGTTTCACCGGTCGCTCGACGTCCGGGTCGTCCGCTTCGAGGCGCTCGATCGCGCGCGCGCTGCACGGCTCGTCACCGTGGACGCCGCCCACGACCGAAATCTCGGGCGTACCGTCGCCCAACTGGACTACGCGCATTCGCCACCGGCTAGGCGGCGCACGCTCAAGTCGGCTTCGGCGGGCGCCGGCGCCGGCGGTGGGGTTAGGTGGGTGCGCCGACAACGCGAACGCGTGAGCGAGCACACCCGCGACGACGCCGTCGCCCCGCCGACGAGCGGGTCGCCGACCGGCTGGCGTCGCGAGCGCGCCGCGTCGAACGGGTGGGCGCACGGCACGCTCCGGCGCGCCGTCGTCCACGGCGTCCGCCTCCACAACGCCCGCGAGTATCACGCCGCCCACGACTGCTTCGAAGCCGAGTGGTACAACTACGGGAGCGGCACCACCGAGAGCGCGTTCTGTCACGGGATGGTGCAGGTCGCCGCCGGCGTCTACAAACGCGTCGACTTCGCGGACGACGCGGGACTGCGCTCGCTCTTCGACACCGCGCGCCAGTACCTCGCGGGCATCCCCGCCGACTACTACGGCGTCGACATCGCGGACGTTCGGGCGACCCTCGAGGCCGCCCTCGACGACCCCGGCGTCGTCGACGACTGGCGCATCACGCTCGACGGCGCGCGCCCCGACGCCCGCGAGCGCGACTACGCGTACGCCGAGCGCGTGGCGTGAGTCACGCCCCGTCCACCGCCGCCTCGACGACCTCGATCTCCGCCTCGGTGAGGTCGTAGAGGTCGTAGACGATCTCGTCGATGAGCCGGTCGGTCTTCTCGATCTTCGCGTCGAGTTCGTCCGCGCGCTCCTTCGTCTCGACGTAGCGCCGGAGGTCGTCGGCGACGTCGTCGGGATCCGGGAGCGTGATCGCCTTCAAGCGGTCCACGAGCGAGTTCGTCTTCGTCGCGTTCTCGCGGAAGCCCGCGAACCCGCCCGCCTCCGCAACCGCGACCGGAACGAACGCCTCGACGAGGGTCGCCTCCTCGGCCGTGAGGTCCGCGAGCGCGAACGCCTCCACGTACTCCGTTTCGGTGTATCCCCACTGGTCCGTCTCGAAGTCGCCCTCCTCTTCGGGCTTGTAGCGCGCCGTCGCCTCGACGGTGACGCGCGCGCCGTCGCGCTCGGTGCGGACGTCCCCCACGCGCAGTTTCTCGTACTCCTCCGTGGTGGCGTCGAGGACGGTCGAACTCGTGGGCTGGAAGAGGCCGACGTCCGGGAGATTCGGGCCTTCGGTGTAGTTGCCGAGGTAGTCGCGGAGGGAGAGATTGAGGGAATGGCGAGATGAACTCATATCCACCATTACACTGGTGATGTGCTCTAAGAAGGGTGCAAGGTTTGAGGAGCTTTCCCGGACTTCTAGGCCTTCCTCAACGGTCCGGTGATACACCTGTTCCGGGGGTAAGCCACTATCTAGTGATTCGCGATAGGAAATTAGTATTTTCTCTTCTACAGAGCCCCCAGATGCAATCATCTTGATTGGTAATTCGTCAAGTTCGCTGACGCGAATCTCTGGAAAAGTTTCCTCGTCTCTATTGAATCGCTTTTTGAAGTAATAGGCCGTAAGCCGACTTCTGAGGAGGGCTGCAACGACCGCATTATTCACTTCTGAAGATGTCGGTTTGACTGTGTGCAGTAGTTGGTCGGCGACTATTGTCTCCGATACCGGACTCAGGATTAGCCGTGAGCCGACGATACGGCGTACAAGAATTCTCTCGTCCTGAAATAGCTCCAGACTACGTGGCTCGGCTAGATGGGGCCCGTACTTCAGCCAACGATCACCAGCATCTACGTGCCATGAGTTCACGTCTCGTCCTCGAACATATGGGTAGTAGTCCTCATCTTCTTCTTTCTCCGACCGAAAGACGTCATTCTCGGCTTCTTCCCCGGTCTGTGGTGGGTCCCCCTTTCCTTTTTGATAGACCTTTACCCCGAATCTACTGACGCAGTGAGCGCTGACTGAGCTGCTATTGCTGTCAATTTTATCTAACAGCTCAAAGTCATTCGCCCGCGTTGAGAGGCTGAACACAGTACCATCGAAAAGCTCCCACGCCGCTGTCGTGGACCACTCCCGCGAAGCATCTGTCGGGGATTGGAATATATCAATCGGAAATTCTCCTGGCTCGGGGGATTTCTTCCGCTCCGCGATAAACACAATTGGAAGGACTGTCGCGTCTGGGAAGACGTTGACCGCCCGAAAGTCCCCGATGCTACGAACCTCTGTCTCGTCCAGCAGCCACTCCCGAAGGACCTCATAGTGACTGTTGTTAAGCCAAGTATTCGGCGTGATGAATCCGAACCGACCGCTGACCTTGACGATCTCGACACCGAGCTGCATGAAGAGAGCATAGAGATCATATTGATCCGACATACAGCTGTATTTCTGTTTAAATAAGGGTCTAGCCTTTCGGAGGTCGTCACTCCATTCTCTCCCCGCGAGATATGGCGGGTTCCCGATCACGGCGTCGAATCCGCTATCCTCCAGTCGCTCGCCGTCGTCGCCGTAGAACGCGACGGGGTACTCGAGTTCCCAGTGGAAGAACCCCTCTTCGGCGGCCATCGCCTGCGCGCTCTCGAACCAGTCCTGGTCCTCGATGTCGGCCCACGAGTCGTTTCGTAAGGCTTCGGCCATGCGTTCCTCGGCGTTGTCGGGGACGTCGAGGCCGAACTCGGAGGCGGTGTGGACGTTCGCCATCGCCAGCAAGTGCTGGTAGAGGTCGTCTTCCCGGACCTCCTCGTAGACCTCCTCCATCTCCTTGATGTCGTCGAGGGTCTCGTTGTCGATGCTGAGGAGGTCGGTGAAGCGCTCCATGACGTGCTCGAGGGCCTGCTGGCGCGTGTGGTCGAAGGACTGCTGGAGGGTGAGCTGGCCGTCGCCGGCCGTCGCGTCCTCGCCCTGGTCGAGAACGTCCTCGATGTCGCTCCCGACGAGGGAGTTCCCGGCCTTGAGGTGGTGGTCGAGGAACGCGAGCGGTTGCTCGGCGGCGAGCGTGCGCAGCCAGAGCGAGACTTTCGCGAGTTCGACGGCGAGCGGGTTCACGTCGACGCCGTAGATGCAGCGCTGGGCGACCTTCCGGCGCGCCCAGTTGATGTCGTGGTCCTCGTCGATGGTTTCGACGCCCTGCTGGGCGGCCTGCTTCTCCTGGGCGTCGATGATCTCGCGCGCGAGGTAGTCGACGGCGCTCGTGAGGAAGTGCCCGGACCCCATCGCGGGGTCGAGGACGGTGAGGTCGAAGACGCGCTCGGCGAACTCCGCCGCGAACCCGCGGTCGCCGCGCGCGCTCCGGCCCGCGAGGTCCTCCCGGATGTCCTCGACGAGCGGGCCGAGTGTCTCCTCGACGATGTACTCGACGACGTACTCGGGCGTGTAGTACGACCCCGTCGCCTTGCGCTCGCCGCTGTCCGTCGTCAGGTAGACGTCGCCCACCTCGACCGCGACGTCGTCGCCCTCGTCGGCCGGGGCGTACTCGCCGTCGTCGAGTGAGAGGTCCTCGTCCGCGACGTTGAGTTCGTACTCCAGCAGGCCCTCGTAGACGGAGCCGAGGTGCCGGACGCCGAGCGAGGAGTAGTCGACGAACGTCTTCGTTCCCGCCTCGTCCTCGCTCCGCGCGAGCAGGTCGATGACGCGCGCGAGGTAGGCGTCGCCGACCCTGTGGGACGCGAGAAAGACGGCTTCGCGACTCCCGTCCGCGTCCGGGTTCGTCCGGAAGAGCCCACCGTTGTACGCGGGGACGTGGAGGTCGTCCTCGGGGATGCCGCGCGACTCGCTCCCCTGGTCGATGAGTTCGAAGAGGTCCTCGAGACGCGACCAGAGGTCGTCCTGCCATGCCCGATAGCTCGGGTCCGTTCGGTCGAGTTCCGTCGCGACCTCCTCCTTGAGCGTGTTTAGGCTGTATGATTCTTCGTAGATCTCGTTGCTCGTGTCGAGGAGGTCGCGTCCCTCGCTCTCCGCGTAGAGCACGAAGATGAGTCGGTAGAGGTAGATGAGCGAAGAGTCGTGTATCCGCTCGAGGTCGCCCCGGTCGAGATCGTTCTCGGGATACTGGAGGAAGCCCTCGGCGAGGACCTTGATCGCCTCGTAGATGTTGTCTTGGAGGTCCTCACCCAACGCTTGGGCGAAGACGTTCGACTGGTCGTAGACGTCGTCGAGGAAGGAATCCCCGCTCGCGTCCGGGAGGAACGCCTCGTGGCGGAAAAAGAGGTAGAAGTACTTGAACGCCTCCAGGTCGCCGCTTTCGAGGACGGTCGGGAGGTCGATCTCGTAGTAGGAGTCGAGACGGTGACTCGTCGGTGCGTAGTAGAGGCGCCACTTCTTCCCGTTCGTCAGGACAGCCCAGCGAGCAGGCGTCTCCTGGAGGTAGACGTGGATCTGGTAGGAGGGATTCTCGAAGTCGCGCTCGTGCTCGCCGCTCCCGCGCGTGTCGAGCGCACGACCCCAGCGTTTGGCGTCCGCGACGGCGACGGCGTTCTCGTAGAAGTCACCGCCCTCCTCGCGCCGGTCGAAGGCATCGCGGGCGGCTTGATCGGTCTCGAAGAAGCCGTAGTCGGGCCGGCGTTGCGTCCGACTCGTGCTCTCTTCGACTTCGAAAGGGATACCGAGCGCCTCGAACATCGGGCGGATGAACGCCCGCTCGAGTTGCGATTCGTTACGCTTTGGCGCCGTCTCCTTTTCGCGCTCCCAGAGGTCTCGGATTTCGGCGCGCGCTGCCTCGAGTTCGGCGTCGCTCACCGCCTCCCAGGCCTCCGTCTCCGGCAGGTGCTCTTCGAGGTAGTGATTCGAGAACAGGTCGCGGTTCGTGCGGTAAGTGAGTGCGGTCTGCATGAGTGTCTCCAAGTGGTCGACGAGTGCCGCCGCCGACGAGAGCGGCGCAGGTGACACGCTGACGCCGGCACGCGCCATTGCCGACCGCGAGTCCGCGTCCCGTGAACACCCGCGCTCGTCGCCCGATATCCGGTCTATCTCACTACTGTCAGTCGAGCGGTAAAGCCTTTTTCTCGACGGCATAGAACCACCACCTGACCCCGAAGCCGTCTCCCGACATCGGCGCGCGCCCCGGGCTGTGCGGCCGACGCCGCCGCGCCATGTCGAGTCGTCGTCGCCGTCTCCCGCTGTGGCGGGCCGGTCGCTTTCGAAGAGCTTTATTTGGCCATGCGTCGTACGGTCGGGTGGACACCGGCCCGAGTCGCGTCGGTGTCGAGAACGACGAGACGCGCGAGGGTAGCCAAGCTCGGCCAACGGCGACGGACTCAAGATCCGTTCCTGTAGAGGTTCGAGGGTTCGAATCCCTTCCCTCGCACGTCACGGCGCGCGTTCGCGGGTTCGAACGCGGCGCGCGCCCATCGTGCGGAAGTCCAGGACGGACTTCCCTCGCACAACCTTCCGACTGTGTGTCACTCGCGTAGTGACGACGCCGGGGACGGCGCCGTCGAGCGGTGGCGTCCGTTGTGCGGACCCGAACACTTTCGAGACGGGGTGCCGATTCACGGGTATGGACGAACGCGCACGTGTCGCGGAGACGGCGGCGACGGCGGGGGCGGAGGTCGCCATCGGGGGGTTCCGCACCGAGATGGACGTCGAGCAGAAGAGCTCGAAGACGGACGTGGTGACGACGTTCGACAAGGAGGCCCAACGGGCGGTGATCGGCGTGGTGCAGGAGTCCCACGCCGGGCACGCGGTCGTCGGCGAGGAGGAGGACGAGCTGAAGGAGATCCCCGACTCGGGTGCGTGCTGGGTCATCGACCCCATCGACGGGACGAGCAATTTCGTGAGCGGGGTGCCGCTGTGGGCGACGAGCGTCGCGGCCGTCGAGGACGGCGAACCGGTCGCGGCGGCGAACGTCCTGCCGGCGGTCGAGGACGTCTACGTGACGGACGGCGAGTCGGTGACGCTGAACGGCGCGCCGGTGTCGGTGAGCGAGGCCACGGACCCGGAGACGTTCACGGTGGCGCCGACGCTGCGCTGGTCGCGCGCGAAGGCGGACCGGCTGGGCGAGCTCTGCGCGGACATCATCGCGGACTTCGGCGACCTGCGGCGCTTCGGGAGCGCGCAGGTGACGCTCTCGATGCTCGCGGCGGGCCAGATCGACGCCGCCGTGTCCGCGGAGGAGAGCCACCCGTGGGACACGGTCGCGGGCGTCGCGCTCATCCGCGCGGCGGGCGGGACGGTGACGGACGTCCACGGGGAGCGCTGGACGGCGACGAGCGAGGGTCTCGTCGCGTCGAACGGCGAGGCACACGACGCCCTCGTGGCGACGGCGCGGACGGCGCTGGAGGGGTGAGGCGCCGCGACGGCGGGGTGGACCGGAATTAGTAAGGGAAGCCTCGCCCGTTACTCGGGCATGAGGTTTCCCGAGTCGGACGCGGAGCGGGCGTGGTCGGTGGCACTCGCCGTCGCGCTGGTCGCGCTGGTCGGCGGGTCGCTCGCCTTCCCGAACCGCGTCTATGGGGGGTTCGTCTGGCACTACTTCTGGGGGCCGGTGTACGCGGACGCCCACAGCGCGAGTTGCGCGGTCTGGAACGGGGGCGCACAGACCCTCCTCTACGGCGCGTCGGAGTGCGCGGCGGCGTCGGGTATCGTCGCCGAACCCGGCTACACGCTCGTCTCGGAGGCGGGGTACGCGCTCACGCTCGTCTTCATGGTCATCGGCGTCGTCTTCCTCCTGCGTCGCCTCCGCGTCGGCGAGTCGTACAGCTTCCTCTACGCGCTCTTCCCGTTCATGCTGCTCGGCGGGGCGCTCCGCGTCGTCGAGGACGCGAACGACGCAGTCACGGGCGCGTTCGTCAGCTATCCGCTGAACGCCCTCCTCATCAGCCCCATCATCTACTTCACGGTGTTCTTCGTGACGCTCGCGTCGCTCCTGCTCGCGGTGTGGCTGGCGCGCTCGGGCTACACGGACGGCTACGACCGCCCGCTCTTCGCGCTCGGCGCGGGATGGCTCGCTCTCACGCTCGCCTACCTCTGCGTGCTCGTCGTCGTGGACGCGAACGTCGCGTTCCACCCGGTTTTCACGGTGTTGACGGTCGTCATCGCGGGCCTCGTGACGGCGGCGGACTACTGGCTCCTCACGCGCTACGCGCCCGACGTCCTCTCGGGGACCGGGTTCGCGGGCGTCGTCGTGATCTTCGGACACGCCATCGACGGCGCGTCGAACGTCCTCGGCCTCGATTTCGGGAAGGAGCTCGGCCTCGCCTACGACCTCTACCCGAAGCATCCCGTGAACAAGTTCGTCGTGGACGTGACGAGTCAGTACGTCCCGGCGTCGGTGACGCAGGTGACGGGCGACGCGTGGCCGTTCCTCCTGTTGAAACTCGTCGCCGCGACGTTCGTCATCTCGCTCTTCGACGACCAGATGTACGAGGAGAACCCGCGCTATACGGTCCTGCTCCTCGTCGCCGTGCTCGCCGTCGGCCTCGGCCCCGGGACGCGCGATATGCTGCGCGCGACGTTCGGGGTGTAGTCCGACGCTCTGCGCCGGAGGAACGACCGAGCGGGGAGGAACGAGCCGCGAGCGCAGAAGGCTTATCACCGAACCGCCTGAACTCCGGGCGCATGCCCTCCACACGAACGCTCGCCACCGTCGGGGTCGCCCTCCTCATCGTCGGTGGCGTCCTCGGCGCGACCGGGTACGTCGAGACGCAGACACCCTCCTGCGAGTCCGGCTCCGGGCTCTCCATCGACCGACTCGACGCGGGCGCGGACGCGCCGAGCGGCTACGAGGCGACGGCGTTCGAGAACCTGACGCCGACCGGCCAGCGCGTCTTCCTCGAGGCCTACACGGACGACAGCGGGCTCTCACGGCTATACGAGTCGGCCGCCCCGGACGCCGCGAGCGGCCGCGTCGTCGCGTATCGCGGCGAGCGCTACGTCACGAACGCCATCGTGAGCGACTGCGTCACGCCGCTCGGGGACGTCGCGGCGTTCGGCGGCGCTGCCCTGTCGCTCGTCGGCCTCCTGCTCGCGCTCGCCGCCGGCGTCCGCGCGTGGCGGCCGTGACGGTCAGGGGAAGGGGTGGTGTCGCCGTTCGAGGTCGGCCTCGAAGCCCAACTGCGCGGGGACGTCGCGGGCGCGCTCACCGAAGTAGGCGTCGCCGAAGAAGAGCGGTTGCGCCTCGGGGACGAGGACGCGGACGGCGCGGAAGCCGACGCTCGCGACGTCGCGCGTCGTGAGGTCGCTCGCGTAGGCGTCGAGGCCGGCGTCCGCGAGGCGGTCCAGCACCGCGTCGAGTTCGTCGGTGCCCTCGGGGACCGCGTCGGGACCGACGTCTTCGAGCGACACCGACGCGTCGGCGTCGACGAACGCGCGCGCCTCGGGGGGGAAGGCGGCGTACTCGCCGATGGCGCCCTGCTCGTTCGTCGCGCGCTCGCGGCCCATGTCCCGGAGTTCGATCCAGTTCTGGATGGCTTCGCAGAGCGCGCCCGTCGCGGCCGCGCCCGCGTCGAGGCTCGCGGCGCTCCCGAGCGCGAAGCGGGGCCACTCGTCCTCGCGGTGGACGGCGACGGCGACGACGGGCACGTCGACGTCCTGCGTGCAGAGGAGGGCGGTCACCTCCAAGCCCTCGGCGCCGGCGCGTCGGGCGAGCGTCTCGTAGGCGTCGTCGGCGACGTCGAGCGCGAGCGGGTCGAACGTCGAGTACCACGCGAGCATCGTCGCGTCGCGCTCGACCGTCTCGTAGAGGCCCGACAACAGGGCCTGTGTCGCGTGGTTCCCGAGGCCGAGGCCGGTGGTGAGCGCGGGCTTCAGGGACTCCTCGGGCGGCGGGAAGTGGACGAACTCGGCGGGGAGGAGGGCCTCCTCGCGAGTCGAGAGGTCGACGCCGGAGACCCACCGCATCGTCGCGTCGCGCTCGACGCGGGGCGCATCCGCGGGTCGGACGAAGGCGTCCGGCGAGAGCGCGTCCGGGTGGGTGGGCTTCGCGACGTCGAAATCGCTTCCTCGGTAGACGGCAGCGGCGTAGCGTTCGAGGCCCTCGCCGACGGCTTTCACGAACGCGTCGTCCCAGTCGCGACCGACGCCGGCGGCGAGGCCCTGACTCGACTGCTCGCCGACGGCGGCGGTGTCGGCGGTCGTCGCCATGTAGTAGGGCGCGGGGTAGGTCTCGCGCTCGCCGACGTCTGTGACGACGCCCGCTCGCGCGTCGACGGCGGCCTCGGCTTTCGCGGTCGCGTCCGCGAGCGACGTCTCGGCGTGGTCGCGTCCGGGGTCGCCGTAGCGCTCGTGACTCCCGCAGTCGCAGAACGGCGCGGGCGTGAACGCGTGTTCGGCGTGCGGGACCTCGGTCGTGGTCCCGCCGAGCGACGGATCCTCGAGCAGGTCGAGCGCGCGCTTGCCGGCGAGCGCGCCCGCGTAGCGGACGCTGGAGCGTGCGGCGCTGGGTGTGTCGGCGCGCTCGGGATCGGTCGCGGCGACGCGTCGGTGGAGGCAGGCGAAACAGCCCGAGTCGGGCGTGAACGCGGAGACGGCGGCGTCCACGTTCGCGAGCGGGTGGCCGCCGAGGCCGCCGACTTCGCAGGCGACCCACGGCGTCGCGCCGTCGCGCGCGCGACCGCTCGCGGCGGCGAAGCCGTCGCTCCCGGTGAGGCCGACGACGACGGCGACGTCAGTGTCGGCGACGGCGGTGAGGTCCGCGCCGGCGTCCTCGAGGGCGGCGTCGTCGAGCGCGGCGCGTGCGGCGTCGGCGGCCGCGCCGCTACCGACGACGGCGTAGGTTCGTGACATGGCACTCACTGGGTGCGAGCGGGTGAAAAAACGGCCGGATTCCTCAGCTGAGAACGGTCTGCGCGACGCTCGCGAGCTCGGACGGCGGGGCGTCCTGGAGGCGGTCGTCGGCGAGCTTGAGGCGGAGACGCGGGCGGCCGACGTCGATGGGGACTTTCTCGGTGTCGATGAGGCCCACGTCCTCGAGCTTGGTCTTCGTGCGGCTGAACGTCGCTTTCGAGGCGATGCCGACGTCCTCGCCCCACTTCGAGATGTCGTAGAGGAGGACGCGGTTCTTCGCGGCGACGAGCAGGCTCACGGTGACTTCGTCGAGGCCGTCCCCGTCGCCGCGCGCGGTTTCGAGGGAGGCGAGGACGTCCGTGAAGTCGGCCTCGACGTCGGCGCCGATCTCGTCGTCGAGCGTCTGCCGGACGCGCGAGATGGCGGGCGTGCGGAGCGTGTACTCCTCGGCGGCCGCCCAGTCGGCCTCGACGGCGTCGCGGGCGGCGGGGACGAACGTCTCGTCGTCGGTGACGAGGCCGGCGGTCTGCTCGCCCGCCGTGACGAGCGCGACGACGCGGTCGTCGGTGACGAGGAGCGAGGAGCGCGAGAGGTCGTCGCTCGTGCGGAGCGCGAGCGCCCCCGACTCGATGAGGTCGGCGGTGTTGCTCGCGACGAGGAAGTCGCCCATGACGTCCTTCAGGAGGCGGTCGTCGGCGAGCAGGCGGGTCTCCGGGAGCGCACCGTCAAACTCCGTGGCGGCGTCGACGACGCTCTCGATGGCGTCCGCCGACGGGTTGACCACGAAGAGCTCGTCGGGCTCGGCGTCGAAGACCTCCCCCAGGATGTCCCCGACGCTGGTACCGAGTAGATTCGCTGTCATACGTACGTACGACTAAGACTGCTCGACATATATAATTTTATCAGATAAAGTTTGAACTCAAAGCAGACGGAGTCGGATAATCGTCTCGGAACGGGAGTCTCTCACCTATTCCGGGCGCTCCTCGCTGAGCATCGAGCGAACCTCGTCCGACCAGTAGAAGGCACCGTCGTAGATGGTCGGCACGTCGACGTGTTCGAGGAGCGAACAGACGTCCGCCCGCGAGAGCTCGACCGTCGACTCCGCCCCGCAGAGGCGCGCCGCGACGTCGTCCGCCGCGAGCGCGTGGTAGGTCGCGCCGTGCGACCACGGCGACCCCGACTCGTACGTCACCGCGAAGCGCTCGGCGTCGACGCGGTCGACGGTGAGCGTCGCCGGCGTGCGGGCGTCCGACTGCGTGAGCACCTGCGTGCCGTCGCCGACGACGGCGTAATCCTTCCCCATCCGGATGCGGCGGCGCGCGAGTCGGAGCGCGCGCTCGATGCTGAATCCGTTGACGAGCAGTCGCGCGAACGCCGTCCCCACCTTCGCGGCCTGCTCGTCGAGCACCGTCCGGAACGTCACCGCGCCCGCGATACTCCCCTTCTCCACGAGTTCGAGGCCCTCGTGGTAGGAGCCACACGCGTTCAGGAAGAACGTCTGCGCGTTCGACTCCTCGACGGCCGAGGCCGAGAGGGTGCCGTCCGCACACCGTAACCCGCCGACCTCGCAGTGGCCGATGTAGTGGACGAAGTCGTTCGGCTCGGCGAGCACGGCCGCGAGTTCCGCGCGCGTCACGTTCTCGCGGAGCGTCACCTCCATCGGGACGTCGGCGGCGCGCTCGCGATAGAGGTCGGCGACGCACGCGTGCTCCTCCGCCATCCCCGCGTCGTTCAAGACCACGGTGACGGAGAGCGCATCGTCGTCGGCGTCGAGGTAGTCGAGTCGGTTCTCGTAGGCCGCCGGCCGGGCCTTGAAGACGTCGATGGGCGTCCCCTCGGCGAGCCAGCCGTGCACGCGTCCGCGCCGGAGGCGTGGCTTCACGGTGTCGACGCTCGCGACGGGGCCGGTCTGCGCGCGGTAGAAGGCGTCGAGCGAGCGCGCCATCAGCTCCTCGCCGTCGAGCGCGGTCGTCTCCGGGGGATAGACGTGTGCGAGCCGGTCGATGAGGTAGGGGAGCGAGCGCGCGTGCTCGACGGACGGCTCGACGTACATCGCGAGATGCCACTCCGGGAGGTCGGCCGCGATGCGCTCGTAGGGCGTGGCGAGATACGTTCGGAGGCGCTCGGCGACCGATTGGTCGTAGACGCGCTCGGCGTCGAGTCCGATGTCGGCGAGGAGGTCGCGCTCCGCGACGTCGACGGCGTGCGGGCCCGCGCCGCGAACGAGCGCGTCCAGCCAGAAGCACCGCTCGAGGAGCGCCGGGGCCTGTCTCTCGGGGTCGGTGAGGTCGTGGCGCACGCCGACGCCGTCGGCGCGGACGTGCGGCGTGACGCCGTCCTCGATGCGGACGGTCGCGGAGAGGTAGAAGGCGAGCGGCGCGGCGACGAACAGCGTCTCGTAGTCTGCCGGGAGGACGAGCTCGACGCCGGTCTCGGGGATTCGCTCCGCGAGCGCGTCGGGGACGCGCGTCGTCTCGCCGAACTCGAGCGTCGGCGGGTGGCGGCGCATCGTCCGGAGCGTCCGGTCGGGCGTCGTCGTCCGGTGCGCGGCGCCGAACGCGGTGAGCGCGGTCGCGAGGCCGCGCGCCGACTCCGGGACGGTGAGCGTCTCGTTCGGCGAGCGAACGAAGCTCCGGAAGCCGAGCGTCACCGAGCGCTCGGCGGGGAACGCGACTTCGACCTCGTGGCGCTCGCCGTGGCGGACGACGGTCGCCGGGCCCTCGAAGCGCGCGTACGCCTTGACGCTGGCGTCGACGTCGAGGACGTACGTGCCGTCGTCGAGTTCGAGGCGGCCGCACGCGCCGTCGACGTCGTGGGTCTCGCCGGCCGCCTCGTCGTGGACGGCGGCGACGGTCGCGGGCAGAACGAGCGCGCGCGTCCGACCGGTGGCGGTCGCGTCGGCCGGTCGGGTGAGCGGGTGCCGTCGGCCGCCCGGGCGCCAGTCGCGGGCGCGCACCAGCAGGTCGCGTTTCGCGCCGTCGACCGCGCGCACGCCCTCCTCGGTCTCTTCGCACTCGATCACGCGATGTGTGGGGTACAGTCACGGGCCATATATTCCTGTCGAGGGCGAGCGCCGCGACGGCGCCGCCGTGTGTCAGTCCCGTGCTCCGACGGCGGTTTCGGCCGGAGTCAGGTGGGTTTAAGCCCGACGCGGGGCCTGTTCTCGAACATGAGCTACGACCGGGTTCGGGCAGTAGACGAGGACGTCGCGGACGCCCTGACGGGCGAGCGCGAGCGGCAGAACGACACCCTCGCGATGATCGCGAGCGAGAACCACGTCAGCGAGGCGGTGCTCGAGGCGCAGGGCTCGGAGCTGACGAACAAGTACGCGGAGGGCTATCCGGGCGAGCGCTACTACGGCGGCTGCGAGTACGCGGACGACGTCGAGGAACTCGCCATCGAGCGCGCGAAGGAGCTCTGGGGCGCCGAGCACGTCAACGTCCAGCCCCACTCCGGCTCCTCCGCGAACATGGGCGTCTACTTCTCCGTGCTCGAACCCGGCGACAAGATCCTCTCGCTGGACCTGACGCACGGCGGCCACCTCTCGCACGGCCACTCGGTGAACTTCGCGGGCAAGCTCTACGACGTCACGCACTACGAGGTCGACCCGGAGACGGGCCGCCTCGACTACGAGGCGCTCGCCCGGCAGGCCGAGGAGGTCGAGCCGGACATGATCGTCTCCGGCTTCTCCGCCTATCCGCGAACGGTGGACTGGGAGGCGATTCAGGAGGCCGCCGACGCGGTGGGCGCCTACCACATGGCGGACATCGCGCACATCACGGGGCTCGTCGCCGCCGGCGAGCACCCCTCGCCCGTGGGCGTCGCGGACTTCGTCACCGGCTCGACGCACAAGACGATCCGCGCGGGTCGCGGCGGCATCATCATGTGCGACGAGGAGCACGCGGACGCCGTCGACACCGCCGTCTTCCCCGGCGCGCAGGGCGGTCCCCTCATGCACAACGTCGCGGGCAAAGCGGTCGGCTTCGGTGAGGCCCTCGACCCCGAGTTCAAGGAGTACGCCGCGCAGGTCGTGACGAACGCGGAAGTGCTCGGTGAGACCCTCGAAGAGCACGGCTTCTCGCTCGTTTCGGGCGGCACCGACACGCACCTCGTGCTCGCGGACCTCCGCGAGTCCCACCCCGACGTCACGGGCGGGGAGGCCGAAGAGGCCCTCGAGGAGGTCGGCATCGTCCTGAACGGCAACACGGTGCCGGGCGAGACGCGCTCGGCGTTCAACCCGTCGGGCATTCGTGCGGGGACGCCCGCGCTCACGACGCGCGGCTTCGAGGAGGCGGAGATGCGCGAGGTCGGCGACCTCATCGCGCGCGTCATCGACAACCTCGGCGACGAGGAGGTCTACGCGGAGGTCGCCGCCGACGTGCAGGAACTCTGCGACGACCACCCGCTGTACGAGTAGCGAGGCTCCCCCAGAGCCTCGGGGACACGAGCGGGGAACCTGCGACCGGCGCGGCCCGAGCGTTCAACGAGGGGGCGAACCGGTGTGCGTGGGTGCGTGCTCGGCGACCGCCTCTACGGCGTCGACGGCCTCGCCCCCCGCCGGCGCCGTCCCGAGCGGCGTATCCCAACGCGCGCTCGCGGAGACGATAACCCACGTCCGTGTACACTTATCGCCGTATCTCGGCGGATATAGGCACGTATCCGTGGTGTTAAAGGAGGGCGGGGCGGAACTACGGGTATGACGCACGTCGTAGACGGGAACGCGGTCGCCGCCGACGTCCGGAGCGGCCTCGAGGACGCGATCGAGACGCTGAACGACGCGGGCGTCCAGCCCGGGCTCGCCACGGTGCTGATGAGCGACGACGACGCCTCGGCCACCTACGTCTCGATGAAGCAGCGCGACTGCGAGGAGGTCGGCATCAACGGCATCCACGTCGAGATCGACCCCGACGCGCCCGCCGAGGAGCTCTACGAGACCATCGACGAACTGAACGCGGACCCCGACGTCCACGGCATCCTCGTGCAGCTGCCCGTCCCGGACCACGTCGACGACCGGGAGGTCCTCCGCCGGATCGACCCGGCGAAGGACGTCGACGGCTTCCACCCGGAGAACGTCGGGCGCCTCGTCGCGGGCGACGCGCGCTTCAAGCCCTGCACGCCCCACGGCGTCCAGAAGCTCCTCGCGTCGGCGGACGTCGAGATGGCGGGGAAGGACGTCGTCGTCGTCGGGCGCTCGGACATCGTCGGCAAGCCGCTCGCGAACCTCTTCCTCCAGCGCGACGAGGGCGGGAACGCCACCGTGACGGTCTGTCACTCGCGAACCGACGACCTCGAGGCGCACACGACGCGCGCGGACGTCGTCGTCGCCGCCGCCGGCGTCCCCGAGTTCATCGACGGCTCGATGCTCAAGGAGGGCGCGGTGGTCGTCGACGTCGGGACGAACCGCGTGGACGCGGACACCGAGAAGGGGTACCGGCTCACCGGCGACGTGGACTTCGAGAGCGCGAAGGAGAAGGCGGACGTCATCACGCCCTCGCCGGGCGGTGTGGGGCCGATGACGCGCGCGATGCTCCTCTACAACACCGTGAAGGCCGCCGGCGACCTCGCGGACGTCGACGTCACGCTCCCGTAGGCCGGCGGCTCAGTCGCCGCCCACCGCCGCACGCTCGCGGACGTCGGCGGCGAGTCGGTCGGCGTGTTCGAGGCGGACGGCGCGCGCGTCCTCGCGGGCGAGCGGGTCGTCGTCCTCGAGTCGGTGGGTGACGGGGTCGTAGGCGTCCACGTCGAAGCCCATCCGCTCGAGGTAGCTCTCGACGGCGGTGGAGTCGAGGCCGTCCTCGATGGCGGCGTCGACGTAGCCGAGCACGACGTCGAACTCGGGGAGGACGACGTCGCCCTCGCCGACGCGCCCGGCGTCGCCCTCGATGCGGACGTCGGCGTCGCGGAGGCGGTCGGTCGTCTCGGCGAGTCGGTCGGCGAGGCGGACGACGTCGGCGGGGAGCGCGGCGTCCGGGGAGCGCCACTCGACGGTGCCGAACTCCTCGCGGAGTTGAACGGGCGTCCAGACGACGCTCTCGGGCTCGAAGCAGCGCTGGACGACGCGCCGGTCGACGCCGGCGTCGGCGGCGGCGTGGACGAAGTCCTCGTAGCGGCGTTCGAGGCGCCGGACCCACTCCTCGCGGTCCTCGACGTACGGCCAGAGCCACCCCTGATGGGGGACGTCGGCGTAGGCGAGACGCCGATAGAGCTTCGAGCGCGCGCCGGCGGCGAGACGTCGCCCGCGATAGTACGGCGAGGAGTTGCAGAGCGCGAGCGCGGGGTCGAGCGCGATGAAGGTGTTCAACTGGTCGATGGCGCGCTCGGGGAGCTGCTCGACGTGGACGTGCGTCCCGGCGCAGTGCCGGACGTACGCGAAGTCGTCGCCGACGACGCGGTTCTGGACGCGCGTCCGCTCGCTCGTGTGCTCGGCGATTTCCTCGTCGCTGATCGGTGTCGCGAGCGGGACGAGTTTCTTCCCGTCCTCGGCGGCGCGCCGGAGCACGCTCCCGACGCGGTCGTACAGCTCGGCCCGCAGCTCGTCGGTCGTCTCGCACGGCGTCGTCTTTATCTCGAGGAGCGGCTCGACGAACTCGCGCTCGACGCCGGGCGCGGCGTCCGCGAGCCCGTCCGGCACGGCGAGTCGGCCCTCCTCGTCGACGACCCAGTACTCGACCTCGATGCTCCGACGTATCGGCTCTGTGTCTGGCGGTGTCACTGGCTACGTGGCGACCCGGTGGGTGGTGGACGAAGCGACGCGACCTGTGCCATGTTATGTTATACCATCCGACCGTTGCCGATGCGGGTATAAGAAACTTATCGCTTGTCGACTCCAGAGCGGGCAGGTGGAGTCGGGTGTCGGTGCCCGAACGTTCGCTTATCTCGGATTTAATATCTTGAACTCTAGGTACCGACCCCAGAATACCGGGTCGTACGCTCAGTTTTCGAGCGCCGCGAGCGTCTCGCGGGCGTCCTCCCGGGCGCTCGCGTCGCCGTCGCGGGCGTACCGACCGATAGAGCGCGCCGCCGCGACGAGCGCGTCCGCCTCGGCCGGCGGGACCTCGCCGTCGAGCGCGTGCATCCGGCGGACGTGGTCGTCCAGCGACTCGAGGAGTCCCGCTATCCCCTCCCACTCCGGGCCGTCGTCGAGGTATCGTCGGAGGTCGTCGCGGTAGTCGGCGACGGCGTCCGCGTAGCCGTTCCCGCGCGCGGCGCGCATCGACTCCGGAACCTCGCTCGCCGGTGGACGCTCGCCGTCGGGGGCGCCGCGCAGCAGCGAGACGAAGTAGAAGGACTCCGCCTCGGTGTGGTCGAAGGCGCGCGCGAACGCCGAGGCGACGTAGCGCAGTTCCCACGCCGCGAGCACGGTGTCGTCGAGGTCGAGGAGGTCGCCGCCCCGGAGGAACCCCCGACCGTGCGTGTATCGGCGCGCGGCCTCGCGGGCGCGCTCGGCGGCCGTCCGGTAGTCGTCGTCGCCGGCGGCCGCGACGGCGTCGTCCAGTTCGAGCGTCGGCGCGAGGTCGGTCTGCTCGCGGCGCTCCGCCTCCGTCGCGACGCTCTTGATGCTCCCGCACGACGGGCAGGCGATGCTCCCCGTCTCGTAGTACGACCACTCCGTCCCGCAGGCCGTGCACTCGCGTTCCCCGCGTACTTCCATACGGACACGTGGGGGAGACGCGCGAAAAAGCGTGTCCCGTTCGGACGCACACCGGCGCGAACGTTTTTGTCACCCACCGCGTTTGGTACGATGAACCATGGACAAGCTCATCAACGAGCCGACAGCGTACGTCGACGAGATGCTGGACGGGATGGTCGCGGCACACGACGGCCTGCGACGCCTCGACGGCACCGACGTCCTCGTCCGCGCGGACGGGCCCGTCGAGGGGAAGGTCGCCGTCGTCACCGGCGGTGGGAGCGGCCACGAACCGACCCACGCGGGCTACGTCGGGGAGGGCATGCTCGACGGCGCGGCCGCCGGCGCGGTGTTCACCTCGCCGACCGCCGACGAGTTTTCGGCACTCATCGACGCCGCCGACGGCGGCGCGGGCGTCCTCTGCGTCGTGAAGAACTACGAGGGCGACGTGATGAACTTCGACACCGGCGCGGAGATGGCCGGTATGGAGGGCGTCGAGGACGTCGAGCAGGTCGTCGTCAACGACGACGTCGCCGTCGAGGACTCCCTCTACACGAGCGGGCGGCGCGGCGTCTGCGGGACCATCCTCGTCCACAAGTGCGCGGGCGCGAAGGCCGCCGCGGGCGCGGACCTCGATGAGGTGGCGCGCGTCGCCGAGAAGGTCGTCGACAACGTCGGGACGATGGGGATGGCGCTCACCTCCTGCGTCACGCCCGAGAAGGGCGAGGAGACCTTCGACCTCGCGGACGACGAGATGGAACTCGGTATCGGCATCCACGGCGAACCCGGCGTCGAGCGCACGGAGACGGCGTCCGCGGACGAGGTGGCGGACACCCTCCTCGACCACGTCCTCGATGACCTCGACGTCGCGGCCGGCGAGGAAGTCGTCACGATCGTGAACGGGATGGGGGGGACGCCGCTCTCCGAACTCTACATCGTCCAGCGTCGCGTCGCCGAACGCCTCGACGAGGCGGGCGTCGACGTCCACGACGCGTGGGTCGGCGACTACATGACCAGCCTCGACATGAAGGGCTGTTCGGTGACTGTCTGCCGGGTCGACGACGAACTGAAGGAACTGCTCGCGGCGCCCGCCGAGACGCCCGCGCTCACGGTGGGCGAATGAGCGCGGACTCGGATACCGAGGCGCTGCTCGACGCGCTCGAGCGCATCGACGAGCGCCTCCACGACGAGCAGGCGTACCTCACGGAACTCGACTCCCGAATCGGCGACGCCGACCACGGGAACAACCTCGCGCGCGGCATCAGCGCCGTCACCGAGAAGCGCGACGAGCTCGCGGGGAAACCCATCGACGAGGCCGTGAAGACGGTCGGGACGACGCTCGTCTCCGAGGTCGGCGGCGCGGCCGGTCCGCTCTACGGCGGCTCCGTGCTGTCCGCCTCACAGGAACTCGAGGGCGGCCTCGACGCCGAGAGCGCGGTCGCGTTCGCCGAGGCCTACCGCGAGAAGCTCACCGAGCGCGGCGGCGCGCGCCCCGGTGACAAGACGATGGTGGACGCGGTGACGCCCGCCGTCCACACCTTCCAGCGCGCCGTCGAGGAGGACGACCTCCCGTCCGTGGATGCGCTCGCGAAGGCCGTCGACGCCGCCCGACGCGGCGTCGAATACACGGTGCCGTTGCGCGCCTCGAAGGGTCGGGCGTCCTATCTCGGCCTGCGCGGGGTCGGCCACCGCGACCCGGGCGCGACGAGCACCCTCTTCGTCCTCGAGGAACTGCTCGCGACCGCCGAAGACCGACTCGGCGAGGCGTCGGTCGACGACGCGAGCGCGGCCGACGCCGCCGTCCACGGCGACGCCGGGGACGGGGGGGACGCGTAGATGGTCGGCTTGCTCGTCGTCTCGCACAGCGCGACGGCCGCCGAGGGAATCGTCGAGGTGGCCGCGCAGATGGCTCAGGAGGTATCGCTCGTCGCGGCGGGCGGCGACCCGGACGGGGGCATCGGGACGGACGCGGACGCCATCGCGGCCGGTGTCGAGGAGGCCGACGACGGCGAGGGCGTCGTCGTGCTCGTCGACCTCGGGAGCGCGGTGATGAACGCCGAACTCGCCGTCGAGATGGCGGACGTCGAGGCGGTGCTCGCGGACGCGCCCGTGCTCGAGGGCGCCGTCAACGCCGCCGTTCACGCGGCGGGATCGAAGGCGACGCTCCACTCGACGCTCGACGCCGCCGAGGAGGCGCGGGGGATGTCGAAACTGTAGGTCGCTCTCGCAGAACGGACGCGACGCTATCGAGTGGTAGTATTCGAAAAGCGAGCGACGCAGAACGTCGCTCACGGGTAAACGCAACGGAATGGAAGCGGCCGACCGGGAACAGCCCGGTCGGCCGCTGCCGCCCTGAATTGGTCCCCGCTGACGCTTCGGCCCTCCAAAGCGAAGCGTCACCTGTACCCAATGCCCCTGTGGTAATAAATGTGTCGTCAAAAGTGAGTGGTGCCGCGACCCGCGCTGGCGGTCACGTGCACAGACACATCAGTTTATTTTTATTACATTATATCGGGCGCGACTACACCACAATTATAGTACCGACCCGCATACGGACAATCGGCAGTAGTAACATGAACGACCTGACAGGGTTTCAGCGAGATCTGATGTACGTCATCGCGGGTGGGGACGAACCGCACGGGCTGGCGATCAAGGAGGAGCTCGAGGAGTACTACGAGAGCGAGGTCCACCACGGCCGACTCTACCCGAACCTCGACACGCTCGTCGACAAGGGGCTCGTCGACAAGGGACAACTCGACCAGCGAACGAACTACTACACGCTGACGCGTCGCGGGCGACGCGAACTCGAAGCGCGTCGCGAGTGGGAGGACGAGTACGTCGACCTCTGAGTTACCAGAGGACGACCGGCCAGAGGAAGGTGAACAGCGCGTAGATGAGGACGGTCAGCACGGCCGTCATCACGAGGTTCAGGACGACGCCCGCGCGCATCATGTGTTTCTGCTCCAGGTAGCCGCTGCCGAAGACGATGGCGTTCGGCGGGGTCGCGACCGGGAGCGCGAACGCGAAGGAGGCAGCGACGGCGCCGGAGACCGCGAGGAAGATCGCGGCCGCGTAGTCCGCGAGTCCGAGCGTCGCCGCGAGCACGCCGCCGAGGCTGATGAGCACGGGGACGATGATGGTCGCGGTCGCGGTGTTCGACGTCATCTCCGTGAGGAAGATGATGAGGAGGACGACGACGGCGACGATGAGGACGATGGGCGCGCCCGTCAGCGCGTTGAACACCGTCTCCGCGATCCACTTCGTCGCGCCGGTCTCCGCGAACCCGGCGGCGAGCGAGAGGCCGCCGCCGAACAGCAGGATGGTGCCCCAGTCGATGTCCTCGAGCTCCTCCCACTCCATCGTGTCGAAGAGGACGAGCGCGGGGATCGCGTAGAGGCCGACCATCACGTAGTAGAGGAGCCCCTGATGGCCGTTCGTCGTACCGAGCAGCGTCTCACCGGAACCGCCGAAGACCGTCGTGTACGTCACGGCGCTCATGTACGGCTGGAGGAAGTCGCCGAGGCCGCCGAGCACCCAGAGGAGCGCCGTCGCGCCGAAGATGCCGGCGACGATCCGGCCCTCGCGCGGGAGGTCGCCCTCCTCGCGGAGGTAGCGACGGGCCTCGGCGCGCGCGTCGCTCACGTCGTCGACCTCCGGCGGGAAGAGGACGTACGTGAGCACGAACCAGACGATGGGGAGCGTGACGACGACGATGGGGATGCCGATGAGGAGCCAGTCGAAGAACGTGATCTCGTAGTTGAGGAGCTGCTCGAGTTGGCCGGCGACGATTGCGTTCGGCGGCGTGCCGATGAGGGTGCCGACGCCGCCCACCGAGGCGGCGTACGCGGTGCCGAGCAGCATCGCGACCTGCATGTTCGTGAAGGAGCCCTCGTCGCCCTGCTCGCGCAGGTCCTCGCGGCCGATGACCTGCGTGAGGACGCCGACGGCGATGGGCGCCATCATCGCGGACGTCGCGGTGTTCGACACCCACATCGAGAAGAACGCGGTGGCGATCATGACCGCGCCGATGAGCTTCCGCGGCGAGGAGCCCATCGTCGCCATGAGCCAGAGCGCGACCCGGCGGTCGATGTCGTACTTCTGGAGCGCGTTCGCGAGCATGAAGCCCGCGATGAAGAGGAAGATGAGGTGGTCGGCGAACGGCGCGAGCGCGGCGTCGATGTCGCCGTAGATCCCGAACGCGGTGAGCAACACCGGAATCGAGAGCGCCGTGACGGCGAGCGGGAGCGCGCCGCTGACCCAGCAGATCGCCGCGAAGATGAGCGTCGCGACGGCGTACTTCCCGGCGAGCGAGAGCCCTTCGGGGGTCGGTGCGAGTGCGATCAGCACGGTGGCGAGCGCCGCGAACGCGACGACGGCGAGTCGGCCGCGCTGGGTCGATAGATCCGGTCGTATCATTGATTCAGACCACCATTCCCAATTCTTCGGTTAATGATTAACGATCTTCGACCGGCCGGTTCGCGGACGTGACGGCCCACGAACACGTCGGTCGCCGCGCAACCGCCGTCCGGAACCGACAACCACCGCCTCGGCGTAGACGCGTGTATGCAGTCGCGACACGCCACCGCGCTCGTCGGCCTGCTCGCCTCGCTCGCCGCCAGCGCCGCGATCTATTACTACACCGGGTGGGTCCTCTGCTTCCTGCTCGTCCCGTTCGTCCCCCTGCTCTTTCGCGGACGCGACGACGAACGTGAGTCGCTCACGCGCCGCGCCTGCCCCGAGTGCGGGTACGCGACGAGCGACCCCGAGGTCCGCTACTGTCCCCGGGACGGCACCGAACTCGACTAGTCCTCCTCGTCCGACCGCACGGAGGCCGTCACGTCGGCGAGCGACGTCTGGACGGTGTCGGCGGTGACCATGGACGGCCCGACGGCCTCGGGTTCGATGCGCGCGCCCGCGAGCAGCTCCGGGAGGACGAGGCGGACGAAGTGGACGACGAGCACGAGGAGCATCGGCCCGAGGAAGATGCCGTGCCACCCGAAGAGCAGCGGCCCGAACGTGTACGCGAGCATCACCATCCCGAGGTGGAGGTTCCGCCCGGAGACGTACGGGCGCAACACGAGGTCCGGGATGACGTCCACGATGACGAAGGAGACGGCGACGAAGACCGCCGGGAACCAGAACGCGCCCGGCGCAGCGCTCGACGCCCGGAAGAGCAGGAGGAGGCTCACCGGGACGTAGACGAGTTTGATGCCGACGACGGGGACGAGGCTCGCGATGCCGACGAGCAGGCCGACGAGCGCCGGATACGGGATCCCGACGCCTGCGGGCGCGGCGTAATCGAGGAGGCTGTAGGAGATGCCGCCGATCGCCGCCGTCATCACCGCGTTCAGGATGTTCCCGAAGAAGATGATCGAGAAGTCGCGGTCGATGCGCTTCGCGTACGCGTGCACGACGCCGTCCGCGTCGTCGAAGCGCCGGTGGAACCACGACGCGAGGCGCTGGTCGTCGCGCAGCAGGTAGAAGACGATGATGAGCATCATGAACGCGTGGATCGCGACGCTCCCGAAGAAGCCGAGGTAGCCCTGTGCGGCCTCGAGTATCTGCCGCACCGCCGCGAGCGCGTCCGGCGAGTCCAGTATCGACTGGGGGTCTTGGACGATGCTCGAGACGTCGATGTACGGCTGGAGCATCGCCTCCAGCTGCTCGAAGCTGTCCGGATGCGCGGTCAGGTAGGCGTTGAACTCCTGGAGGCCGATCGCGGAGACGTACGCGAGGAGGAGGAGCGCCGGGAGCGCGAACGCGACGATGCTCACCGCCGCCGCGAGCGACGGCGGGCGGATACGCGTCCGTAACTGCCGATAGACCGGCCGGATGGCGTAGTAGATGAAGAGGCCGAAGACGAACGTCCCGATGAACGAGTAGACGACGTAGGCGAGGACGCTCGCAAGCGCGAGCCCCGTCACCCACCAGCCGAGTCGGGCGCGGTCGATGTCCCACCTCGAGTCCATACGGACACGTCACCCTCGGGTGGCAAAAACCCACCCACACCCGTGTCTTTTTTCGTGCGACCCGTGGTACGGTGGTCGTGGCCGACCTCGCGAGCACACTCGCCGCCGCCCCTATCGACAGCCGCGTCGTCCGCCTCGGCGTCGCCGTCGGCCTCGGACTGTTCCTCGGCCTCGAACGCGAGTGGTCGCAGAAGGCCGCCGGCATCCGGACGTTCGCGCTCATCAGCGTCCTCGGCACCGTCTTCACCACCTTCGACGCCGCGACGTGCGGCGTCACCCCGGTCGACGGCGCCATCGGCGCGGGCTGTCTCCCCCTCCTCTCCGCCGTCGGCGCGGGCTTCGTCGTCGTCCTCGCGGGCGTCCTGATGCTCGACGGCCTGCGTCGCGGCTCCGGCGGGGCGGAGACGAGCCTCCACCTCACCACCGCCGTCAGCCTCCTCGTCGCGTACGGCGTCGGCCTCCTCGTCGGCCTCGGCGAGATACTGCCCGCGACCGTCGTCGCCGTCACCTCGTCGCTCCTCCTCGTCTTCAAGCGCGAGCTCCACGAGCTCGCGTGGGGCCTCTCCGCCGAGGAACTCCGCTCGACCGCCGAATTCGCCATCATCGCGTTCGTCGTCTACCCGCTCCTCCCCGCCGGCACGTACACGCTCGGCGTCGCGAGCTACGGCGTCCAGATCGAACCCCGCGTCGTCTGGCTGATGGTCGTCTTCGTCGCCGGCATCGGCATCGCGAACTACGTCGTCGTGAAGGCCTACGGGAGTCGCGGCATCGCCGTCACCGGCTTCTTCGGCGGCCTCGCGTCCTCAACGGCGGTCGTCGGGACGATGCTCGACCACGTCTCCCGGGACGAGGACGCCGCCGACTACGCCGTCGCGGGCGTCCTCCTCGCGAACGCCGCGATGGCGCTTCGCAACCTCGTCATCGTCGTCGTCTTCACACTCGGCTACGCCGACCCGCCGCTCGTCGCCGTCGGCGTTCCGCTCGCCGTCGTCGTCCTCGGGAGCGTCGCCGTCGCCTACGCCGTCGCCGACTGGCGGACGACCGTCGACGTCGAGCTCTCCAGCCCGTTCTCGCTGCGGAACGCCCTCGGCTTCGGCGCCATCTTCCTCCTCATCGTCGCCGGGAGCGGCCTCGCGAGCGGCGCGTTCGGCGCGCTCGGCTTCTACGTCACCGCCGTCGGCTCCGGCCTCGTCTCCTCCGCCGGCGTCGCCACCTCCGCCGTCGTCCTCTACCGCACCGGCGAACTCGCCGCGAACGAGGCCGCCGTCGCCGTCATGCTCGCCACCGGCGCGAGCATCGTCGTGAAGGCCGGGCTCGCCGCCGCGAGTTCGAACCGGGCGTTCGCTCGCGGCGTCGTCACCGCGAGCGCCGGCCTCCTCGTCGCCGCCGGCGTCGCCGTCCTCCTCGTGTAGCGCGGTCGCGGTCTTTAGGAGGGCGCCGGCCCCAGACGGGGTATGGACAGGGACACCGCCGAGGTCCGCGTCGACTCCTTCCCCGGGGAGCGCGCCCGCGAATGGGTCGAGCGCCACCACGAGCACGCCGCCCCGAGCACCTACGTCTACGACTTCGTCTGGGACATCACCGAGGACGCCGTCGGCCCCTTCTGCACGGACGTCGACGGGAACGTCCTCCTCGACTTCACCGCGCACGTCGCCTCCGCGCCCCTCGGCTACAACAACCCGAAGATACTCGAGAAGCTCGAGTCGTTCGACCTCGTCGACCCCATGAAGATCGCCGGCCAGGACTTCTACGTCAGCGGCGGCGGGAGCGTCGAGGACCCCGACCTCCCCGGGCCCACCCAACTGCTCGACCGGCTCACGGACGCCACGAGCCACTACGCCCTCGACACCGCGTTCCTCTCCAACTCGGGCGCCGAAGCCGTCGAGAACGCCATCAAGATCTGCTACGCCGAGCGCGGGCACCGCGGCGTCACCTTCGATGGGGCGTTCCACGGCCGCACTCTCGGCGCGCTCTCGCTCAATCGCTCGAAGGCCGTCCAGCGCCGCGGATTCCCGGAAGTGCCGGGCGTCCTCAGCCTCCCCTACTGCGCCTGCGAGGGCGAGTGCACCTGCGGGTGGAAGACGGACGGCCCCGGTGGGAACCGCCTCGCGGACGCCCTCCACCCCACTCGCGGACCCGTCCCCGCCGACGAACTCGCGTTCGTGATCCTGGAGCCACAGCAGGGCGAGGGCGGCTACCGCGTCGCGAACGACGAGTTCGCCCGCGACATCGCCGCCGCCAAAGAGGAGCACGGCTTCAAGGTCATCAGCGACGAGATCCAGTCCGGCCTCGGCCGCACCGGCGAGATGTGGGGCATCGACCACCTCGACCTCGACCCGGACGTCATCACGTCCGCGAAGGGGCTTCGGGTGGGCGCGACCGTCGCGAACGAGGACCTCTTCCCCGAGGAGACCGGCCGGCTCTCCTCGACGTGGGGCGCCGGCGACCTCCTCGCGTCCGCGCAGGGCGTCGCCACCATCGAGGCAATCCACGAGCACGACCTCCTCGCGAACGTCCGCGAGCGCGGCCGCCAGTTCACCGACCTCCTCACCGACCTCGATTCGGAGTACGTCACCGACGTTCGCGGGCGCGGCCTGATGCTCGCCATCGAGCTCGACTCGAAGGAACGACGCGGCGCGCTCATGAAGGCCTGCCTGACGCGCGGCCTCCTCACGCTCGGCTGCGGGCACAAGACCCTCCGACTCCTCCCGCCGCTCGACGCCACCGAGCGCGAGATCGACCTCGGGTTCGCCATCCTCGCGGACGCCCTCGACGACCCGCGCGTCACGCAGGCCGGCGCGGGCGGCGACGTCGTCTGAGAGCGGGTCCCGACGCGCCCTCGCGGCCGTCGCCGCCGTGGCGGGCGCGCTACTCCAGCGTCGCGTCGAAGCCGACCCACTCGCGGGACTGCCCGGAGAGGCCGCGAACGCGGAACTCCGCGCCGTCCTCGCCCTCCCGAACGTCGATGCGACCCGAGCAGAACTGCGAGAGCGTGCTGAGCGCGCGCTCGTCGTGCATCGCCGGATCGACGAGGAAGACGCCGAGGCCGTCGACGCTGTCGACACGGCCGACGAGCGTGTGCACGAAGCGCGAGACGGACTGGAGTTCGCCGAACGAGAGCAGCGTCGAGAGCGAGCAGACGCCGGTCCGCACGCCGTCGACGCCCGCGCGCTCGAAGGAGCGATGGACGTCCGAGAAGCGCATCCCGATTCCCGTGAGGTCCGAAGGGCCGGAGACCGGGAGGACGCGAGCGGATACGTCCGCGTCCTCCCCGCCGACGCAGTCGATGATCGCGGTGCGCTCCGCGTCCATGGCGATTCCGGCGCGCTCGCAGTCACCGGCGAGTCGCCCCGCGCGGCGGTTCGTCGTCACGACCACCGTCCCCTCCTCGGCCGCCCCCGCGAGCATGCGGAGCGCGAGCGTCCGCGCCCCGCCGTGGGGCGGTCCAGCGATCAGGACGCTCGACCCCGCCTCGACGTCCGCGAGCGGCAGCCCCTCGAAGCCGTAGGCGCCCTCACGCATCGGCACCACCCCCGTTCTCGGCGCGCTCGCGCCGGAGCTCGAGTTGCTCCATCGCCTCGTCGGCGAGCATGGTGAGGAGTTCGCGCTCGCGCTCCCCGAACGACCGGGGTTCGTCGTCGTAGACGCAGAACGTCCCGATCGCCTGCCCGTCCGGCGTGACGAGCGACGCGCTCGCGTAGAACGCGATACCGGCCGCGCGCAGGCTCTCGTTCGCCTCGAAGCGCGGGTCCTCGCTCACGTCCTCGATCACCGTCACGTCCTCGTCGAGGAGCGCGTACGTGCAGACCGTCTCCTCGCGCTCTATCGGGTCGAACGCGATGCCGTGGCAGGCGAGAAAGCGCTGCTCGTGGGCGTCGATGAGGCCGATCGCGGCCGCCTCGACGTCGAAGAGCGCGGTCGCGAGTTCCCCCAGTCGGTCGAGGGCGCTTCCGAGCGCGTCGGCGTCCAGCGCGTACCGCTCGAGCGCCGCGAGACGCGCGTCCTCGTCCTCCGGGAGCGGGTAGGCGGTCTGGCACTGGAACGCGATCGCGTGCTCGAGGACGTCGCGGAGCTCCGCGCGGGACTCCGGGTCGTCCTTCGCGATGTAGTCCGCGATGACGTCGCCGAACGCGGCGGTGTCGACGTCCGTGACGGGCGTCGAGGTGAAGAGGATACAGGTGGTGTCCGGTGCGCGCTCGCGAACCCCGCGAACGAGTTCGAGGCCGGTGCCGTCCGGCAGTTCGTACTCGGTGACGAGCGCGTCGAGAGTGGTCGAGTCAGTCGCCTCGAGCGCGTCGTACGCCTCGGCGGCCGTCCCCGCCGTCGCCGTCTCGTACCCGGCGTCCGCGAGCGCGTCGCGGGTCGCCGCGAGCGCGTCCGCGTCGGGGTCGACACAGAGGATCATCGCTCGCACTTCGCCGCCGGGGCTGTTGAATGGTGGGGCTAGTACTGGTAGCGGCGCCCCTCCTCCTCGTTCTGCGGGAGGCCCTGGCTCCCCGCGCCCGCCATCTCGTCGTAGCTCATCCCCGCGAGGTACTCGTCGTACGTCGTGTCGTACTCGCTGCGGAGGTTGAAGTCGAGCTTGCCGGACTGGACGTAGGAGTCGAAGAGCGCGTGGATCGCGCGCCGGACGAGCTCGTCCGAGTCCTCGGGGTCGAGCGCAGCGACGAGCATCGCGAGTTCGGTGCGCGCCTCTCGGTCGAGCGCGAACTCGGCCGTCTTCAGCGCGCTGTTCGCGTCCTGCACGTCGTCGACGAGGTCGTCGAGACTCATACGACCGTGTTCTCGCGGCGGCGGGAAGGGGGTTTCGACGGCGCGATTTCGACTCGTGTCGCCACCCCTAAGCGCGCGCCACCCCGAGGGCGGGACATGACGGACGCGGACGCCGAGACGGGCGACACCGCCGCCGACCCGCGGGACTGCCTCCCCGGGGACGTCGCGGCCGTGCAGGACGCGCTCGTCTCGTGGTACGAGGACGACCACCGCTCGTTCCCGTGGCGCGAGACGACGGACGCCTACGAGATACTCGTCTCCGAGGTGATGAGCCAGCAGACCCAGCTCCAGCGCGTCGAGACGGCGTGGCACGAGTTCCTCGAGCAGTGGCCGACCGTCCACGACCTCGCCGCCGCGCCGCGTTCCGAGGTGGTGGGGTTCTGGACCGGCCACTCGCTCGGCTACAACAACCGCGCGCGCTACCTCCACGAGGCCGCCCAGCAGGTCGTCTCCGAGTACGACGGCGCGTTCCCCGAGGACCCCGACGAGCTCGAGGAGCTGATGGGCGTCGGCCCCTACACCGCGAACGCCGTCGCCTCCTTCGCGTTCGACAACGGGAACGCCGTCGTGGACACGAACGTCAAGCGCGTGCTCCATCGGGCCTTCGGCGTCCCGGACGACGACGACGCCTTCGAGGTCGTCGCGGGCGCGCTCATGCCCGCCGGCGAGTCGCGCGTCTGGAACAACGCCATCATGGAGCTCGGGGGCGTCGCCTGCGAGAAGACCCCGAAGTGCGACGAGGCGGGCTGCCCGTGGCGGCCGTGGTGTGACGCCTACGAGACCGGCGACTTCACCGCGCCCGACGTTCCCGAGCAGCCGACCTTCGAGGGGTCGCGCCGACAGATGCGCGGGCGCGTCGTGAAGGCGCTCTCCCGACACGGCGAGCTCGCGCTCGACACGCTCGGCCCGCGCGTCCGCGTCGACTACGCGCCCGGGGGAGAGCACGGCCGCGAGTGGCTCCGGGGGCTCGTGAACGACCTCGCGGACGACGGCCTCGCCGAGGTCACGGAGCGCGACGGCGAGACGGTCGTCCGGCTCCGGGAGTGAGGGAGAGAAACCGTTTTGCCCGTCGCCCGTCTCCCGTCGTGGCGTGCACGCCATCACGAACAGCGGCTGGGTGGAGGTCATCACGGGGTGTATGTTCTCGGGGAAGACCGAGGAGATGCTCCGCCGCCTCCGCCGCGCCGAGATCGCCGGGCAGGAGGTCGCGGCGTTCTCGCCCGCCATCGACGACCGCTACGGCGAGGAGTCGCTGGGCTCGCACGCGGGGTCGACGTGGCGCGCGACCGTCGTCGAGAACACCGTCGCGGGCGTCCGCTCGATTCCGGAGCACTTGAACGGCGAGCAGGTGGTCGCCATCGACGAGGCGAACTTCTTCCCGGGCGAACTCGTCGACGTCTGCGAGGAACTCGCCGCCGACGGCCGGCGCGTCGTCGTCTCCGGCACGGACCAGACCTTCCGGGGCGAACCCTACCACCCCGTCCCCGAGCTCGTGGCGGTCGCTGAGTACGTCGAGAAACTGCAGGCGATCTGCACGCAGTGCGGCGAGCCGGCGACGCGGAACCAGCGCCTCGTCGACGGCGAACCCGCGCACTACGACGACCCGACGGTGGTCGTGGGCGCCGAGGAAGCCTACGAGGCGCGCTGTCGGAACTGCCACGAGGTCAGACGCGACGCGCCGGTCGACGCCGCGACGCGCGAGCGGTGAGCGGTGCCGCGCCGTCCATGGACGGGCGCGAGCGCACGCCGGTGGCGGCCACGGTTTTCGCGCGGCTGACACGCGCGCGTTTTCGACAGTCGTTTAGGGAAGGGGGACTTGTCTCCGCTAAATGGGTTCGTGTATCATCTGCGGCGTCTCCACCGACGGTCATATCTGCGAGACACACGAGGAGGACGCCGTCTTCGAGTTCCGCGGTTCGCAACCTGAGCAGCTCACAGCCGGACGCTACTACGAGGGGAGCGTCGACGGATTCGCCGAGTTCGGCGTCTTCGTCGACCTCGGTGAGAACGTCACCGGCCTCCTCCACAAGAGCGAGATCCCCCAGCGCCTCGACGCGCTCGACTGGGAGCCCGGCGACACCGTCTACGTGCAGGTCGACGACGTCCACGGCAATGGGAACGTCGACCTCTCGTGGTCGATCCGCCAGTCCGAACGCGAGTTCCGCGGGATGCTCATCGACGACCCGGACGCACCGACGAACGCCGAGCTCCCCGACGACGAGTCCGAGGCACCGCCCGGCGCGACCGACTCAGTGGAGACGGAGGCCGAGACGCACGACGAACCGGCCGCGGAACCCGAGGAATCGGAGTCCGACGAGCCGGCGTCCGAACCGGAGCCCGAGACGGACGACGAGACGGGGGCCGACGCCGCCGACGAACCGGTTGCGGAGCCGGAGGAGCCGGAAGCCGAGGAGCCAGAGACCGAGACGGACGCCGAAGAGGCCTCCGAGGACGACGACGGCGACGGCGCGGACGTCGCGCGCGTCCCGATCGACGCCCTCGACGAGCACGTCGGCGACGACGTCGCGCTCGAAGCCGAGGTCACGGGCGTCCGCCAGACCTCCGGCCCGACGGTCTTCGAGCTGACGGACGAGACGGGGACGGTCGACGCCGCCGCGTTCGTCGAAGCGGGCGTCCGGGCCTACCCCGAGGTCGAGGCGGGCGACGTCGTCCACCTCGTCGGCGAGGTCGAGCGCCACCACGGCGAACTGCAGGTCGAGACGGAGGCCCTCGACGTCCTCACGGGCGCCGAGGCGCAGGCCGTTCAGGACCGCCTCGAAGCACAGGTGACCGAGCGCGCGAGCCCCGAGGACGAGACGCTGCTCGTGCAGGACGCCGAAATCGACGTCGTGCACGACGACCTCGTCGCGGCCGCGACGGAGATCCGCCGCGCCGTCATCGAGTCCCGCCCCGTCATCGTCCGCCACACCGCGGACGTCGAGGGCTACGTCGGTGGCTCCGCGATCGAGCGCGCCGTCCTCCCGCTCGTCCGCGAGGAACACACCGCCAGCGACGCCGAGTACCACTACGTCGACCGCCGGCCGCTCGACGACGGCTTCTACACGCTCGACGACGCGACGAAGGACGTCACGTCGATGCTGGAGGCCGCGGACCGCCACGACGAGAAGCACCCGCTGTTCGTCCTCGTCGGCTCCGGGAGCACCCGCGAGTCCGTGGACGGCCTCGGCCTGCTCGACATCTACGACGCGCCGACGGTCGCGCTCGACGGCGGCTACGCGGACGGCGAGGCGGCCGACGCGGCGGACGTCCTCGTCTCCCCCACGCAGCACGGCGAAACGCCGGTCTCGACGGGCGTGCTCGCCACGCACCTCGCGGGCATGGTGAACGCGGACGTCCGGGCGGACATCGGCCACCTCCCCGCGATCCCGTTCTGGGGGGAGACGCCGGCCGTCTACGCTGACCTCGCCGCCGAGGCGGGCTACGAGGCGGAGACGGTCGCGGACGTCCGTGACGCGCTCGCCCTCGAGGCGTTCTATCAGGCCTACGAGGACAAGCGCGAAATCGTCGCGGACCTCCTCTGGGACGAGGCGGACACGAGCCTCGTCGGCCACATCGGCTCGCAGTTCCGCGAGAAACTCGAGACGGAGTTCGAGACCGCCGAACCGCACCTCGAAGCGCGCGACGCGGGCGCGGCGACGGTCGAGGTCCTCGACGTCGACAGCTACACCCACCGCTACGACTTCCCGCCCGTCGACCTCCTGCTCGACGCGCTCTATCGGGAGCGCGCCGACGGCGAGTACGTCCTCGTGGGCGCGGACAGCGACGAACTCCGCGTGCGCTCGACGGGCGACGTCGACGTGCGCGCGGTCGGCGAGACCCTCACGTCGGAACTCCCGGACGCGGGCGTCGTCCCGCGCGGCGCGCAGGACGGCCGGGTCGAGTTCCTGAGCGGCGAGCGCGACGCCGTCGTCGAGGCGGCCGTCGACGCCATCGTCGCGCAGCTCGAGTAACGCGGAGCCGACGGTTCCGCGAAAAACGAGCGGGAGGGGGCGAAGCGACCGACACGCGGGTAAGCGCCTTCACGTCGGCGTCTCGGTACCCAACGACATCCTTTTGCGTCGTGGCCGGCTGATTCACTCCCAATGAGTAGCGAGGCCGAGAGCGGCGAGAGCGAGGCGTTCGCGGCGGCGTGCGAGGCCCTCGTCTCGCGCATCCTCTCGGGCGATGTCGGGCAGGACGACGTGGAGAGCGCGAAGCTCGAGGTGTGCTCGGAGTACTCGGTCGCACGGGTGCCCAAGCACACCGACCTGCTCGATCACGCGCCCGACGGCCGGCGCGAGGAGTTGGAGGAGGTCCTCCAGCGCAAGCCCGTCCGCACCGCCTCGGGCGTCGCGCCCGTCGCGGTGATGACGAGCCCGCACCTCTGCCCGCACGGGAAGTGCCTCTACTGTCCGGGCGGGCCCGCCTCCGAGTTCGGGAGCGCCCAATCATACACCGGCCACGAGCCGGCGGCGGCGCGCGGCGAGCAGAACGACTACGACCCCTACGGGCAGGTGACGCTCCGACTCAATCAGCTCCGCGAGATCGGCCACCCCGTCGACAAGGTGGAGCTCATCGTCATGGGCGGGACGATGACGGCGCGCAGTCACGACTACCAGGAGTGGTTCGTGAAGCGCTGTCTCGAGGCGCTGAACGACCACGACCTCGACGTCGAGCCCGCGCCGGCACAGGGCGTCTCCTTCGCGCAGGACCGCGAGGAGTACGAGTTCCGGTATCTGGAGGACGTGAAGACGGAGAACGAGTTCGGGGAGATTCGCAACATCGGGACGACGTTCGAGACGAAGCCCGACTGGTGCGACCCCGAGCAGGTGGACAGGATGCTCGACCTCGGCGGGACGAAGGTCGAGGTGGGCGTCCAGACGACGTACGAACGCATCAATCGGGAGATGCATCGCGGGCACGGGAATCAGGCCTCCATCGACGCGAACCGCAACCTGCGGAACGCGGCGTTCAAGGTGGGCTTCCACATGATGCCCGGCCAGCCCGGAATGACGGAGGCGATGGTGGAGGAGGACTTCCGCCGGCTCTTCGCGAACCCCGAGTGGCGCCCCGACTACCTGAAGATCTATCCGACGCTCGTCGTGCGCGGCACGCGCGTCTACGACCAGTGGCGCCGCGACGACTTCGACCCCCTCCAGAACGAGCAGGCCGCCGAGCTCGTCGCGCGCGTGATGAAGGACCTCCCGCGCTACGTTCGGCTCCAGCGCGTCCAGCGCGACATACCCGCGGACTTCATCGACGCGGGCGTCTGGAAGTCGAACCTCCGCCAGCTCGCGTGGCAGAAGATGGACGAGCACGGCTGGGAGTGCGAGTGCATCCGCTGTCGCGAGGTCGGGATGAACGACGCGGAGCCCGAGACCGTCGAGATGGGGACCATCGAGTACGAGGCCGCCGGGGGCCAAGAGCAGTTCATCAGCTTCGAGGACTTCGATCAGGACCTGCTGGTGGGCTTCGCGCGCCTGCGCTTCCCCGGCGAAGTGGCGCGCGAGGAACTGGAGAACGCCGCGCTCCTGCGCGAACTCCACGTCTACGGGGACGCGGTGAGCGTCGGCGAGGAGAGCGGCGAGGGCGACCAGCAACACCGTGGGTACGGCCGACGGCTAATGTGCGAGGCCGAGGAGCGCGCCCGCGACGCCGGCTACGAGAAGCTCGCCGTCATCTCCGGCATCGGCGCGCGCCAGTACTACAAGCGGAAGCTCGGCTACCACCAGGACGGCCCCTACGTCTCGAAGCGCCTCTAGTCCGGCCACGGGCGACGGGAGCACGCGCCCGTCGCGGTCTCGGCCTCCTCAGCCGTCGTTCGGGGCGGCTTGGGGCGCGAGAATCGCGTAGACGGCGTCGTTCGCGGGGACGTCGATCCCGTGCTCGCGCGCGTGCCGGACGACGCTCCCGTGGAGCGCGTCGAGCTCCATGCGCTTGCCGTGCGTGAGGTCGTAGTGGAGACTCGAGTAGTTCCCCTCGTTGTCCATCGCCTCCATCGCGTCCAACCACTTGCTCACGGGGTCCCACTCGAAGCGGACGCCCTCGGCGTGCGCCACCGAGACGACCTCCTCCATGACACGCCGGTAGAGTCGCCACGACGCCTCGTTCTCGCGGATGTCGCCGAACGGCCGGCGCGTCGTCGCGGTGAGGCCGGCCTGCGCGCAGATGAGCGCGAGCTTGTCCCAGAGCGTCCCGTGGACGTTCTCGGTGTAGTCGACGGTCATCCCCGTCGCGCTCTCGCAGGCGTCGAGAAAGGCGTCCGCGAGCGACGAGCGCGCCGGCGGCTCCGCCGCGACGTCGTGGTACCGCCCGAAGACGATTTTCGCGGGCCCGCCTGTGTGCTCGACGACGCCGGGTTCCTTGATGGTCGAGAAGATGTAGGCGACGCCGCCCCAGACGCGATTCGTGCCGACCGCGTCCGCGAGCGTCTCCTCGTTCTCGACGCCGTTCTGTAGCGAGAGCACGGCCGAGTCCTCCCCGAGCAACGCGTCGAGGTGCGCGGCGACCGCCTCGGTGTCGAAGGACTTCACGCAGACGAGCACGACGTCGACTTCGCCGATTTCCTCGGGGTCGTCCGTCGCCGGGAGGTCGAGCGCGAAGTCGCCCGCGACGCTCTCGACGACGAGCCCGTCCCGCTGGAGCGCGTCGAGGTGGTCGCCGCGCGCGATCAGCGTCACGTCGTGGCCCTGCTGGGCGAGGCGGCCGCCGTAGTACGCACCGACGCCGCCCGCGCCGTAGACAGCGATCTCCATACGCGAGTGCAGGACGCCGTGGACCAAAGGGCTGCGGGAGTCGGCGGCACCCGTCGGCACTCGCGGGTCGTTACACCCCCGCTCCCGTCGGTCGCTCCCGCTCGCGTTCGCGTGGTCGCTCCGGGACCACGTAGCTCGCGTCTCACTTCGTTCGCGCTCGCTCGTTCCGCGCCTCCGTCGGTGGCGCGGGCTCGCGTGTCGCTCCCGTCGGTCGCTCCCGCTCGCGTTCGCGTGATCCCTCCGGGACCACGTAACCACAGTGCAAAAGGGTGGGAGACTGTTAGGACCGGTATCATGGACGAGAAGCGGGAACTGACGAGCGTCGACCTCGTCGCGCTCACCGCGGAACTGAACGGCTACGCGGGCGCGGTGGTCGACAAGGCCTACCTCTACGGCGACGACCTCGTCCGCCTGAAGATGCGGGACTTCGACGAGGGTCGCGTCGAACTCCTCGTCGAGGTCGGGGAGACGAAGCGCGCGAACGTCGCGCGCCCCGAGCACGTGCCGAACGCGCCCGGTAGACCCCCGAACTTCGCGAAGATGCTCCGCAACCGCCTCTCCGGCGCGAACCTCCACGAGGTCCGCCAGCACGGCTTCGACCGCATCCTCGAGTTCGAGTTCCGCCGCGAGGACCAGGACACCACCATCATCGCCGAGCTGTTCGGCGACGGCAATATCGCGGTGCTCGACCAGAACGGCGAGGTCGTGGACTCCCTCGATACGGTGCGCCTCAAGTCCCGGACGGTCGCGCCGGGGAGTCAGTACGGCTTCCCGCAGTCGCGACTCGACCCGCTCGACCTCGACTACGAGCGCTTCGCCGAGCGGATGCGCCAGTCCGACACCGACCTCGTGCGGACGGTCGCCACGCAGTTGAACTTCGGCGGCCTCTACGGCGAGGAGCTCTGCACGCGCGCTGGCGTCGAGAAGACGAAGGACATCGAGGAGGCGGGCGACGAGGAGTTCGAGGCCATCTACGACGCGATGGAACGCCTCCTCGACGACGTGAAGGCCGGCCGCACCGACCCACGGGTGTACTACGCGGAGGAGGACGACGCCGAACGCCGCGTCGACGTGACGCCGCTCCCCCTCGAGGAGCGCGCGGACCTCCGCTCGGAGGCCTTCGACTCGTTCAACGACGCGCTCGACGACTACTTCACGAACCTCGAGACGGAGGCCGACGAGGGCGGCGAGGAGACGACGTCGAAGCCCGCCTTCGAGGAGGAGATCGCGAAGCGCGAGCGCATCATCGAGCAGCAGGAGGGCGCGATAGAGAACTTCGAGGAGCAAGCGGAGACGGAGCGCGAGAAGGCCGAACTCCTCTACGAGCGCTACGACCTCGTGGACGAGGTGCTCTCGACGGTCCGGCAGGCCCGGCGCGCGGGCTACGGCTGGGACGACGTCGAGGCGCGCTTCGAGGAGGGCAAAGAACAGGGCATCGAGGCCGCCGAGCACGTCGCCGGCGTCGACCCGGAGAACGGCCTCGTCCGCCTCCGAATCGATGGGCACACCATCTCGCTCGATCCCGAGGCGGGCGTCGAGAAGAACGCGGACGGCCTCTACACGGAAGCCAAGCGCATTCAGGAGAAGAAGGAGGGCGCGCTCTCCGCGATCGCGGACACGCGCGAGGAACTCGAGCAGTGGCAGCGCCGCCGCGAGGAGTGGAGCGAGGAGGAGCACGAACCCGAGGACGAAGAAGAGGAGGAGGAACCCGAGGACATCGACTGGCTCTCGCGGGCGTCCATCCCCGTGCGCAAGCAGGAGCAGTGGTATGACCGCTTCCGCTGGTTCCGAACGAGCGACGGGTTCCTCGTCATCGGCGGCCGGAGCGCCGAGCAGAACGAGGAGATCGTCGAGAAGTACATGGACGGCTACGACCGCTTCTTCCACGCGCAGGCCCACGGCGGCCCCGTGACCGTCCTCAAGACCTCGGCGCCGAGCGAGCCCTCCCAGGACATCGAGGTCCCCGAGAGCTCGCTCGAGGAGGCCGCGCAGTTCGCGGTGACGTACTCCTCGGTGTGGAAGGCCGGCCGGGGCGCCGGCGACGCCTACATGGTGATGCCGGAGCAGGTGTCAAAGACCGCCGAGTCCGGCGAGTACCTCTCGAAGGGCGGGTTCACGATTCGCGGCGACCGGACGTACTTCGAGAACACGCCCGTGGGGTGCTCCGTGGGGATCACCTGCGAGCCGTCGACGCGCGTCGTCGGCGGGCCGCCGTCGGCCATCGAGGGAGAGGCGGAGACGACGGTGTCCCTCGAACCCGGGAAGTTCGCGCAGGGCGACGCCGCCAAGCGCGTCTACCGGGAGTTCCGCGAGCGCTTCACGGACGAATCCTTCGTCCGCAAGGTCGCCTCGCCGGACGAGATCCAGAAGTTCATGCCGCCGGGCGGGAGCCGCATCGCGGAGGAGTAGGGCGGTCCCGCAGAGACCGCCGACCACCGAACGCGGAGCGCCGGAAGGCGCGATGCGTGAGGAATAGGCGTCGCGTAGCGACGCCGAAAGCCGGGCGATAGCGAGACGCGAAGTGCCGGTCGCGAGCGAGCGCGGGCGAGGACGCCACCGCCGTCCGAACGCTGTCCGAGATGCTGCGCGCCTCGGCGTTCCGGAATCGCGACGGTCGACCACGGCGGAGCGGGCCCCACGCTTTTCACGTCGCCCGGCGTCGTCTCACGTATGCTCGAAGACGCCCTGAAGTATCCGCTACGCGGTGAGGAGTCGACGGCGACGCTCCTCATCGGCGGCGGTCTCGCAATCGCGGCGCTCGTCGCCGCGGTCCTCGGTGTCCTGCTCTCGTTCGTGTTCGTCGGCCTGCTCGTGTTGCCGTTCGCGCTCGTTCCGGGCGTGTTCGTTCAGGGCTATCTCGTCGACGTGGTGCGCCACCGCCTCGACGGCGATCCGGACCCGCCGACGTTCGAGGACTGGTCGGCGCTCTTCGTCGACGGCCTGAAAATGGTGCTCGTCGGCGTCGTCTACACGATTCCGGTCGTCATCGGCGGCGTGTTCTTCGCCATCATCGCCGTCGCCCTCACGTACGCGATGCAGGGGTCGCCGAACACGGGTTCGGCCCTCGGGTTCGCGCTCACCGCACTCGTGTTCCTCGCGCTCGCCGTCTACGGCGTGCTCGTCGGCTACGTCTACCCGGCGGCCGTCGCGAACTGGGTGCGCGAGGACGACGTGATGGCGGCGTTCTCGATAGCGACGTTGAAGGAGGCGACGCTGAACACGAGGTATCTCGTCGGGTGGCTGCTCGCGCTCGTCGTCGCCGTCGTCGGGAACGCCGTCGGACAGGCCCTCCTCGTCCTCTTCTTCGTCGGCGTCTTCGTGATATTCTACGCGCAGGTCGTCGCGTGGTACTGCTACGCTGAAGCGTATGCGGACGCGATGGGGCTCGACCGTGAGGACGGTGGCGCATCCGACGACGCGGACGGCGGCGCGGGCGACGATGGCGACGGCGACCGCCAGCAGGGCTACGGGGCCCTCTCCTACGAGGCGAAGGCGCAGTCGGTCGCGGACGACAGCGAGTCGAACGACGCCGAGGAGAGCACGCCCCCCACGGACGCGGTCGAGCGCGTCGAGGACGGACCCGACGCGAGCGACGATGACGACGGCGAGGAACGGCGCGAGTAGCGCAGGAAGACCGTTCCTGATGACCCACGCATCACAGAGTGGCGCGTGAGTAGTGCGAGACTTCCGCCTCGCTGACGAACGCGTCGCGTAGCGACGCGTGAGTAGCGCAGGAAACCCGCTCCTGCTGACGAACGCACCACTCGGTGGCGCGTGAGTAGCAGGACACAAGGCCCGCCGACCCCGAGTTCGACGCATGCAGATAAAGGACCGCGAGGCGCGCGAGGGCGGGCGTGAGAAGATCACGCTCCTCCCGGAGAGTCTCGACGACCTCTGGCACCTCGCGTACGTCCTCGAACCCGGGGACCGCGTCGCGGGCGACACGACGCGGCGCATCCAGCGCAACGACGACCAGATGCGCGACACCGGCGGGCAGCGCGAGCCGATGTGGATCGCGCTCGACGTCGAGGAGGTCGAGTTCCACAAGTTCGCGAACCGCCTCCGCGTCTCCGGCGTCATCACGGACTGCTCGCGCGAGGACCAACTCGGCCTCCACCACACGCTGAACGTCGAGGAGTTCGACGAGATCGAAGTGACGAAGCGCTGGAAGCCCGACCAGATCGAGCGGGTCGAGGAGGCCGTCGAGACCGCGGACCAGCCCGAGGTCGCCATCGCCACCGTCGAGGAGGGCGAGGCCTACATCCACACCGTCCAGCAGTACGGCGTCGACGAGTCCGGGTCGTTCACCGGGACGACCGGGAAGGGCGAGTACGCCCGCGGGCGCGAAGAACTCTTCTCGGAACTCGGCCGCGCCCTCGAGCGCATGGACCCGGACGCCGTCATCCTCGCGGGCCCCGGCTTCACGAAGCAGGACGCGCTCGACTACTTCGAGGAGGAGAACATGGCGTTCGTCGAGCGCGTCACGACCGTCGACACGTCCGCGGCGGGCGGGCGCGGCGTCCACGAGGTCCTGAAGCGCGGCGCCGTCGAGGAGGTGCAGGCCGAGACGCGGATCGCGGAGGAGTCGGAGCTGATCGACGAGCTGATGGAGCGCCTCGGCACCGACGAACCCGTCGCGTACGGCATCGAGGAGGTCGCGAAGGCCGCCGACTTCGGCGCCGTCGAGACGCTACTCGTCCTCGACGAGCGCCTCCGCAAGGAACGCGCCGGCGAGGGCGATTGGGACGTCGACGTCAATGACGTCATCACTACCGTCGAACAGCAGGGCGGCGACGTGACGGTGTTCAGCCACGAGTTCGCGCCCGGCGAGCGCCTCCGCAACCTCGGGGGGATCGCGGCGCTCCTCCGGTATCGGCTGACTTAGCCGAGGTCGAGTCGCTCGCCGTCGACGGCGACGGAGACGGCGCCGTCGTACCGGTCGCGGACGGCGGCGAGCAGTGACTCGCGGCGCGCGTCGGCGGCCGGGTAGAGGTGCGTGAGGTAGACGTGGGGGTAGTCGTGGCCCGCGAGGGCCGCCCCGAGTTCGGCGGGCGTCGGATGGGCGTCGCTTCCCGCGCCGTCCGGGTGCGCGCAGTCGTGGACGAGCGTCGTCCCGTCCGCGAACGCCGCGAGGCCGGGGTCGGCGGGCGTGTCGCCGCTCACCGTGAGCGCGTCGCCGAGGCGGTACGCGAACGAGCGCATCGACGCGGAGTGCGCGGTCTCGTAGGGCTCGATATCGACGCCGGCGAGCGAGAACGACTCGGGTGCGTGGTCGCGCGCGTCGACGGCGACGCGTCCGGCGAGGTAGTCGTGGACGTCGAGCAGGCCGTCGAGGAGGTCGCCCGTTCCGGGCGGGCCCGCGACGGGGAGGGCCGCGGCGCGCTCGTCCGCGAGCCAGCGCGCCTTCAGCACGGGGAGGAGGTCGCTCACGTGGTCGAGGTGGGGGTGCGTGAGGAGGACGGCGTCGAGGCTCGTGGGGGTGACGCCCGCGCGGGCGAGCGCGCCGAGGAGCGCCGCTCCCGCAGTCGACGAGCAGGCGCGTGCTCCCGTCCTCGAGGAGGAGGCCGGTCTGTGCGCGCTCGCCGGTCGGAACCGCGCTCCCCGTCCCGAGGACGGTCGCCCTCATCGACGCGCCCAGTCGAGCATCCGCGCGTAGAAGTCGTCCGTGCCGAGCGCGGCCGCGTCGCCGACGAGGACGAGGCTCTTCTTCGCGCGCGACATCGCGACGTTCAGGCGCCGGTAGTCCTCGAAGATGGGACCGTCGAGGGCGCCGGTCGCGACGAACGACACGAGAATCACCTCCTTCGAGGAGCCCTGGAAGCGGTCCACGGTGTCGACCGCGCCCCCCTCGGGGACGCGGCGGCCGATCTCGTCGACCTGCGCGCGGAACGGCGCGATGACGCCGATGTCCGCGCGGTCGAGGCCGGCATCGAGATAGGACTCGACGATCTCGGCGACGCGCGCGGCCTCCACGGGGTCGACGTGCGCGTCCGTCGTGCCCGTGACGTCGACGAAGCCGACGCCGTCCACGACGTCCGGCCGCGAGGAGTCGACGCCGAGGTCGGCGAGCGACTGGGTCGCGACCTCGCCGGTCGCCGGGCGGAGTCTGCCGTCGTAGAACTCCGTCGAGGAGAACGCCTGAATGCGCTGGCGCATCCGGTACTGGCTCTCGAGGAGGACGCCCGCCTCCGGGTACGTCTCGATGAGGCGCTCGAAGAGCGATTCGGCCAGCCGTCCCTCGGACTGCGTCACCGGCGGGAGCTGGTGGTGGTCGCCCACCAGAACGAACGTCGCGCCCCGGTTGATGGCGGCGAGCGTCCCCGGCTCGGTGAGCTGGCTCGCCTCGTCCACGAGCACGACGTCGAACTCCTGGGAGCGCATCACGCGCGAGCCACACGAGGAGGTGGTGGCGGCGACGAGCGGCGCGGCGCCCAGTTCCTCGGCCTGCTCGTGGGGCCCGCCGACGTTCTCCAGCCGGTAGTCCTGCATGTCCTCGCGCACCCCGGTCTCGGTGCCGACGCGGACGAACGACTCGAAGCCCTGCTCCTCGATGGCTTCGAGGGCGTTGTCGACCGCGCGGTTCGTGAACGCGGAGAGCAGCACTCTATCGCCGCGCTCGACGAACGCGCGGACGAGCGTCGCGATCGTGTACGTCTTCCCGGTGCCGGGCGGGCCGTGCACGAGCGCGAAGTCCTCCGCGTTCAGCGCGCGGCTCACGGCCGCGTTCTGCGCGTCGTTGTTCGGGACGACGTCGTGCTCCTCGTCCCGGAACGTCGGCTCCTCGCGGCCGAAGAGGACGTCCTTCCGGCGCTCGTCGCCCTTCAGGACGAAGTCGTGGAGCGCGGTGAGCATGCCGTCCACCGAGTACTCCGAGGGGTAGACGTCGAGGCGCCGGAGGGTGAGCGGTTCGTCCGTCGTGACGACCACCTCCGACTCGTCGAGGCGAGTGAGGCGCCCCATCTCGGCGTCGCCGTGGACGGGGTCGCCGTCGCTCGCGAGCACGCGGTCGCCCTCGCGGATCTTCGAGGACGCCGCCGACGGCCGGGTCGCGCGCAGACGCCAGCGGCCGTCCGCGAGTTCCTCGCGGCCGTCGGGTTCGAGGCCGATGACGGCGCGGTCGTCGGCCGCGCGCTCCTCGGGCGTCTGCTCCCAGAGCTTCACGTACTCGCGGTGGATCTCGCGGCGCTCGGCCTCGACGGCCTCGTAGAGCTCCTCGAAGTAGTCGCGCTCGGCCTCCGGGAGCAGGCTCCCGATCTGGCCGGCCTTCGACTCCTGTCCGAGGCGCCCGGAGACCACCATGCAGGCGTCCTGCGAGAAGCAGTACTCGCACTTCGCGTTCGCCTCCTTCCCCGTCGGCACCGACATCCCGTGCTCCATCGCCGCAAGGCGGTTCCGCGAGCGCACCACGAACTCGAGGAGCCCGGCGCCGATGGAGAACTCCTTCGCGGGCGAGAGGTCGCCGCCCTCCTCCGAGCGGTCGACGGCGGCGTTCTTCGTGTAGAGGAGCGTGCCCGTATCGGCCTCGATGCCGCGCTCCTCGAGCATGAGCGCGTAGCACGCCGCCTGAATCTTGTCGTGGAAGCGCGGGTCGCGCTTCGTGTTCTTCCCGGTCTTCAACTCGACGGGCATCCCGCGCCGGATGGCGTCACAGCGGCCCTTGATGCCGAACGTATCGGAGATGAGCGTGTACTCCGAGCGCCAGTCGTCGTCTTCGGTCAAGAGGCCCTGATTCAGCCACCCCTCGATGGCGGAGGCGTGCTGGCGCACCTCCTCGCGGACCGACTCGGGGTCCTCGCCCAGCAGGCCGAGCTCGAGGCCGGCGTCGTCGACGGCGTCGTCGATGGCGTCGTCGAGGTCCCGTCCGCGCAGGAGGTCGCCGAACACCTCGTGGACGAGCGTCCCCTTCGTCACCGGATACTTCAGCGGGAGGCCGGAGAGCTTCGAGAGGTAGTACTGGCGCGGACACTGCACCCACTCCCGGATGTCCGTCACGTCGACGAGGTAGTCGGGTTCGACGACGACGTAGGAGTCGCCCGAAGTCGCGTACTGCGTCTCGCCGTTCCACTCCTGCTCCTCGGGGTTCGTGAGGAGGAGGTCCATCCCGGCGTCGAGGTACTCCGCCGTCTCGCTCCACTTCCCCCAGAGCGTCAGCGTCCGGTCGGGAGCGGCGCCGGGGTCGAGCGTCACCTCCGCGAGGTCGCGCTCGCCGTACTGCGTGCTCACCGCGCGCACGTCGCCGACGTCCGTCACCGTCCCCCGGATAGTCACGCCCGTCGGTAGTCGCGGACGGCGAAAAACGCTGTCGCCTCTAGTCGTCGAAGACCCGCCAGCGGTACTCGTCGGCCGAGTCGGCGACGAGTCGCTCGGTGCCGTCGTGGGCGGCGACGTCCCCGCGCCCTATCGCCGTCTCGTGGACGCGCTCGCCGGCGAACACCGGCCGTCGCTTGAGCATTGCCGTTCTCCCCGCTCACCCCGTCGTGTGCCGGTGACGTACCGCTTAAGCCTCTCCGCGGTGTACCCGCTCGCGTATGCGAGTCAGGGACTGGCAGGACATCCTCTCGGACGTCACCGACGCCGATGCCGACCCCGACGGGTGGCGCGCCGTCGCCGGCGACCGGGCGCGCGGCCTCGGCGAGGACTTCTACCTCGGCCATCCCTCGATGGGCGTCTACCACCTGAAGACCTACGCGAAGAACCCCTTCGAGGTGAAGGGCGCCGGCGCGCGCGTCGCCCGCCGCGTCGACGACGAGCTCGACCCGCTCTTCCCGGACCGCGACGACGGCGGCCGATTCGCCGTGAGGCAGGGCGTCGCAGACGAGGACGAGGCGGAGACGAAGGCCCGCCGACTCGAGGAGGTGCTGAAGGTGCACGCCGACGCACCGACCTCACCGAGCGACCTCTTCGACGACGTGATGGACGTCGTCGAGAGCCCGGCGTTCGGCCCCATCGAGTACGACAGCCACGGCCGCCCCGACGAACTCGACGACCTCTCCGAGACGTTCGAGGAGGCTGAGGAGCTGTTGAACGCCGAACTCGACGACCTCATCGAGGACGACGACGTCGGGAAGGGGTTTCAGTAGACTGCGGGCCGCACCGAGACGAACGCTCCGCTGTTCGGCCGGTCGTGTTCCGGTATTCGGCTCTCCGTGTTCAGCGGCTATGCGGGGACTCGTGGACTCGACCGGCCGGCTATTCGGGGATCCGGGCGAGCCACATCGCGGGGTCGTCGAGCTCGGCGTCGGAGGGCAGCGTCTCCGGGGAGTGCCAGACCGCGCCCGCGCCCTCGACGCCGCGGGCGTCCGCGACGGCCTCGAAGAACTCGCGCCCGCGCTCGTACTGCTCGCGCTTCAAGTGGAAACCGAGGAGACGGCGGACGAGGCCGCCGAGCGGGCCCTCCTCGTCGCGGCGCTCGTCGAGTTTCCGCCGGAGGTCGTCGTAGTCCTCGTCGAACGCGCGGTCCATGAGGAGCTCGGCGTACCCCTCGACGGCGGTCATCGTCGTCATCAACTCGGCGAACGCCTCGCGCTGGAGGGTCCCCTCGGAAAGCGCGGCGACGCCTTCGCGGAGGCCGGACTCGAGGTGGTCGGAGAGCCACGGCGCGGCGCCGAACTCCGCGGCGTGCGTCACCTCGTGGAAGGCGATCCAGCGCCGGAAGCGCTCGAAGTCGGCGTCGAGGCTCTCGGCGGCGCTCGCGATGTTCGGGTGGACGAAGTAGAGCCGGTGGTCGTCGGCGTCCGCGAGGAGGAGCGGGTCGTACTGCCCGAGGACGCGGCGGGCGACGAACGCCAGCGCGCCCGCCGTCGTCGCGGTGTTGACGGTTCGCGCGACACCGGGGAGCGCGCCGCCCTGTTCGAGCGGTTCGAACGCGCGGCGGAACGTCGAGACGTTCGCGTCGATCCAGTGGTGGCGGTTCTGGATCTCCACCGTCTCGGGGACGTCGAAGGCGAGCCCGGAGACGTCGCGGATGCGCGAGCGCGCGGCGCGGACGTCGGCGGCGTACCCCTCGCGCTCGCGTCGCGTGAGGTCGAGCGCACCGGGGTCGGTCGCGCCCTTCGCGGCCGTCGCGACGGCCGACCAATCGACCGCCTCGGAGCCGGAGGCGCCGGCGACCGCGCGGGCGCTGTCGAGGAGGTTCATACGCGAACTGCGCGCCGTACCGGGAAAGGCCTTGTCCTCAGATAGCGTCGCGGCGCGGCGCTCAGGCGTCGATGTCCTCGAGTTCATCGCGCTCGTCGACGGGCGCGTCCTCGCTCCCGCCGAGCGTGCGCTTCACGAGGAGGCCGGTGGCGACGAGGAAGCCGAGGACGACGACGAGCCCGAGCGCGGCCAGTTTTGGCGACCCACCGCTCGACGCGGCGTCGTTACCGGCGACCGGCGACTCGTCCCTGGTTTCCACGGGCGCGGGCGCGATGCCCGCCTCGTCCGTCTCGCTCGACTCGCCCTTCGAGAAGTCCCAGCGGAAGAGGCTGAGGTCGGTCTCGTCGAGGCCGTGAACGTGGATGTCGATGAATCCCATGGTCGCGTGTTCTCGCGGGCGACACAAGACGGTTCCGGCGGCGGGGGCCGTCGGAGACGAGAGGGGCGTGTGGGCGCGGGCGGTTTGAGGCGGTCGTCTGCGGGCGCGGTCGTCGTGCGGTCGCTGTGGGCGGCGTTCCCGGGTACCGTTGGGTTCTTGCCGTCGCCGGTCGCCGGGTGACGTATGCACGAAGACCAGCGCCGCTTCCTCGACGACCTGCTCGCGACGGCGAGCCCCTCGGGGTTCGAGACGCCCGCCCAGCGCGTCTGGGTCGAGTACGTCGAGCCGTTCGCGGACGAGGTCCACACCGACGAGTACGGGAACGCCGTGGCCGTCTACGACGGCGGCGACGGCCCCGAGTTCGCGTTCACCGGGCACGCCGACGAGATCGGCTACATGGTCGCCGCGATCAGCTCGGAGGGCTACCTCCACCTCACGCCCGTCGGCGGGAGCGACAAGTCCGTCTCGAAGGCCCGTCACGTCCACGTCCACACCGACGGCGGCCCCGTGAACGGCGTCGTCGGGCAGGCCGCGATTCACGTCCGCGGCAAGGAGGACACCGAGTACGACGACATCGAGACGATGACCGTCGACATCGGCGCGGAGGACGAAGCGGACGCCCGCGACCTCGTGACCGTCGGCGACCCCGTGACGATCGCGCAGACCCCCCACCCCCTCCAGGGGTCGCTGCTCTCCGCGCGCGGCCTCGACAACCGCGTCGGCGTCTGGGTCGCCGCCGAAGCCCTCCGACGCGCCGCCGAGCGCGGCGCCGAATCGACCGTCTACGCCGTCTCGACGGTCCAAGAGGAGGTCGGGCTCTCCGGGGCGAAGATGGTCGGCTACGACCTCGACCCGGACGCCGCCGTCGCCGTCGACGTCACGCACGCCTCCGACCACCCCGAGTTCCCGAGCGACAAACACAACGAGGTGGGCCTCGGGGACGGCCCCGTCATCGCGCGCGGCGCGGGCAACCACGGCGCGCTCGTCGACGCGGTCCGGGACGCCGCGAGCACGGACGGGATCGACGTCCAGTATCAGGCGACCGGCATTCGGACGGGGACGGACGCGGACGCCTTCTACACGACCCGCAGCGGCATCCCGTCGCTCAACCTCGGCCTGCCGAACCGCTACATGCACACGCCCGCCGAAGTCGTCGACCTCGACGACCTCGACCGCGCCGCCGACCTCCTCGCCGCGCTCGCCGCCCGCGAAGCCGGCCGGGAGTCGTTCGCCGTCGAGTTCTGAGCGCGCGCCGTCCGCGTGTGGGGCGCGAGTGCGGTCCGTGAGGGAGGGCTTTCGTTCGGGCCGCGAGTCGGTACGTTTAAGCGTGAGACGGGCGCTCGGTGTGGTATGAGCGGCCGACCCCTCGACGTCCTCGAGGCCTCCCTCGAGCAGACCGTGACAGTCGTCCTGAAGGACGGAACGGAGTTCACGGGTGTCCTCACGGGCTACGACCAGCACATGAACCTCGTCCTCGAGAACACCGAGGAGGGTGAAGACATAACGGTTATACGCGGCGATAACGTCGTCACGATTAACCCATGACTGGATCCGGCACCCCGAGCCAGGGGAAGAAGAACAAGACGACGCACGTGAAGTGCCGCCGCTGTGGCGAGAAGTCGTACCACTCCAGGAAGAAGGTCTGCTCGAGCTGTGGCTTCGGGAAGTCCGCGAAGCGCCGGAGCTACAACTGGCAGTCGAAGAAGGACGAGTAAGTCCTTCGCTGCGGTCGATTTCTCTCTCCCGCTCTCTCTGCGCGTAGCCGGTCGTCCGGCTTTCGGACGGCTGCTCGGTACCGGTCTCTCGTAGCCGTTCGTCCCCTTCCGTGACTCGCTCGTCTGTCCGCCGATAGCACCGCTCACGCTTCTCGGACGCGCCGTCCATCGACCGAGTATGATGCACATGTGTGCATACACGTGGAGGTATATCGGCGATTAGATTCACAACCACGGGTGTTTTACGTGATGGCGACGCAAGAGAGAACCATGACCGAGCGGCGGGACGAGACGGTAGAGGGCGGACCGCGAGAGAAATGCGGCGTCGTCGGTGTCTCCCTCCAGGACCGGGCGGCCGCGCTCCCCACGTACTACGCGCTCTACGCGCTCCAGCATCGCGGACAGGAGTCCGCCGGGATCGTCACCCACGACGGCTTCCAACAGCACAGCCACGTCGAGATGGGGCTCGTCGGCGACGCCTTCGACGAGGACGACGTCGAGGCCCTCAAGGGAACGACGGGCATCGGCCACGTCCGCTACCCGACCGCCGGAAGCGTCGACAAGTCCTGCGCACAGCCCTTCACCGTCTCCTTCAAGGGCGGCGCGCTCGGGTTGAGCCACAACGGCAACCTCGTCAACGCCGACGCCGTCCGCGACGAACTCGCCGACTCCGGGCACGCGTTCACGAGCGACGGCGACACGGAAGTCATCGCGCACGACCTCGCGCGCAACCTCCTCGAAGAGGACCTCGTGCGCGCCGTCAAGCGCACGATGAACCGCATCCACGGTTCCTACGCGCTCACCATCAGCCACGACGACACCGTCCTCGGGGTTCGCGACCCCGAGGGGAACCGTCCGCTCTGCATCGGCGAGATCGACGGTGGCTACGTCATCGCCTCCGAGTCCGCCGCCATCGACACCCTCGGCGGCGAACTCGTCCGGGACGTCCGACCCGGCGAGCTCGTCGTCCTCCGCGAGGACGGAAGCGGCTTCGACTCCTACCAGCTCGTCGAGCCCGACAACACCGCGAACTGCTTCTTCGAGTACGTCTACTTCGCGCGCCCCGACTCCACCATCGACGGCGAACTCGTCTACGAGGTGCGCCGCGAACTCGGGCGCAAGCTCTGGGAGGAGTCCGGCGTCGAGGGCGACGTCGTCATGCCCGTCCCGGACTCCGGGCGCGCGTTCGCCTCCGGCTACGCCGAGGCCTCGCAGGCCGGTGACGGCGACGGTGTCGAGTTCGCCGAGGGCCTGATGAAGAACCGCTACGTCGGTCGGACGTTCATCATGCCGACGCAGGAGGCCCGCGAGCGCGCGGTCCGCCTGAAGCTCAACCCGATCAAGTCCACCGTCGAGGGCAAGTCCGTCACCATCATCGACGACAGCATCGTTCGGGGCACGACCTCGAACCAGCTGGTCGAGCTCGTCCGCGAGGCCGGCGCCGAGGAAGTCCACGTCCGCATCGGCGCGCCCGCCATCGTTGCGCCCTGCTACATGGGCATCGACATGGCGACGCGCGACGAACTCATCGCCGCCGAGAAGTCCGAGGCGGAGATCGCCGAGGAGATCGGCGCGGACAGCCTCTCCTACCTCTCCATCGACGCCGTCACGGAGGCCATCGGGCGCTCGCGCGCCGACCTCTGTCTCGGCTGCGTGACCGGTGAGTACCCCTACGATATCGACGGCGAGGCGACCGACCGCGACGTCGTCCGGCCCGACGTCGGAACCGACGTCGACGTCCCCGCCGACGACTGACCGCCCGCACGCACCGTCTCTCGCCCACTCCGCCGCCGGTTTCGATCCGGTTCTGTCGAGTCACTCGTTGCCTCACGAGTGGCGTCGCTCGTCGTCGCCGCGAGTTTCCGACCCCCTCCCCCCGTTCTGCAAATGTTCGGCCCGCCGAGAGGGGAGGTGGGTATCCGAGCGCAGCGCTGCTCCGACACCCCCACCCCGTTCTGCAAATGTTCCGCCGTACGCCTCGGGCCGGGAGGAGGGATGTAACAGGATGACGGGGCCGCCCACGCTAACACTCGAAACGAACACACCTCTCGAAACAGCCGAAACACGAGAAGGGTACATTTATTGCGGTCGCCCCGAAATCGGAGACAGACAGCGATGGACACGCCGTTCCGCAAGCGCACGGGCGTCTTCACGGACAAGAACGTCCTGAAACAGCAGTACGAGCCCGACGAGATCCTCGAGCGCGACGAGGAGATCGAGGCGTACGCGAACGCCCTCCAGGACGTCGTGGACGGCTGGGAGCCGGAGAACGTCTTCGTCTACGGGAAGACCGGCGTCGGGAAGACGGCGGTGACGCGCTACATGATGGACATGCTCCGCGTCGAGGCCGACCAACGTCCGGACGTCGACGACGTCCACGTGGCGGAGGTTAACTGCCACCACCATCCCTCCTCGTACCAGGCGGCCATCGCCCTCGTGAACGAACTCCGCGAGGACACCGAGCGCGAGGCCATCACGACCGGGCTCTCGACGTCGGACGTCCTCACCGCGCTCTTCGAGGAGATCGAAGCCCGCGAGGGGACCGTCCTCGTCGTGCTCGACGAGATCGACAACCTCGGCGACGACGACGTCCTCCTCTATCAGCTCCCGCGCGCGAAGGCGAACGGCAACATCGAACACTCGCAGGTCGGGGTGGTGGGTATCTCGAACGACTACACCTTCCGCAACGACCTCTCCTCGAAGGTGCAGGACACCCTCTGCGAGCGCGAGATAAAGTTCCCGCCGTACGATGCGACCGAACTGCGAACGATCCTCGAGGACCGCGCCTCGAAGGGGCTCGCGGACGGCGTCCTCGACCCCTCGGTCATCCCGAAGTGCGCGGCGCTCGCCGCGCAGGACCGGGGGAGCGCACGGCAGGCAATCGACCTCCTGCGCGAGGCCGCGAACGTCGCCGTCGAGGACGGTCGCGAGACCGTCGTGGAGAACGACGTCGACGCCGCCGAGAACCGCGTCGAACGCGGCCGCGTGAAGGACTCAATTCGCGACCTCACGACCCACGGCCGCTACACGCTCCTCGCCATCACCAACATCGCCTTCGAGGGCGAGACGCCGGTGCGCGCGAAGCAGGCCTACGAGATGTACGAGCGCGTCTGTGCGGAGAATGCCGCCGACCCGCTGAGCCAGCGCTCCGTCCACGACCACCTCATCGACCTCGCGATGCTCGGATTTTTAGCGCAGTACGACCGGAACCACGGTCGCGGCGGCGGGCAGTACTACGAGTACGAACTCGACGTCGAACCCGAGATCGTGACCGCCGTCCTCGGCGACGAGGAGTGAGAGATCGCGGCGTCGGGCGTATCGCGTGAACGGGGAGCGGTGCGTATCCTGCGGTGGAAAGCCCGCTCTCCGCTCGGAGTTCCGTCTGCGCATCGACCACCTTTCCGCCCGGAACACTTGCAGAATGGGGGTGGGGGCGGTGGTCGTCGTCGCGCACCGCGACGGGGGTGGCCCGTGCGCCCGAACACTTGCAGAACGGGGGGAGGGGGCACTGGTGCATCGAGTCGAGCGCGGTCACACCTCCCCCTCTGTGTTCTCCACCCAGAACATTTGCAGAACGGGGGGAGGGTGTCGTGTCGATTCCGGCGGAAACCGCCGTGAACGGGTGGGTGTCCGACCCTGTATCCGCTTCGCACGCCGGTGTCGAATCGCAAGTCTCTTACTTAACCCGGCGGTACAGACTAATGCGAACGCACGAGCGAGCGTGGGTAGCCAAGCTAGGCCAAAGGCGCAGCGTTGAGGGCGCTGTCCTGTAGAGGTTCGCCGGTTCAAATCCGGTCCCACGCATCGCACGTACCCGAGTCCTCAACTCGGGGTCAAGCGATGCACGGTGATTTCCCTCCCGGGACATCACCCACGCACAACTTCCTACTGACCCACTATCGAAGAGCGGAGTCGCTAGCCGGCGTCCGGCGGCGTCGACTCCCTCGGAGAGCGACGCGAGCGTCGTCCGCGCAGCGGGGTCCGACGGGGATCCGATCGACACCGGGCGGCCACGTCTCCCACGTCGTCCGGGCGACGCGTGTCACGCGCCGGGAACTCATCGTACGCCGGCCGCTGGGCGATGGGTATCCGGTCGCACCCGGATTCGGCGTCGTCTCTCGGTGTCTCTCGTGGATGACGGCTCAGCACGACCGTTTGGTTAAAATGGTACCTCCGCGTACCGGGGGGTATGGCAAAATACTCCACGGGCGGCTCCTCCGGGGGTAGCGGCAGCGGCACCTGCGAGCTCTGCGGGACGTCGACGGACTCGCTCACGACGGCGTCCGTCGCGGGCGCCCAGCTCTCCGTCTGTCAGAGCTGCGCGGACCTCGACGAGAGCAAGAAGCGTAGCCGTCGCAATCAGAACCAGGGGGACTCGGGCTCGTCCTCGGGGAGCAGCGGGGGGAGCGAGCGCGAGGAGAACAGCGCGATTCGCGCGGCCGCCCAGCAACTCGACGCCGCCCGTGGGGACTCCTCGCACTGGGAGGAACACGGCACGAACTACGAGCACGACCGGCTCCCGTATCTCGTTTCGGGCTACGGCGAGATCGTCGAGGAGGCCCGACAGGAGGAAGGGCTCCAGCTCTCCGAGCTCGCCGAGGAACTCGACGTCGACGAGAACGACCTGCTCGCCGTCGAACAGGGACGCGCGACGCAGGCGGGCGTCGGTGGAAGCGTCGTCCGCGCGCTCGAGGAGCGCCTCGGCGTGACGCTCTCCGAGTAGCCCGCGTCGCCGCCGTCGGACGCCACGCGACGCCACACAGCCACGGCGTCACCGAGGCGTGACCTCTTCTCGGCGCGTGTTACCGGTCGTCGTTTCGGCGTGTCGCGACCACCGGGGTCGATGCACCGCCGGAGGACACCCGGCGTCCGAACGGAAGATTAATTATAAATCGGTATATATACGGAAGTGACGCCAGACCGGCGTTCTTCATGACCGGGCGGCATCCCGAAACCTGCCACGCGCGGCCGTTCCGGCCGCCATCACACTTCTCCCGCGAGAACAACCGAAGACCACGGACGCTCGTCGAACAGAATCACGACGTCCCTCGGACCACGACACCGTCCCTCTCGCGGTCTCCAACGCCGTCTCCGTCAGTGCTTCCCGACGTCCGCGTCGTCCGTGCCGTCCGCGTCGCCGGCGTTCGAGACCGAGCCACCGTCGCGCTCCGCCGTCGCGGAGTCGCCGTCGTCCGGCGTCGCGACGTCCTCGACGTCCGCTTTCGGAGTGCGGTCGACGCGCTCGGCGGGGACGCCGATCATCGTCGCGTCCGGTTCGACGTCCGTGGTGACGACCGCGCCCGCGCCGACTTTCGCGCCCGCGCCGATCTCGATGTCGCCGAGGAGCGTCGCGTCCGCGCCGATGGTGACTCCGTCACCGACGGTCGGATGGCGCTTCACGGGGCGCTTGTCGGCGCCGCCGAGCGTCACGCCGTGATACATGTGGACGTCGTCGCCGACGACCGCCGTCTCGCCGATGACGACGCCCATCCCGTGGTCGATGACGACGCGTTCGCCGATGGTCGCCCCGGGGTGGATCTCGACGCCGGTGAGCCAGCGGACGAGCTGGGAGAGGAGGCGCGCGACCAGCCGATAGCCGCCCTCCCAGAGCGCGTGCGTGAACGTGTGCGCCCAGACGGCGTGGAGTCCGGGATAGCAGAGCAGGACCTCGAGACGGCTCTTCGCGGCGGGGTCCTTCTCGAGGACCGCCGCGACGTCCGTCCGGACGCGGCCGAAACTAAGCACGGCGGTCACCGCCGTAGCGGGCGCGACCGGTCGCGGAGGCGACACGGCCGTCTGCGTGTCTCGTCATGCCCCTCTGTGTGCTCGGCCGAGCCAAAAGGCCAGCGCTTCCGGTCGAGTACGCCGAAGGCGCTATACCCGCCGAGGCGCAACGAGCGGTCGTGACCGACCAGCAGATCGACCCGCCGGGCGCGGAGACGGCGAGCGGGGACGCGGCGTCGTACGCGGGCGTCGTCTACGACCTCGACGGGACGCTCGTCGACCTCGCCGTCGACTGGGCGGCCGTCGAGCGCGAGCTGCACGCGCTCCTCGCCGAGGCCGGCGTCGACTCGGACGGGCTGGTCACGTGGGAACTCCTTGAGGCCGCCGAGGACGCGGGCGTCGGCGAGGCGGCGGAGGAACTCATCAGCGAGCACGAGCGCGCGGGCGCCGAGCGCGCGCGCCGCCTCCCGCACGCGGACGAACTCGGCGACGGCACGCTCCCGGCGGCCGTCTGTTCGCTGAACTGCGAGCGCGCGTGTCGCATCGCCCTCGAACGGGAGGGCTTGCTCTCGCGCGTGCGCGACGTCGTCGGCCGGGACAGCCTCGCGGGCCGCGAGCGCAAACCCGACCCCCAACCCCTACTCCGCGCGGTCGCGTCGCTCGGTCTCGAACCCCACGAAGTCGTCTTCGTCGGCGACGCGGAACGCGACGCCGAGACGGCGCGCCGCGCCGGGACGGGGTTTCGGTACGTCTGAGCCCCGCCCTCACTCCGCGTCGGCGTCCGCGTCGTCCGTGGCGACGTCGAGGCGTCGCGCGTAGAGATAGACGCAGACGGCGGTGAGGAACCAGACGACGGCGCCGACGCGGAGCGCGAAGGACGCCTTCGCCGTCCACGTCGGGACCGCGACGCCGCTGAGGGCGAAGACGACGGCGACGACGGGCGCGCCGACGACGATGGTGAGCACGAACGTCGTCTGCATCACCCACCCGTAGTCGACGCCCTCGGGGTCCGTCTCCTCGACTACCTCTGGCACACGCGTCCGTCAGCGCGCGGCGCGCATAAAGGCCGCGTATTTAACGACGGCGCGGCGATACACACCCGTATGACCACGGTGCAGGACATCCGCTCGCACGGCGAGGACGACGCCCCGATAACGATGCTGACGGCGTACGATACGCCGACGGCGCGCATCGTCGAGGAGGCGGGCGTGGACGTCGTCCTCGTCGGGGACAGCATGGGGAACGCCGTGATGGGCCATGACTCGACGCTCCCCGTGACGATGGCGGACGTCGAATCTCGCGCGGGCGCGGTCGCGCGCGGTGTCGAGGATGCGCTCGTCGTCGCCGACATGCCCTTTTTGAGCTACGGTGCGGACGAGGGGGACGCGGTCGAGAACGCCGGTCGTCTGCTCTCGGAGGCGGGCGCGGACGCGGTGAAGCTCGAATGCGGCCCGCACACCGTCGAACTGACTGAGCGCCTCGTGAACCTCGGCATCCCGGTGATGGCACACCTCGGCTTCACGCCCCAGCACGTCCAGCAGTACGGGGGCTACGGTCGGCGTGCGACGACGCGCGAGGAGGCCCGCGAGGTGCTGGAGCTCGCCGAGGCCCACGCGGACGCGGGCGCGTTCAGCCTCGTCGTCGAGCACGTCCCCGCGAACGTCGCCGCGCAGATCACCGACGCGCTCGCGATCCCGACCATCGGCATCGGTGCCGGCCCGGACACCGACGGGCAGGTGCTCGTCATCACGGACGTCCTCGGACTCTCCGAGCGCGCGCCGCCGTTCGCCGAGCAGTTCGGGGACGTCGCCACCGAGATGCGCGAGGCCGTCGACGGCTACCGCGAGGCCGTCGAGGACGGGGAGTTCCCGGCGGCGGAGCACGGCCACGGCGACGCGGACCTCGACGACCTCTGAGGGGGGCTGCAAGCGCTGTTGCCGGGTGGTTCGCGGGCGCCGTCACCGGGCGGTCGCGTGGCCGCGTGGGTCGGCACGAACGCGACCGCGTGGCCGATACTGAGTGTGGACCGCAATTCTACCGCCCTGCCCGTTGTTTATAACAAACGGCCGTTTTCTGCGACAGGTTTATATACTTCAACACCTAACCTATGGTTAGCAACAATGCGCCCCCAGAATACACTCACTGACCAGAGCGGGCCCGTCGAGCGCTACGACTACACCGACGAGTCCGTCGTGGTCGCGGACACGTCCTTCGCCGACGAGCGGGTGAGCGTCGACGTCGTCGACGGCACCGCCATCCTCGTCGTCGAGGGCGACGGCGAGGACGCGCAGTACGAGATCGACCTCCCGACTGGGGAAGTCGCCCGCGCGTTTATCAACAACGGCGTCGTCACCGTCGAGGTGGACCGATGAAACTGACGGTCAAACCCCTCAAGCAGGACCAGGCGGGTCGCGGCCTCGCCGCCGTCGACCGGCGCGCGATGGAGGAACTCGACCTCGACAACGGCGACTACATCGTCATCGAGGGCAGCGGGGACGGCCGCGCCATCGCGCGCGTCTGGCCCGGCTACCCCGAGGACGAGGGCGAGGGCGTCATCCGGATCGACGGCGACCTCCGACAGGAAGCCGACGTCGGCATCGACGACGGCGTCACCGTCGAGAAGGCGGACGTCAAGCCCGCGACGTCCATCAGCGTCGCGCTCCCGCAGAACCTCCGCATTCGCGGGGACATCTCGCCGTACGTCCACGACCGGCTCTCCGGGAAGGCCGTCACCACGGGGCAGACAATCCGCGTCCCGTTCGGCTTCGGCGGCTTCGGCCAGATGAGCGGCCAGCGCATCCCCATCAAGATCGCCGGCACCGAACCCGACGGCACCGTCGTCGTCACCGACTCCACGGAGATTCAGGTGAGCGAAATCCCCGCCGAGGAGATCTCCGGCGGCCGCACTGCGGAGGGCGGCGACAGCACGCCGAACGTCTCCTACGAGGACATCGGCGGCCTCGACGACGAGCTCGAGCAAGTGAGAGAGATGATCGAGCTCCCGATGCGCCACCCCGAGCTCTTCCAGCAGCTCGGCATCGAGCCGCCGAAGGGCGTCATGCTCCACGGGCCGCCCGGCACCGGGAAGACGCTCATCGCGAAGGCCGTCGCGAACGAGATCGACGCGCACTTCCAGACGATCTCCGGGCCGGAGATCATGAGCAAGTACTACGGCGAATCCGAGGAGAAGCTCCGCGAGGTCTTCGACGACGCCGAGGAGAACGCCCCCGCCATCGTCTTCATCGACGAGATCGACTCCATCGCGCCCAAGCGCGAGGAGGCCGGCGGTGACGTCGAGCGCCGCGTCGTCGCCCAGCTCCTCTCGCTGATGGACGGCCTCGAGGAGCGCGGTGACGTCATCGTCATCGCCGCCACGAACCGCGTGGACGCCGTCGATCCCGCGCTCCGGCGCGGCGGGCGCTTCGACCGCGAGATCGAGGTCGGTGTCCCCGACCAGGAGGGCCGCACGGAGATCCTCCACGTCCACACGCGCGGCATGCCGCTCGCGGACGGCGTCGAGGTCGACGAGCTCGCGGAGAACACCCACGGCTTCGTCGGCGCGGACATCGAGAGCCTCAGCAAGGAGGCCGCGATGAACGCCCTGCGACGCATCCGTCCCGAACTCGACCTCGAGTCCGACGAGATCGAGGCCGAGATACTGGAGTCCATCCAGGTCACCGAGAACGACTTCAAGGAGGCGCTGAAGGGCATCGAGCCGTCCGCGATGCGCGAGGTGTTCGTCGAGGTGCCGGACGTCACCTGGGAGGACGTCGGCGGCCTCGGCGACACGAAGGAGCGCCTGCGCGAGACCATCCAGTGGCCGCTCGACTACCCCGAGGTCTTCGAGTCGATGGACCTCGAGTCCGCGAAGGGCGTCCTCCTCTACGGCCCGCCCGGCACGGGGAAGACCCTGCTCGCGAAGGCCGTCGCGAACGAGGCGAACTCGAACTTCATCTCGGTGAAGGGCCCCGAGCTCCTCAACAAATACGTCGGCGAGTCCGAGAAGGGCGTTCGCGAGGTCTTCGAGAAGGCCCGCTCGAACGCGCCGACGGTGGTGTTCTTCGACGAGATCGACTCCATCGCCGGCCAGCGCGGCCGGAACCAGAGCGATTCCGGCGTCGGCGAGCGCGTCGTCAGTCAGCTCCTCACGGAGCTCGACGGCATCGAGGACCTGGAGGACGTCGTCGTCGTCGCGACGACGAACCGCCCGGACCTCATCGACTCCGCGCTCCTCCGGCCGGGTCGTCTCGACCGCCACATCCACGTGCCCGTCCCCGACCGCGACGCCCGTCGCGCCATCCTCGACGTGCACACGGAGCACAAGCCCCTCGCCGACGACGTCGACCTCGACCGGGTCGCCCGGCGCACCGAGGGCTTCGTCGGCGCGGACCTCGAAGCGCTCGTCCGCGAGGCGACGATGGCCGCGACGCGCGAGTTCGTCAACACCGTCTCGCCCGAGGACGCCGCCGACTCCGTCGGGAACGTCCGCGTGACGATGGCGCACTTCGAGCAGGCGCTCGAGGAGGTCCACGCCAGCGTCGACGAGGAGGTCCGCGAGCAGTACGACGAAATCGAGGAGCGCTTCGAGACGGCCGAACCCGTCGAGGAGGGCGAGCGCGCCGGCTACGGCACCGCCTTCCAGTAACGCCGTCCTCTTTCCCGTCCCGCCGTTCGTTCACCCGCCACAGAGCTACCGCTTCGCGCCCCGACCCTCGGGGTGGTGACACGGGGGTTAGCGCGGACTGAAGTCCCTCTGTGCCCTTTTCGAAGTATGGCTGACCCGAACCCGACGCCGGGCATTCACCACGTCACGTGTATCGCGGGCGACCCGCAGCGAAACCTCGACTTCTGGGTGGAGACGCTCGGCCTCCGCCTCGTGAAGCGCTCGATCAATCAGGACGACCCCGGGACGTACCACTTCTTCTTCGCGGACGCGGAGGGGACACCCGGGACCAGCATGACGTTCTTCCCGTGGGAGGAGATGTCGCAGGGGAAGGTCGGATCCGGGCAGGTCTCCCGAGTTGCCTTCCGCGTTCCCGAGGGGAGCCTCGACTTCTGGGAGGCGCGCTTCGAGGACTACGGCGTCGACTACGACGACCGGGTCACTCGCTTCGGCGAGACCGTCCTGCCGTTCCGCGACCCGGACGGCCTCCCCGTCGAACTCGTCGCGGTCGAGATTCCCGAGGACGACCCGACCGTCCCGTGGACGGCGTTCGTCCCCGAGGAGCACGCGATTCGCGGCTTCCACTCGGTGACGCTCTGGCTCACCGACCCCCAGCCGACCCAGAAGCTCCTGCGGACGATGGGGCTCGAGGAAGTCGGCACCGAGCAGGCGGAGGGTGACACGCCCGGCGACCGGCGGACGCGCTTCGCGGCCGCCGGCGAGGTCGGGCAGTACGTCGACACGCTCCCGACCGTCGAGGCGTCCCGGCAGGGCCACGGGACCGTCCACCACGTCGCCTTCCAGACGCCCACGGACGACGAGCAGGCGGAGATGCGCACGGCCGTCCGCTCGATGGGCCTCCGTCCCACCCAGCAGATCGACCGGCACTGGTTCCGCTCCGTCTACTTCCGCGAGTTCGACGGCGTCCTCTTCGAGCTCGCGACGAAGGAGCCCGGCTACGACAGCGACGAACCGCTCGACGACCTCGGCGGCCGCCTCGTCCTCCCCGGGGAGTTCGAGGACCGACGCGAGCAGATCGAGGCCGGCCTCCCCGAGATCACCATCCCGCAGCCCGACTCGGCGGACGCGGACGCCGAGGACGAAGTGAACGCCGCCGACGACTGACGCGACGACCGGCGCGGACCGCCCGACGTGCGACGGCTGCCGCGACGGCCGCCGCCCGCCGGCGTCGTCTGCCGACCGGCCGCCGCCACGGTGCGCTATCCCCCACGCTTTTGTCCCCCGACCGCCGAGAGGGAGCGGATGCTACTCACGGGGACCGTCGTCGTGGACGCCGAGACAGCCGTCGCGGACGGCGCCGTCGTCACGGACGGCGACCGGATCGCGGCCGTCGGCGAGCGCGAGGCACTCGTCGAACAGTACGCCGACCACGAACGCCGCGACCACGACATCGTCGCGCCCGGCCTCGTCGGCGCGCACGTCCACTCCGTGCAGAGCCTCGGGCGCGGCATCGCGGACGACACCGAGCTCCTCGACTGGCTCTTCGAGTCCGTCCTCCCGATGGAGGCCGGCCTCGACCGCGAGGGGATGCGCGTCGCCGCCGAGCTCGGCTACCTCGAGTGTCTCGCCTCCGGCACCACCACCGTCGTCGACCACCTCTCCGTGCACCACGCGGACGCGGCCTTCGAGGCGGCCGGCGAGACCGGTATCCGCGCCCGCATGGGGAAGGTCCTGATGGACACCGCGAGCCCGGACGGCCTCGAGGAGGCCACGGACGCGGGCCTCGCCGAGAGCGAGCGCCTGATTCGCGAGTACCACGGCGCGTTCGACGACCGCGTCCGCTACGCGGTGACGCCGCGCTTCGCCGTCACCTGTAGCGAGGCGTGCCTGCGCGGCGCGCGCGACCTCGCGGACGCCTACGACGGCGTGCGCATCCACACGCACGCGAGCGAGAACCGCGACGAGATCGAGACCGTGGAGGACCGAACCGGGATGCGGAACGTCCACTGGCTCGACGAGGTCGGCCTCACCGGCGAGGACGTCGTGCTCGCGCACTGCGTCTGGACGGACGAGACCGAGCGCGAGGTGCTCGCGGAGACCGGCACGCACGTCACGCACTGCCCGTCCTCGAACATGAAGCTCGCGTCCGGCATCGCCCCGATCGAGGATTACCTCGAACGCGGCATCAACGTCGCGCTCGGGAACGACGGCCCGCCCTGCAACAACACGCTCGACGCCTTCACGGAGATGCGTCAGGCGAGCCTCCTCGGGAAGGTCGATTCGCTCGACCCGACCGCGGTTCCCGCCGAGACCGTCTTCGAGATGGCGACGCGGAACGGCGCGGAGGCGGCGGGCTTCGAGCGCGTCGGCGAACTCCGCGAGGGATGGGCGGCCGACCTCGTCTGCCTCGACGCCGACGGCGCGCGCTCGACGCCGATCCACGACGTCCACTCGCACCTCGTCTACGCCGCGCACGGCGACGACGTCGCGCTCACGATGGTCGACGGCGAGGTCCGCTACGAGGACGGTGACTACCCGGGATTCGACGCGGCGGCGACGCTCGCAAGCGCGCGCGAGTACGCCGCGGAACTCTGAAAAGAGGCCGCCCGCGACGGCGAGGCGTCGCGTCGGTTCGCATGCACTTCACTCGCGTCTCGGAGAGCCGGTCCCGGCGGCCGCGCTACTTCTTGTACTCCTTGCGGTAGCCGCGGAACTCGGTGCGGTGGGCTTCCTCGTCGGCGAGGAGCGTGGTCGCGAGGTCCGCGGTGACGGGATCGTCGGCCTCCTCGGCGACCGTGATGAGGTCGCGGTAGGTCGCGATGGCGTCCTCCTCGGCCTCGATGACGCCCTCGATGACGGAGAGGACGTCCGTGGTGTCCTCGGGCGGCTGGAGGCTGTGCTGGGAGGCCTCGAACTCGCCGGAGCCGGGCGGGGCCTCTTCGAGTTGTTTCAGGCGGTTCCCGAGCTGCTCGGCGTGCCCGAGCTCCTCCTGGATGTCCGCCTGGAGGGATTCCTTGATCTCCTCGGCGCGCACGCCGTCGAGGACGATGGAGTTCGACATGTAGTTCATGACCGTCTCAATCTCGTCCTGATACGCCTTCTTCAGCAGTCGGGTGACCTCGGTACTGGACATGTGCGACGCTACTCCCGGCTGGTACGTATAAGCAGGGGCCGGGGGTGTGGCGCGTTAGCGAAGCTCGTCCATGTGGTCGATGCGCCGCTGGACGAGGTCGGGTTTGCCGACGTCGTGGCGGACGCGGAACCCCTCGCCGAGCCCGGAGAGGGCGGACTCAGCCTGCTCCTCGGCGGCCGCGATGGAGTCGCCGCGCCCGACGACGGCGAACGAGCGCGAGGTAGTGGTGTAGACGCCGTCCTCGCGGGCGTCGACACTCGCGTAGAAGAGGAGGGCCTCGCCCACGGACTCCTCGTCGAGCGTCACTTCCGCGCCCGCCTCCGGGTCCGTGGGATAGCCCTCGGGGACGGCGTACTTGCAGACGGTGGCCTCGCCCGAGAAGGACAGTTCGGGGAGGGAGTTGCCGTCGCGCGCGGCCGTGAGGACGTCGAGGAACGGCGTCTCGAGGACGGGGAGCGTGTTCATCGCCTCGGGGTCGCCGAAGCGCGCGTTGAACTCGACGACCTTCGGGCCCGCGTCGGTGAGCATGAACTGGCCGTAGAGGACGCCGCGATACCCTCCGAGGGCGTCGACGGTCGCCTCGATGACGTCGACGGCGGCGTCGTAGTCCGCCTGCGTCATGAACGGAAGCGTCAGGTCGACGTCGCTGTAACTGCCCATTCCACCCGTGTTCGGCCCCTCGTCGCCCTCGTAGGCGCGCTTGTGGTCCTGAACGGCCGGAGTGGTCCGAACCTGCCCGTTCGCGACGAACGCCTGAATCGTGAACTCCTCGCCGACGAGGCGCTCCTCGACGACCCACTCGTCGTGGCCGCTCTCGCGGACGTAGTCGGCGGCCTCGGCGTGCGTCACCTGGTCGCCGGTGACGCGAACGCCCTTCCCACCCGTGAGGCCCGCGGGCTTCACGGCGGCGTCCTCGCCCTCCTCACCGAGTTCTTCGACGTACGACGCCGCGTCCCCCGCGTCGTCGAACGTCTCGAACCACGGCGTCCCGGGGATGTCGTGCTCGGCCATGAACTCCCGCTGGAACTGCTTGTCCGTCTCGATGCGCGCCTCGGCCTGCTTCGGGCCGAAGGCGTAGATGCCGGCGTCTTCGAGGGCGTCCACGACGCCCGCCGCGAGCGGGCTCTCGGGGCCGACGACGGCGAGGTCCGCGCCGACCTCCTCGGCGTACGCGACGACGGCGTCGGGGTCGTTCTCGTCGAGCGTCTCCACCGACTCGGCGAGCGAGACGATGCCGGGGTTCCGGTTCGACGCGCAGGCGTAGAGGTCGCAGTCGTCGGCGAGCGCACGCGCGATGGCGTGCTCGCGGCCGCCGCCGCCGACCAGCAGGACGGTCTCGGTCATGGACGGAGAGAGAAAGCACACCGGTGTAAAGGTTGCTCTTGCCGAGCCACGATGTGTTCACGGACGTGCGTACTGTGGGCGGCGGTACCGGCTCCCGGAGCGGGGAGCGCCGACGCACGACCCTTTACCCGCGTCGCCGCGCAATCACCACCACATGAGCGACCCGACGGACCGAAACCGCCTCGCCGACGAGGCGAGTCCGTACCTCCAGCAGCACGCGGACAACCCCGTGAACTGGCAGCCGTGGGACGACCGGGCCTTCGAGGCCGCCGAGGAGCGCGACGTCCCGGTCTTCCTCTCGATCGGCTACTCGGCCTGCCACTGGTGTCACGTGATGGCCGAGGAGTCCTTCGAGGACCCCGACATCGCCGACTACCTGAACGAGCACTTCGTCCCCGTGAAGGTCGACCGGGAGGAGCGCCCGGACGTCGACGAGCTCTACATGACGGTCGCCCAGCTCGCGACCGGCGGCGGCGGGTGGCCGCTCTCCGTCTGGCTCACCCCCGACAAGCGCCCGTTCTACGTCGGGACCTACTTCCCGCCCGAGTCGACGGAGCGCCAGACCGGCTTTCGCGACGTCCTCCGGTCGCTCCACCAGCGCTGGGAGGGCGAACGCGAGGCCGTCGAGGAGCGCGCCGACCAGTGGGCGGACGCCCTGAAGGGCGAAGTCGAGGACGTCCCGACGCCCGCCGAGGAACCGCCGGGGAGCGACGTCTTGGACGCCGCCGCGCGCGAGGGCGTCCGCCGTGCCGACCGCGAGCACGGCGGGTGGGGACAGGGCCAGAAGTTCCCCCAGCCCGGCCGTCTGCACGTCCTCCTGCGCGCCGCCGCGAACGCGGACGGAACCGACAGCGACGGCACCGGCGCCCCTGCCGACGACGAGGAGCGACCGGCCGACGCCGCGCGCGCCGTCGCCACCGAGACGCTGGACGCGATGGCGGCCGGTGGCCTCTACGACCACCTCGGCGGGGGGTTTCACAGGTACTGCGTGGACCGGGAATGGACGGTCCCGCACTTCGAGAAGATGCTGTACGACAACGCCGAACTCGCGCGCGTCTACCTCGCCGGCCACCAGCTCACGGGTACGGACCGCTACCGCGAGGTGGCGGCGGGCGCGCTCGACTTCCTCGCCGACGAGCTCGCCCACCCCGAGGGCGGGTTCTACAGCACGCTCGACGCCCGCAGCGAGGGCGAGGAGGGCACGTTCTACGTCTGGACGCTCGACGAGGTGAGCGACGCCGTCGACGACCCGGCGGACGCCACCGTCTTCGGCGCGTACTACGGCGTCACCCAATCGGGTAACTTCGAGGGGTCGACCGTCCTCACGCGCCGGCGCGACCTCTCGACCGTCGCGGACGACCTCGGCATGTCGGTCGAGGAAACCCGCGAGCGCCTCGATCGCGCCCACGCGGAGGTCTACGACGCCCGCACGGAGCGCACGCGGCCCGCGCGCGACGAGAAGGTCATCGGCGCGTGGAACGGCCTCGCGATCCGGGCGTTCGCCGAGGCCGGCCTCGTCCTCGACGCCGATTACGCCGAACGCGCCGCCGACGCGCTCGGTTTCGTCCGTGACCACCTCTGGGACGGCGAGACGAACCGACTCGCCCGGCGCTACGCGAACGGCGCCTCCTCGGGGAACGGCTACCTCGAGGACTACGCCTTCCTCGCCGCGGGCGCGCTCACCACCTACGAGGCCACCGGCGACGTCGCGCACCTCGCGTTCGCGTGCGACCTCGCGGACGCGCTCGTCGCCGAATTCCACGACGACGGCACGCTCTACTTCACGCCGGCGAGCGGCGAGCAGTTGCTCGCGCGCCCGCAGGACCTCGCCGACCGCTCGACGCCCTCGCCGACCGGCGTCGCCGTCTCCGTGCTCGACGCCCTCGCCGCGTTCCGACCGGAGGGCGAGTATCGCGCCGTCGTCGAGGACGTCCTCGCGACGCACGCCGACACCGTCGAGAACCGAGGGTTCACGCACCCGTCGCTCGTCCTCGCCGCGGCCGAGCGAGAGCGGGGGCACCTCGAACTCACGGTCGCCGCCGACGACGTGCCCGACGCGTGGCGCGACGCGGTCGCCGCGCGCTACCTCCCCGACCGCCTGCTCTCGCGGCGTCCGCCGACGGCGGGCGGCCTCGACGGCTGGCTCGACCGACTGGGCCTCGACGAGGCGCCGCCGATCTGGGCCGGGCGCGAGGCACGCGACGGCCCGACCGCGTACGTCTGCCGGCGCGCGTGCTCGCCGCCCGTCACGGACACCGACGCGCTCACCGAGTGGCTAGAAGAGTACCGCTAGCTCAGGCCGACGCCTCGAGCTCGTCGAGGCGCTCGGCGAGCCAGACCGCGATGGGGCGGTCCTCCTCCTCGACGAAGCGCGCGAGCTCGGTCCCCCCAGCGTCCTCGACGACGACCGTCGGGATGAGCTCGATGCCGTACTCCTCGACGCCCGGGCCCCGCTTCTCGCCGTCGACGCGCTCGACCGGGTAGTGCTCGACGTCCTCGACGCCCGCCGCCTCGAGCGCGGCCGCGAAGTCGGGGAGCTGGCCGCGACAGTCACCGCACCAGTCGCCGCCCCAGACCTTCACCGTCACGTCGTCCGCCACGCGCGCCCACGACTCGACGGTCTCCTCGTGCGCGTCCGCGTCCCACGCCGGGTTCGGACGCATCGTCTCCAGTTTCTCGGACATAGTTCTCCTAGGTACTCGACGGGCTTAACAGCCGTGCCACCGGCGGAGCGGTGCGCCTGCTCATCGAGCGCCACCGGTTTAACCCCCTCACCCATACCACCTCCTAATGATCGACAGCATCCTCGACGCGATAGGCACACCCCTGTTGCGCCTCCCCTCGCCCGAGGGCGCGACCGTCGCCGCGAAGGTCGAGTCGTTCAATCCGGGCGGGTCCGCGAAGGACCGCCCCGCCCGCGAGATGGTGCTCGCCGCCGAGGAGGCCGGCAATCTCTCCCCGGGCGACCGCATCGTCGAGGCGACGAGCGGGAACACCGGCATCGGCCTCGCCGTCGTCTCGGCCGCGCGCGGCTACGACCTCACCATCGTCATGCCCGCCGACATGTCACAGGAGCGCCGGAACCTCCTGCGGGCTTACGGCGCCGACCTCGAACTCGTTGAGGGGTCGATGACGGACGCGAACGAACGCGCCGCCGAGATCGCCGCCGAGACCGACGCCTACCCCATCCGGCAGTTCGAGAACGACGCGAACCCGCGCGCGCACTACCGCACGACTGCCGAGGAGATCCTCGAACAGGTCGACGGCCGCGACATCGACGCCTTCGTCGCCGCCGTCGGCACTGGTGGGACGATCACCGGCACCAGCCACCGCCTCCTCGAGGAGTTCCCCGACATGGAGGTCGTCGCCGTCGAACCCGAGGGGAACGCCGTCCTCTCCGGCGAGGAACCCGGTGAGGACGCCTTCCAGGGGATGGGGCCCGGCTTCGTCTCCGACATCCTCGACGTTGAGGTCATCGACACCGTCGAAACCGTCGCCATCGACGATGCCGAGGCCGAATGCCGCAGCCTCGCGCGCGAGCAGGGCGTCCTCGTCGGCCAGTCCTCCGGCGCCGTCTCACTCGTCGCCCAGCGCGTCGCCGAGCGCTACGCCTACGAGGCCGACGACGACGAAGACCCCCTCGTCGTCACGATGTTCTGGGACAGCGGCGAGCGCTACCTGACGGCCGGCGTTTTCGACTGACCCGTCCGCTGTGCGACGGCCTCGCCGTCACGCACGCGAACGCCGACGCCGCGTGCGCCCCGGCCCCGTCGCCCGCGTCCTGGCTCAAGTCGCGCTTTCAGTCTGCACAAGTTATTCCACCCTTCTCACACGAGAGTGCGTATGCGCCGCCACCACCTCGTGCTCGCCGCCCTCCTCCCGTTGGTGCTCCTCACCGGCTGCTCGGCCGCCGGAAGCATCTCGATGGACCCGGTCTCGAACGCCGACCTCGCCGACCACGCGAGTCGGGACGCGCCACCGAGTGACGCCGAACCCGACCCCGAGGCCCGGCTGATTCGCGACGCCATCCGGAACGGCTCCGCGACCATCGAGGGCCGTTCCGCACCCGTCGAGGCGGACCTGCCGTTCGCGTACCGGGGCTCGTACTACGACCTCTCGTGGACGGCTATCGGAGAGCGCGAGGCGACGAGCGTCGACCTCGAAGCCGACTACAACGCCTCGAACGTCTCCGCGAACCGCATCGCGTACGACGACCTCCCCGAAGTCGACCGTCGCGCGCTCGACGCGCTGTTCCCGCCGCGCCACGACCCGCGCGCGGACGGCTACGACCTCGGTGTCGGCGCGACGTACACCGACGCCGAAGCCGACCGCTCCGTCCTCGTCCCCACGCAGGAGTACGACGCCGTCGTCTACGACGGCGACGCCTACCCGGTTCGCGTCAGCGACGTCCACCCCGTCACGCTCACCACGTATCGCTACACGTCGACGGTCGTCGCGAACGACTCCGACGCCTACGCCCGGCAGTTGAAGGACGAGCACCTGTTCACGCTCGGCGACCTCAACGAGAGCGAACGCGCCGTCGTCTCCGAGGCCACCAACGGGAGCTACTACGCCGAGAGCACCGACGACAGCGCCTTCCGCGGTGTCCTCGAGCGCTTCCGGGCGCACGACGGCGACGCCGTGCAGTACGAGGAGACGCGCGGCTCGTGGGTCGTCCGCTACAACGGCACCGTCTACTGGGCCGACCTCAGCTACGCGCAGTTCACCGACGAGTACTGACGCCCGGGCTCACGCGCCACGCGCCTCGGGTCGTGTGCGCGGCTCAGAAGAACTCGTCTTTCGTGACGCGCACGACGACGGCGTCGTCGTACTCCGCGCGCTCGTACGTCCCCTCCTGGGCGTCGCCCCGGAGGACCATCGTCGGGTCGACGAGGCGGCCGTCCTCGATGCCGTAGACCTTGAGTCGGTTGACGCGGTCCTCGGGGTCGCCGTCGCCGTCCCGGAGGTCGCGCGCGAGCGGCCGGGAGAGCCACTCCGTCTCGCTGACGCTCGGGTCGCGCACGAACGCGTCGGCGGCGACGCGCGCGAGATACCAGTCGAGGTCGTTGAGGAGCGACACCGCCGTTCCCAAGCTGATCGTCTCGACGGCGAGCGCGTTCTCCCACGGGTAGGTCGCGTCGTACGTCGAGAGCGCGCGGTACGCCGTCTCGTAGGCGTAGAGGTCGCCCGGGAGGCGCTTGCCCTCCTTCGCGACGATGCAGACGTCCGTCATCGCGCGTTCGACACCTCCGCGTCGTCCGCGTCGTCCTCGCTGGCCCGGCCGTCGAACCCCGGGTCGACCGGCACGGTTTCGCGGGCGTCGGCGGCGTCCTCGGCCCACTCGAGGAGGGCGTCCGGTTCGGCGGCGACGACCCGCTCGCGCGAGACGGCGGTCGCGGGCTGGTCGGGCGCGAGGCGGTCGCAGCCGACGTCCATCGTCGCGTCCGTGTACGTCCCGAGGTCGCGCGCCTTCGCGACGACCTCCTGTTTGTCCCACGCGAGCAGCGGGCGGTGGACGGGGAGGTCGGTGGCCCCCGCGACCGCCGCCATGTTCGCGGTCGTCTGACTCGACTTCTGCCCGATGGCTTCGCCGGTGACGATGCTGACCGCGCCGACGTCCGCGGCGACGCGCTCGGCCGCCCGGTACATGAAGCGCCGGAAGGAGAGCATGCGGGTGTTCGTCACGGCATCGGCGAGGCGCTCGAGGGCGTCGCCCGCCGGGATTCGGTGGACGTCGAGGTCGACGTTCGGCGCCCACCGCGCGAGGCGGCCGACCGTCTCGACGGCGCGCGCCTCGTGGTCGGGGCCCCCATAGGGCCCGAGTTCGAGGTAGACGGGCACGACGGGCGCGCCGCGCTTCATCGCGAGCCACGCCGCGACCGGCGAGTCGATGCCGCCGGAGACGAGCGCGACGAGCGGCCGTTGGGTGCCGAGCGGCATCCCGCCCGGCCCCGCGCGTTTCTCGAGGAAGACGAACGCGCGCGTCTCGCGCACCTCGACGGAGAACGTCACGTCCGGGTCGTCGAGGTCGACCTCGGGGTCGAAGGCGTCCTCGACGGCCTCCCAGACCGCCTGCCCGCCCTCGCGGCCGACGTCGCGGCTGTCGAAGTCGTGGCGTCCCGCGCGCCGCGCATCGACGCCGAACGTCCCGCCGTGGTAGTGCTCGCGCGCCGCGTCCGCGAGCGCCGACCGAATCGCGTCCAGCGACGGCTCGACGACGGTCGCGGGACTCGCGGAGACGACGCCGAACGTCTCGGCCGCCGCGTCCGTCGCCGCCGCCACGTCATCGGTGTGTATCACGAGGCGGCCGTACTCCGTCTCCACCGATCCCGCGATGTCGCGCGCGTCGAGTTGCGCCTCGAGGTTCTCCGCGAGGCGCGCCTCCATGCGCGCCTGCACGGCGTCGCTCTTGATGCCGACGTCGCCGTGACGAACTAGCACGGCGTCGGCGTCCGGCGGATGCATGCTGCGAGAAAGGACCGCGCCCACTAAAGGCGCGTCGCTAGAAGGTGGTGAGCTCGCCGTCGATGACGCGCTGGGTGACGTCGGTGACGTTCGCGAGCTCCTCGTCCACGATCCCTCGCACGTCCGCCTCGATGTCGGAGACTGTGACGCCCTCGGCGGTGACGACGTGGACGTCCGCGACGTGCGGTTCGTCGATGGGGCGGCCGATCTGGCTGAGGAGGCGCACGCGGAGGTCGCGGATGCCCTCGACGTCGTCGACGACGGAGTCCGCGATCTGCGTGGAGAGGAGGTTGTAGATCTTCCCGATGTGGTTGACGGGGTTCTTCCCGGACGTCGCCTCCATGCTCATCGAGCGGTTCGGCGTGATGAGGCCGTTCGCGCGGTTCCCCCGACCGACCGAACCGTCGTCGCCCTGCTCGGCGCTCGTGCCGGTGACGGTGAGGTAGACCGAGCCCTCCTCGTAGTCGTCGGCGGTGTTGACGTGGACGGTGACGTCCCGCGTCGTGTACTCGTCGGCGAGGTCCGAGACGTACTCGCGGATGCGCTCGATCTCGGCCTTGTACGCGTCCATGTCGGGGACGTAGGCGTCGACGAGCGCGGCGGCGACGGTGAGGTCGATCTCGTCGCCCTCGCGCTTACCCATGACCTTGACGTCCTGCCCGAGCGCGGGGTTGTCGTCGTGGTAGGGGCCGTTGAGGTGGCGTTCGGTCTCGAGGACGAGCTCCTCGGTCTCGGTGAGGGGCGCGTGGCCGACGCCGAAGGAGGTGTCGTTGGCCTCGGGGACGGTCCGCTCCTCCTCGCTGAAGACGTCCTGGAGGTCGCCGGAGCCCTCGCCGAGTTTCACGTCGACGATGACGTCCGTCTCGAGGTCGATGGCGGGCAGGGTCTCGTCGAGGTAGTCGCGCGCGGCCTCGAGCGCGATGGAGTCGACGGGGATCTCGTACTCCTCGCCCGACTCGTCGACGTAGTGCTTGGTGGCGCGCCCGACGACGAGGATGTAGATAGGCTCGACGACCTCGCCGCCGCCGAACTTCGGCGCGGCGGTGCCGGCGACGAGTTGGGTCTCGTCGGTGTTGTAGTGGAGGACCTTCCCGACGCGGTCGAGGTAGGCCTGCGCGAGCGCCTCGGAGACGTGCTCGGCGACGCCGTCACAGATGGAGTCGGGGTGGCCGATGCCCTTTCGCTCCACGATCTCGACTTCCTCGTCTTCGACGGCCCCGCGCTCGATCGGCTGGACGCGGATGTTCCGCTCGGTCATTGCCTCCTCTTTGCCGCCGGCGGTTCTATAACTTGCGGAAAGGAAAGGCGACGATAATATGTCTCATGGTTATTCGAGGAGGAGGCCGAGGTAGGAGGTGCGTATCTGTTCGTCCGGGTCGAGGCCGAGGCGGCGGAGGACGTCGAACGCGCCCTCGCGCGCGGACGCCACGTCCTCGCTCTCGCGCTCTACCTCGACGAACTGCCCGAGACCCTCGACGTCGTCGAGGACGACCGTGTAGCCGTCGTAGGCGTAGTACGTTCGGGTCTTTCGCACCGTCGCGGCGGGCGCGAACCCGAGCGCCTCGAAGAGCGCGCCCGCGTCCGCGCCGTCCTCGACGCCGGTCTCGATCTCCTCGCGGGCCTTCGACTCGCTATCGACCTTCGGGCCCTTGTAGGTGATTCGCGCGTCGGCGTCCTCGGCGCCAGCCTCGCTGACGCGCCGGACGCGCAGGGCCTCGTCCGTCTCCGCGAAGTCGCGGTGGGGGGCGTCGTAGTAGGTGTCCGCCTGCTCGACCGTGCGTCGCTCCGCCGCGCCGACCGACTCCAAGGCGTCCCGGACGTCGCCGTGGTCCGCCGGCACCTTCACCTCGACCTCGTACATATCTCGAAGAGGCGGCGGCCCCGGGAAAAAACGCCCGAATCGCGGGGATCGGGACGGCTATAGAGACGACCGTACCCCTCTTAGCAGCCTTCATACGTGACGGCCGTGCCCCTCCGAGTGGGATGTCCGCAAACTCCACCGCCGGCGACGCGGCGCACACGACCGTCCCCGCCCCCGACTACGCCCTCGACGCCGTCACCGTCACGCAGGAACGCGGGCCGGACCGCTGTACGGTCTACCCGACGGACGCCGACGAGGAGACCCGACTCACCACGTGGCTCTCGCTCGACGCGGACGCGACCTGCGACCTCGCGACGATGCGCTGAACTGACGGGGCAGAAACGTGATTCTTAAGGGCCGAACGGGAGTTCGTGTGCGTATGAGCGACCAGCAAGAGGCCGAGGCGGCTGACGAATCTGCGTCCGAGGAGTCCGAAGGGCTTCAGGCGGGCGACTTCATCAAACTCGCGTACACCGCACGAACCGTCGAGGGCGGCGACCTCGTCGACACGACCGACGAGGAGGTCGCCGAGGAGGAGGGCGTCGACACCGACGAGCAGGAGTTCGCCCCGCGCACGCTCGTGCTCGGCGAGGGTCACATCTTCGAGCCCGTCGAGGAGGACATCTACGGCAAGGAAGTCGGCGACACCGGGACCGTCGTCGTCCCCGCCGCCGACGCCTTCGGCGAGTACGACGAGAGCGAGGTCCGAACCGTGAGCGCCGACAAGATCCCCGAGGACGACCGCTACCCCGGTGGCCACGTCGACATCGACGGCCAGCACGGCCACGTCGAGACCATCATCGGTGGGCGCGCGCGCGTCGACTTCAACCACATGCTCGCCGGTGAGGACATCGAGTACAAGTACGAAATCGTCGGCGAGGTCGAGGACCGCGTCGAGAAGGCCCAGGGCCTCCTCAGCATGTACTTCGACGCCGAGCTCGACATGCACATCGAGACGGACGAGGTCGAGGAAGAGGTGCAGGTCGAGTCCGACGAGGACGAAGAGCCCGAGACGGAGACCGAGACCGTCGAGAAGGAAACGCTGTACATCGAGCAGAGCCCGCAGCTCCAGTTCAACCAGCAGTGGATGATGGGCAAGCAGCAGATCCTCCAGCAGATCATGGATCAGATCGGCGTCGACCGCGTCATCGTCCAGGAGATCATCGACGGCTCCGGCATGGGCGGCATGATGGGCGGTATGGGCGGCATGATGGGTGGCGCCGGCGGCGAGGACCTCGGCGACATCGAGGACGCCCTCGAGGACGCCGACGTCGACGCCGACGAAATCGTCGACGAACTCGACGAGGAATAGTCGTAACCGAGCGCGAGCGAGGGCGCGACATAGCCGAGCGGCGTAGCCGCGAGGCATAGGTCGGCCCGAAGGGGCGACTGAACACCGAACGGGGACCGTAGTGACCCGTGAGGTAAGGCGACGACGAGCGGAGCGAGGCGTCGCCGATCATCCCGCCACCGCGATTCTCCACGTTTTTCCGCCGCGTAGCGGCGGCGCTCGGCGTCTGATAGCGGCGCAGGCCGCGACGTGACCGCTCAGGCGATGTCGCGAGAGGTGTCGATGGTGACGCGGTCACCGAGGTTGAGCTTCACCGTCTCGTTGAGCGCGCTGCCGCTGCGGAACTTGGGGACGGAGAGCGTGTTCTCGACGTCGCTCCCCTTGACCGTCGTTTCGAGTCGGAAGACGACGTCGGCCATGTGGATGGTCGAGTCGCGGAGCTCGGGGACGCGGGAGCCGCGAAGGGCGTGGAGGACGGCGACGCCGCCGGTGTTGTGCATGTGGTTTTGCAGCTCGGAGAGGAAGGTCTCGTAGCGCGCGCGCTCGGTGCGTTCGAGGGCGTCCACGGGGTCGATGACGAGCGTCTCGTCCTCGCCGGTGTTGCGGACGAGTCGCCGCGCGTTGTCGAGCGGCGCGTCGTTCGCGAGGTAGCGGACGTCGGGGGGGTCGACGGGAACGCTCGTGTTCTCGAACGAGTCCGCGACGGCGTCCTCGGTGCGGTCGGTGGTGATGTAGAGCGTCTCCCGGGGGCGTGCGATTTCGTGGAGCAGTAGCTCGCCTTGGCTCGCCGGCGGTGATTCGTAGACGAGGACGCTCCCCGATGGAATGCCACCGCCGAGCTTCCGGTCGAGGACGTCGATTCCCGTCGGGAGCCGGTCCGCCATGTACCCTCAGTAGGGGCGGTGGCGTTGTTAAGGATTCGGCCCCGTTGCTGTCGCGAGGTTGTCGTATGCGGCCGCAACGCTCGTGTTACGGAGTGGCGCACGCGAGCGCGGGACGGCCGTGACGGGCGCGTCGAGCGCCGTCGCGATGCCGTCGGTGTCGTCACGGGTGCCGACGACGACACCGGCGACGACCGGCGTCCCGAGCGCGCGGGCGAGCGCCGCGCTCTTCAGGGCGTCCACGACGGCTTCCTCGTCGGGCGTGGTGACGACGACGACGGCGTCGGCGGCGACGAGCGCCGCACCGACGTCCGCACCCGCGCCTGCGGCGGTGTCGACGATGAGCGGGCGCCCGCGCGGGAGCCTATCGAGGTAGCTCCCGGGGGCGGCGTCGCCGCCGGCGAGGAGGTCGACGCCCGGGAGCGCGCGTACGGGTTCGACGGCGTCCGCGAGGGGGTGGCCGGCCGCGACGTCCGCGACGCCGCGCTCGCCGGGGGTGTCCGCGTAGAGGTGGCAGTTCGGCATCCCGCGGTCGGCGTCGACAACGAGGGGTCGGCGCCGTCTGCGGACGTAGGCGGTGGCGAGGCCGAGCGCCGTCGTCGTCTTCCCCACCCCGCCCTTCCCGCCCGCGATGGCAAGCATACCCACGGGTGGGCCCCCCATCCGGGAAGAAGGTTCGGGAAGTTGAAGGCGTCAGCGCGCGGGGGTAGTGACGATGCGCCACGACCACTTGCTCACCGCGAAACAGCTCTCGCGGGCGGACATCGAGGAGGTCCTCTCGCGAGCGCGGGAGTTCGCGGACGACCCGGCCGCGCACGCGGACCGACATCCCGGTGCGCTGCTCGCGCTCTGTTTCTTCGAGCCGAGCACGCGCACGAAGATGAGCTTCGAGACGGCCGCCAAGCGCCTCGGCGGGGACGTCATCGACATGGGCTCCGTCGAGTCCTCTTCCGTGAAGAAGGGCGAGTCGCTCGCGGACACCGTCCGCGTCATCGAGGGGTACGCGGACGGCATCGTCCTCCGGCACCCGAGTCAGGGCGCCGCGCAGATGGCGAGCGAGTTCGTGGACGTCCCGCTCGTGAACGCGGGCGACGGCGCGGGACACCACCCGAGTCAGACGCTCCTCGACCTCTACACCATCGACGAGCACGCGGGCCTCGACGACCTCACTATCGGCATCATGGGCGACCTGAAGTACGGCCGGACGGTCCACTCGCTCGCGCACGCGCTCACGAACTTCGACGCCCGCCAGCACTTCATCAGCCCGGAGAGCCTCCGCCTCCCGCGCTCGGTGCGCTACGACCTCCACGAGTCGGGCGCGAACGTCCGCGAGCACGAGGACCTCGAGGCCGTCCTCTCCGAGCTCGACGTCCTCTACGTGACGCGCATCCAGCGCGAGCGCTTCCCGGACGAGGAGGAGTACGAGACGGTCGCCGGCCAGTACCGAATCGACGCCGAGACGCTCGACGCGGCGAGGGACGACCTCGCGGTGATGCACCCGCTCCCGCGCGTCGACGAGATCGACCCCGGAGTGGACGACCTGCCGAACGCGACGTACTTCGACCAGGCGCACAACGGCGTTCCCGTCCGCATGGCGCTCCTCGACCTCCTCCTCGAGTAATCATGACCGAGAAAGACACCGAACTCCGCGTCTCCAAGATCCGCGACGGCACCGTCATCGACCACGTTCCCGCCGGCGAAGCCCTCCACGTCCTCGCCATCCTCGGCATCGACGGGAGCGGCGGCGAGAGCGTCAGCCTCGGGATGAACGTTCCGAGCGGGCGGATGGGGCAGAAGGACATCGTGAAGGTCGAGGGCCGCGAGATGAGTCAGGCCGAACTCGACGTCCTCTCGCTCATCGCGCCGGACGCCACCGTGAACATCGTTCGGGAGTACGAGGTCGCGGAGAAGACCGAAATCGAGCCCCCGGCGGAGGTCGTCGGCCTCCTCCACTGCCCGAACCGCCACTGCATCACGAACGCCGGCGAACCCGTCGAGACGCGTTTCGACGTCATCTCCGAGGGCGTCCGATGCGCGTACTGCGAGACCATCGTCCGCGAGGACATCACCGACCACCTCGCCGTCTGAGCGCCGATTCCCGAAAAGGTATAGTGGACCGATACGTACGCTCACATATGCGCACGACCGTCAAGCTCGCCCTCGCACTGGCCCTGATCGTCCTCGTCTACAAGCTCGTCGCCGGCGGCGAGTCCGAGCCCGCCGAGGACATCGACCGCATCGACTGAGCACCGCACTCGCGCGGCACGCGCCGCCCCATCCTCCGCTGTCGCCCAACTCCCAGCGACGCGTCCCGGGAACGAACGCTTTAGGCGGCCCGCGCTCCCCACGTGTGATATGTACGGCGTCGTCACGCGGAACGCCGAGGAACTCGAGTGGTCGGAGTTCGACGTAGGCTTCTACGAGGTCAAGCGCGTCACCGGCGAGCACGTCGACCCGGAGCCGGACGCGGTGAACCTCGTCTCCTGCTTCGGCGACACCGCGACCGCCGAGACCGACCCGCATCTCGCGCCCGTCGACGCCGAGGGCCGTCGCGCGACGAAGGACCACTCGGCCCTCGACTGGGGGTACGTCTGTCCGAGCATCGAGCACTACCGCGACGGCCTCTTCGAGGTCATCGACGCCTGCGTGGCGGCGAGCGACGACGTCCGCCTCGACGAGGTCGGCTTCCCCGGGCCGGCGTTCTGTCACTGTGAGCACTGCGACGACGCCTTCGCGGAGAGCGAGTCCGACGACCGCGAGGCGTGGCGCGCGTCCGTCGTCACCTCGTTCGTCGCCGAGGCCCGCGAGCGCGTGCCGGGCGACCTCTACCTCACCGTCCACCCGGACCCGTACCCCGGCCACCTGCGCGCGCACTCCGGTGTCGACCTCGACGCGCTCGCCGCGCACGTCGACGAAGTCGTCGTCCCGCTCTACGACACGGCGTACGCGACGACGTACTGGCTGGAGGCGCTTCTCTCGGGGTTCGCGGACCGACTCGAGGGACGCGACGTCCGTCTCGGCGTCGAGCTCTACGCCGTCGACCCCGACGTGGGCGCGCTCGCCGAGGCCGCCGACCTCGCCGGGGAGTACGCCGAGAACGTCTACTTCGGCTACCACGCCGGGAACGCGCGCGCGGTCCTGCGCCGCTGGGACGCCGAGACCCGCGAGGGCGTCGAGTGGGGGTGAACGCGTCGCCGGTGCGTCGCTCGGAGGCGTCTCGCCCCCTGTCAGTGTCGCGGGCGCGTCGGACGCGTCCGCCGCTCGCTCTCCCGGTGAATCGGGGCGTTTTTGCGTGACCCCCTCCGTGTTCGGAGTATGAGCTTCGAAGAAGGCGACGCCGTGGTTCTGCACGACGAGCACAGCGAGTTCGACGGCGAGACCGGTGAGATCACGCAGAAGGTCGAGACGATGTTCGGCGACGCGAACTACACGGTCGCGTTCGACGACGGGCAGGAGCAGGGCGTCCCCGAGGACAACCTCGAGGAAGCCGACGAGGAATAACGCAGGACCTCCGGTCCCGCGAACCGTACGGGCGTCTCACGGGTCGCCCGTACAATAGCGTCGTTCCTACGGAACGACGGATTATCGAGCGGGGAGCGAAGCGACCCGCGAGGAATAGGTCGCAACCGAGCGCGAGCGAGGGCGCGACTGGACAGGCGAGCAGCGTAGCCGCGAGGAATAGGTCCCGCGACGCGCGACCGGACATCCGAACGGCGAACGCGGACCGGAGTGGAGCGCTTTTCCCGCTCCGGCTTCTTTCCGGGTACAATGAGCGTTCCCTTCCACTACATCGACCTGCGGACGTTTTGCTACGACACGGAGGACGAGAAGCGCGTCGAGGCGGCTCTCCGGCACTTCCTCCCCGAGGAGTTCGAGGTCCAGCGCGCGGAGAGCACCGGCCACAACGGCGACCGCATCGTCGTGCTGTCCGCGCGCGTGGAGAACGCCGACGGGATGCGCCACGTCATCGAGCGCCTGCGCGAGGGCGCGGACCTCGGTCGGCTCCGCGAGGAGCTCGACCAGCGCGTGAACGAGAACTGCGCGTTCATGGCCCACATCGACAAGCAGGCGGCGTTCCGGGGGGAGGTGCGCCTCGGCGAGGGCATCTCCTTCCGTGCGAAGGTCGAGGCCTACCCGGCGACGCGCGAGGCGGCCGTCGAGAACGCCCGCGAGGCGCTCTGACTCGCGTCAGCCACTCGCCGCCGCTTCCCCCGGAGACGCTCTCGCGCCACGCCTCGACGGCCGCCTCGCACTCCGGGTTCGCTTCGGGGCACCCTTAGTCGACGCCCACGGGGTCGACGTCGCTCTCGCTCATCGTCGTCACTGGTGTCCTCAGACCGGCAACCGTCGTGGCGACCACACGGGTTTTACCGGCGCGGCGTCCTACTCTACGGTATGTACGAGGCGGTGACGGCGACGCCGGCGGGCGAGAGCACGGTGGGGCGGTTCGCGGCGACGGCCGACCGGCAGGGCTTCGACGGGGTCGTCGTCCGCGACGCCGCGGACGCCGACCCGGGATTCGACGCCGCCGCCGTCCGCGAGGAGTTCGGCGTCGACGCTGTCGACGCGGTGGAACTCGCCGGCGACGACCCGACGGTGTTGAGCGGCGCGCTCGCGGACGCGCGACGCGAGCACACGCTCCTGCTCGTGCGCGGCGGGACGGCGAAACTGAACCGCTTCGCGGCCGAGGAGGAGCGCGTCGACGTCCTCACGAAGCCGATGGCCGGACGGGGCGACGTGAACCACGTCATCGTGCGCGCGGCCGCCGAGCACGGCGTCCGCCTCGAGTTCGACCTCGGGCCGGTGCTCCGCGAGTCCGGCGGGCCGCGCGTGCAGGCGCTCCGTGGGCTCCGCAAGCTCCGCGAGCTCGTCGAGCAGTACGACGCGCCCTACGTCGTGACCGCGTCCCCGGCGTCGCACCTCGAACTCCGGGCGCCACGCGAGCTCCGCGCGGTCGGCGAAACCATCGGGTTCGACGCCGAGCAGATCGAGGCCGGCCTCGCGGAGTGGGGGGAACTCGCGGCGCGCAACCGACACCGGCGCTCCGGGGAGTTCATTGCGCCGGGGCTCGAACGCGGACGGTATGAAGAAGGACGTCGACGAACACGCTGAGCGCTTCGACGAGCTCGCCGCGACGTACGACGAGTCGTCCGGCGACCAGTACATGGAGTGTCTGCGGCTCGTCGTCGAGCACGCGGACCCGAGAGGGGACGACACCGTGCTCGACTTGGGTTGTGGGACGGGCGCAGTCGCGCTCTCGCTCGCCGACGGGGCGGGACGCGTCGTCGGGCGGGACGTCAGCGAGGGGATGCTCTCGAAGGCGCGCCAGAAGGCCTCAGACCGCGGCCTCTCGAACGTCGAGTTCGGCGAGGGGAGCTTCCGCGAGCCGAACTACGACGGCGAGGCCACAATCGTCACGTCGAACTTCGCGCTCCACCACCTCGACGACGACGCGAAACGCGACGCCATCGACGTGATGGCGGGTTACGACCCGCGCCGGATCGTCCTCGGGGACGTGATGCTCTTCGGACTTCCGGACCCCGAGGCCCCCTTCTACGATCCCGAGGTGGACGACCCGGCGACCGTGGGCGTGCTCGTCGAGGCGTTCACGGACGCGGGCTACGCCGTCACGGCCGTCGAGCGGGTTCACCCGCAGGTCGGCGTCATCGTCGCCGAGCGCCGATGAAACACCTCCCGAAGCACCTGCGCCCGCGCTGGCGCTACCTCCTCGTCGGCATCGAGGCGTGGCCGGACGCGGACGTCTCCCGCCGGGACTTCCAGCGCAGCGTCTGGTTCGCCGCGCAGAACCTCCACGGCGACGCGACGAGCGCGGACGCCGACCTGCGCGTGCTCTCCTACGAGTTCGACGACGGGCAAGGCGAGGCCGTCGTGCGCGCGCGCCGCGAGCACGTCGAGGAGGCGCGCGCCGCGCTCGCGTGCGTCGACTCGGTGCGCGACGACCCCCTCGGCGTCCACGTGCGCGGCGTCTCGGGCACGGTACGTGCCGGTGAGGAAAGGTATTTAGGACGCGCGGGACAAAATTCGACAGAGGAAGACGTCGTGTTCAGGAACGCCACCCGGCGGGCCGTCGCCCGTGACGGTCTCGTCGACGTCGAGTGCGATGGTGGCTTCGTGGGCGCGACTCGCTCTGATTTGGAGTGACACAACATGCAAGGTCAAGCCCAACAGCAGGCGTACGACCGAGGTATCACTATCTTCTCGCCCGACGGCCGACTCTACCAGGTCGAGTACGCGCGTGAAGCCGTCAAGCGCGGCTCGGCCTCCATCGGCATCCGCGCGAAGGACGGCGTCGTGCTCGTCGTCGACAAGCGCATCCGCTCGCCCCTCATGGAGGAGACGAGCGTCGAGAAGATCCACAAGGCGGACAACCACATCGGCATCGCCTCCGCGGGCCACGTCGCGGACGCGCGCCAGCTCATCGACTTCGCGCGCCGCGACGCGCAGGTCAACCGCGTGCGCTACAACGAGCCGATCGGCGTCGAGAGCCTGACGAAGGACATCACCGACCACATCCAGCAGTACACGCAGGTCGGCGGTGCGCGTCCGTTCGGCGTCGCGCTCCTCATCGGCGGCATCGAGAACGGCGAACCCCGCCTCTACGAGACGGACCCCTCCGGCACGCCGAACGAGTGGAAGGCGCTCGCCATCGGCTCCGGGCGCGACGACATCCAGCAGTACCTCGAGGACAACTTCAGCACCGAGCTCGCGCTCGACGAGGCCGTCGGCATCGCGCTCTCCGGCCTCGGTCAGGTCCACGAGGAGGGTCTCACCCCCGAGGGTATCGGCGTCGCCACCGTCGACGCGGAGACCGAGTCCTTCATCGAACTCACGAACGACGAGATCGAGGAGTACCTCGAGTCCAACGACCTCCTCGCCGACGAGGACGAGGAGTCCGACGACGCGGCCTCCGACGACGAGTCCGCCGAATAGCGACCCACTCTACCTCCCCGCTTTTTCACGCCCGCCCAGTCACGGCTCTCCCACGTCGCGGGCTCGTGAGTCCTCGCGGTGCTCGGGGTTCACGTTACTCGGGGTCGCACGCTCGCGGGTCGCTCGTCGCGCCCCGTCACCGGCACGCCCCGCGTGCTGGTTTCGAGCGAGACGCTCCGCGTCTCGCCACCGCTCGCGATTCCGTGGTTCCTCGCGATGCTCGGACCCACGGTGTCCCCGGAAAGGCCTTCAACCGTCCGCCGCAACTGTCGGACATGATTTCGCTCGACGAAGCCGTGACGGCGCGCTTGGAGTCACACGGCGAACGCTTCGAGGTACTGGTCGACCCGGACGCCGCGCTCGCGATCAAGCGCGGCGAGTTCGAGGGCGAACTCGAGGACGTCATCGCCGCGCGCGACGTCTTCGAGAACGCCTCGCGTGGCGACCGCCCCGCCGAGGAGGACTTGGAGGAGGTCTTCGGGACGACCGACCCGATGGAGATCATCCCGGAGGTCATCGAGCGCGGGGAGATCCAGATCACGGCCGAGCAGCGCGCGGAGATGCAGGAACGAAAGCGCAAACAGCTCATCAACACCATCGCGCGCAACGCGGTCAACCCGCAGATGGACAACGCGCCCCACCCGCCCGAGCGCATCGAGTCCGCCCTCGAGCAGGCGGGGTTCACCGTCGACCCGATGGAGCCCGTCGAGTCGCAGGTCGACGACGCGCTCGACGCCCTGCGGCCGGTCATCCCCATCCGCTTCGAGGAGGTGACGGTCGCGGTCAACCTCCCCGCCGACTACGCCGGCTCCGGGCAGGCCCAGATCCGCGAGTTCGGCGACCTCGAACGCGAGGAGTGGCAGTCCGACGGGTCGTGGGTCGGCGTCCTCACGTTCCCCGCCGGGATGCGCAACGACCTCTACGACCTCGTCGCGGAGGTGACGAGCGGAGAGGGCGAGACGCAAGTCATCAAGGAGAAGGACGAACTCAGCACGCGATAACGTCGCGACGGCGTCGAGAACGGGCCGTTATCCCTTCCGGAAGCCGACGAGGAAGCCGCCGCTGAACCCGGCGGAGACCGAGAGCGTGGAGAGGATGGTCATGAGCCACGACGGGGGCGTCTGCGAGGCGGCGTCCTGACTCGCCTGCACGAGGCCGGCGGTGAGGCGGTCCCACTTCACGGTGAGGATACCGCGCGATTCGAGGAACGCGAAGAGCGCGAGCTCGATGCCGATGAGGACGGCGATGAGTTTCGCGACCTTCTTCGCCGCGAACCCGACGATGCCGCCGATGACGGCGCCCGACCCGAACTGCAGGCCGAGTTGTTGTGGATCGAGGTCGATAGCCATGTCCGAACCGTGGTCTCCGCCCGGCATCACTCTTGTGGAGGCCTCGACGGCCGTGGATCGGCCTCGACCACGGATTGGGCTTAAGTGGACTCGGACCGTACCGTCCCGTGAGTGACAGGCGCAACTACCGGCACCGTCGTCGTCGCGAAGCGCGTCGACGACGGGGAGCCCGACACGGACGAAATCACCGAGCTCGTCCGCGCCGCCGGCTACGAGGTCGCGGGCGAGGTGACGCAGAGCCGAACGGCCGACCCCGCCCTCCAGCTCGGCGAGGGGAAGGTCGCGGAGCTCGCGACGCGCGTCGCCGACACCGGCGCGGACACCGTCGTCTTCGACAACCGTCTCGGCCCCTACCAGCGGTTCAACCTCGGCGGCCACCTCCCGGACGGCACCGAGGTGATGGACCGCTTCACGCTCATCCTCGAGATATTCGGCCAGCGCGCGCAGACGCGCAAGGCCCAACTCCAGGTCGAGCTCGCGGAACTCCGCTACGAGCTCCCGCGCGCGGAGGCGAAGGCGAGCCTCGCGAAGCGCGACGAGCGCCCCGGCTTCATGGGGCTCGGGGAGTACGACGAGTCGCGCGAGCAGGACATCAAGGCCCAGATATCGCGTATCCGCGACGAGCTCGAGAACATCGAGACGACCGAGCGCCACCGCCGTGAGCAGCGCCGCGAGTCCGGCTTCGACCTCGTGGCGCTCGCGGGCTACACGAGCGCGGGGAAGTCGACGCTGATGCGTGCGCTCGCCGACGACCTCGACCTCGACGAGAACGAGTCGCTCCATCCCGACCTCGAGACGACGGCGGAGTCCCGCGACGAGCTCTTCACGACGCTCGGCACGACGACGCGCCGGATGGACATCGACGAGCGCGACGTCCTCCTCACGGACACCGTCGGCTTCATCAGCGACCTCCCGCACTGGCTCGTGGAGTCGTTCAAGTCGACGCTCGACTCGGTCTATCAGGCCGACCTCGTCCTGCTCGTCGTGGACGCGAGCGAGCCCGTCGAGGAGATCCGCGAGAAGCTCGCGACCTCCCACGACACGCTCTACGAGCGCAACGAAGCGCCGATCCTCACCGTCTTCAACAAGGTCGACCGGGTGCCCGACGACGAACTCGCCGAGAAGCGCGAGGCGCTCTCGGCGCTCGCGCCGAACCCGATCGCGGTGAGCGCCCTCACGGAGGTCGGCCTCGACGAGTTGCGCGAGCGCGTCGACTACGCGCTCCCGCGCCGCGAGCGCGAGCGTCTCGTCCTCCCGATGACGGAGGAGACGATGAGCGTCGTCTCGTGGGTGCACGACAACGCCTCCGTCGAGGAGGTCACGTACGGCGACGAGGAGGTCGTCGTGGAGTTCGAGGCGCGCCCGAAGGTCATCGAGCAGTCGCGCGCGAAGGCGAGCGAGCTCGCGTCCGCCTGAGCGGAGTCGGGAACGGTTACAAGCGCGCCCGCCGTACGCCGGCGTATGCGGACCATCCTCCCGGAGCGCGTCGCCCTCCCCTATCTCGACGTCGGGCTCTCGCGCTTCCTCCTCCTCTGCGTGAACGCGCTCGGCATCCTCATCGGGCTGAACTTCTACCTCCCGCAACTGCCAGAGCACTTCGTCCTCGAGTGGCCCCTCGTCGTCGACAGCCCGCTCGCGCTCGTCTGGATGACGGCGAGCCTCCTCACGCTCTGGGGCGTCGGACGCGCCGACTACCCCTCGACGCCGTTCCTCGACACGCTCACGACGCTCGCGTTCGCCTCGATGGTGAAGTACGGGCTCTGGACGGCGTTCACGCTCAACTACTTCTTCACCGCGTACTACCCGCACGCCTGGGACTACTGGGGCATCCTCTTCACGCACCTCGTGATGGTTGGCGAGGCCTTCCTCCTCCCCTACTACGGGCGGACGAGCCGGCTCGCGCTCGGCGTGACCGCGCTCTGGTTCCTCGCGAACGACGTCGCGGACTACGCCTTCGACCTCCACCCGCACCTGCAGGTCGCGGGGACGGGACCGCTCCCGTGGGTGACGCCGCTCCTCTCGCTCGGCGCGCTCGCCCTCGCGTGGTACTGCCTCGACGGGGGCCGGGACGCGCCGAGCGACGCGCGACGCGACGCCGCCTAGTCGAGCGCGCGCTTCTCCTTCGAGACGACTTCGACGCCCTCGATGGCGGTGCCCGGATACTGCCCTTCGGCGTCCTTCTCTGCGGCCTTCACCATGTCCCAGACGACGTTCAGTCCGGTCGTCACGCCCTCTAGGGCCTCCATCTCGCAGCCGGTCTTCCCGGTGGTCTCGACGGCGACGTCGAGGACGACGCGGTCGGCGCGGACGTCGAAGTCCGTGTCGACGTTCGTGATCGGGATCTGGTGGCACATCGGGATCGTCTCCCACGTGTGCTTGACCGCCTGAACCGCGCCGATGCGCGCCGTCGTGAGCACGTCGCCCTTCCCGATTTCGTCGGCGCGGATCGCCTCGACGGTCGACTCGTCGAGGCGGATCTCGCCGCGCGCGACCGCCCGACGCGCCGTCCGCTCCTTCGCGCCGACGTCCACCATCTGCACGTCGCCGTCCTCGGTGGTGTGGGTCAGCTCCTCGGACGCGCCGGCCGCCTCGTCGGCGCTCGCGCCCTCACGGTCGTCGCTCACCGTCGCTCACCCCAGAGCGCCGTCGGAATCTCGGCGAGTAAGTCGGAGGCGAGCAGGCCGTACCCCATCTCCTCGACGACGGCGTCCCCCGCAGTACCGTTCGTGTACGCCGCGATGGCCGCCGCGTCGAGGGCGCCCTGCGTGGAGTAGAGCGCGCCCGTGATGCCCGCGAGGACGTCGCCCGTCCCCCCGACCGTCATCCCCGGGTTCCCCGTCCGGTTCACGCGCGTCGCGTCGCCGTCGGCGACGACGTCGTACGCGCCCTTCACGAGGAGCGTCTGTCCGAGGTCGCGCGCGAACTCAGCGACGAGCGTCTCGCGCTCCGCCCAGTCGTCGCGTCGCGGCCCGCCCATCTTCGCGAGCTCGCCCTGGTGGGGCGTGCACACCAACTCCGCGTCCGTCTCCACCGCCGGCACGACCTGCAGGGCGTCCGCGTCCACGACGGCCTTCCCCTCGTACCCTTCGAGGAACGCCCGGACGGCGTCGAGCGTGTCGTCCGCGCCACCCAAACCGGGCCCGATGACGACGACGTCGCGCGCCTCCGCGTCCGCGAGGAGGCCCTCGACGTGATCGGGTTGGAGGCGCGTCCCGACGTACGGTTCGACGATGAGGTCCTCGGCGTACCCCTGCACCTCGTCCGCGACGGGGTCGGGGCACGCGACGTACGCGAGGTCCGCGCCCGCCCGGAGCGCCGCCTGCGCGCAGAGCGCGGGCGCGCCCGTGTACGGGCCGCCGCCGATCACCATCACGCGCCCGAAGTCGCCCTTGTGCGCCTGCGGGTCGCGCGAGAGCGACAGGAGGTCGCCGGGGCCGACGAAGCGCTCGGCGGCCTCCGGGATGCCGATGTCCGCGACCGTCACGTCCTCGCGGCCCTCGAGGCCGGGCTTCAGGGCGTGGAAGGTGACGACGCGGTCGGCCTCGACGGCGACGTCCGCCACCTCGCCGGTGTCGGCGTCCACTCCTGACGGGACATCCACCGACACCACCGTCGCGGCCGCGTCGTTCGTCGCGACGATGGCCGAGCGCTCGGGTTCGCGCGGCGCGCCCGTCACGCCCGTTCCGAGCACGCCGTCGATGACGACGTCCGGGCTCCCGAGGTCGAGCGCGTTCGAGTCGAGGACGCGCTCGGTCGCGATTTCGGCGGCCCGGAGCGCGTCCCAGTTCTCGCGCGCGATCTCCGTCGTGATGGTTTCCGGGCGGCCGAGGAGGTGGACCGTGACGTCGTAGTCGCCCGCGAGGAAGCGCGCGGCGACGAACGCGTCCCCGCCGTTGTTCCCGCGGCCGGCGACGACCGCCACCTCGTCGCCGCTATCGGCGACGGCGCGGACCTCGCGGGCGAGCGCGTTCCCGCTCGACTCCATCAACTGCTTCGTCGAGACGTCGAGGGCGGCCGCGTTCCGGTCGACGGCCGCCATCCGTGCTGCGGTGATGGTCACGCGCCGTGGTTCGCGCGAGTCGCCCCTAAAGCCTACCGCCGTGCGCTCAGTACCGCACCTCGAAGCCGTCGAGGCCCTCCGGGTCGCCGTACTCGACGTCGACGTCCGCGACTGACGCGGCGCGACTCCCCGTGTGGCACCACTCGACCAGTTCCTCGACGTCCCCCGTCGCGCCCTCGAAGACGGCTTCGACGCGGCCGTCCGCGAGGTTCTTCACCCAGCCGTCGACGCCGCGCTCCTCGGCGGCGTCTCGCGTGCTCGCTCGGTAATAGACGCCCTGAACGGTGCCGCTGACGTAGACGTGCGCGCGAACGCGCTCGCTCTCGCTCATACCCGCCCTTGCGTCGGCCGACCCTAAAAGAACGCGGCGACACCCCCGGTCTGCAAGTGTTCTGCCCTACTCGCGATTCCGGAGGTGGTGAAAGACGTAGGTCTGCGTGTAGCCGGCGTTCGGGCCGAACGCCTCGCGGATCGCGCGCGAGGTGTCCGCGTAGTTCCCGGTCGCACACTCGGGGTAGTACTCCTCGATCGCGGTTCGGATCCACGTGTCGAGGGGCACCGCCTCGAGTTCGCCCAGCGAGAAGAGCGCGACGCAGTCCGCCACCTTGTCGCCGACGCCGACGAACCCCTTGAGGGCGTCGCGGGTCTCCTCCAAGTCGGCGCCCCGGACGTCGCGCTCGGTGAGCTCGCCGCTCGCGACCAGCTCGGCGCTCCGGACGACGTAGGGCGCCCGATAGCCGAGACTCAACTCGCGGAGGTCCTGCTCGCTCGCCGACGCGAGCGCCTCCGGCGTGGGGAACGCGTAGTAGGTCTCGCCGTCGAACTCGATGCGTTCGCCGTACGCCTCGCGCAGCGACTCCTGCATCCCGAAGATGCGCTCGACGCGCATCTGCGCCGAGCAGATGAAGGAGATCAGACAGCCGAAGAAGGGGTCGTCGACGATGCGCAGGCCCCAGTAGCGCTCGTAGGCCTCCTCGATGAGGGGGTCGTCGCTCGCCCCCTCGCGGATCGCGTCGAGGTCGTCGTCGAGTCGCAGGAGCTCGAAGAGGAGCGACTCGGCGTCCGTCGTGGCCTCCCACTCGAGGGCGCCGTCGTGCTGGCGGGCGCGCACTACCTCGCCGTCGACGACGGTGCTGTACCACGCGTCGCCCCCGTAGGCGGCCGCGTCGCCGTACGTCTCGCCGTCTTCACGGGTCCAGAGGTAGGTCTGTCCGCTCTCCAGCGTCGCCTGCAGGTCGAAGCCGCCGGGGAGGTCGACGAGTGGAACCGAGCCGGATCGCATTCTGCGTGACTCCGTGGCGGACGCTCAAACGGGTGTCGGTGTCGGTCGTTGCACGTCGATAATACCGGTCGCTACGTGGTCGATGTACCAGCGTGGATCGCGGACCAGCTCCGCGTCGGGCGTTAGTCGGCCTGAGCCGCGACTTTCTCCGTGGCCTCCTCGGAGTCCATCGCGGTCGTGATGTCGTCGGCCAGCGCGAAAACAGCAGCCTTGTGGTCGGTCTTCGATTTGTGGATCGATGTCGGTCGGATGCCGAGCTCCTCGTACTCGTCGAGAGCCAGGGAAATGTCGCCTTCACACTTCGCGTAGTAGTTCCCTACCTCTGCGAGAAGCCCGTGAAGATGGATGAGCTCCTGTTTCTTCATGACAACACCTCCTATCGCCCGGAGGGTTATAGTATTATCCTGATAACGGTTGACACACGCGTTCTCGGGTGCTAGAGACCGTGACGAATACGACGGCGGTGGCTCCGGGCGGCCGGCCTGAAACGCTTTTACGCCGCCGTCGGTAATACTCTCATATGGGATACGACGAGCAACTCGAACGCGCGATGTCGCAGTCGTCCGAGGCCGCCGAGGCGTCCCGATTCGACGTCCCCGACCCGAAGGTCCGCACCGAGGGGAACTTCACGCTCTACGAGAACTTCCAGGACACCCTGGACCGTCTCGACCGCAGTCAGCGCCACGTCCTCCAGTTCATCCAGAACGACCTCGGGACGGCGGCGCAGATCGACGAGAACGGGCGCGTGCGGCTCACCGGCGAGTTCTCACAGGACCGCATCGCCGAGGCGCTCGACGAGTACGTCGACGAGTACGTCCTCTGTCCGGAGTGCGGGCTGCCGGACACGAACCTCGTCCGCCGCGACGACACCACGCAGCTGAAGTGTGACGCCTGCGGTGCTCGGACGACCGTCTAGGACTGCAGCTGCTTCAGGTTCTCCAGATCGCGCTCGGTGCGCATGAACTCGCTCGTCCGGTAGGTCGCCCCGCAGTCCGGGCAGTCGTAGTTCTTCTCGGGTTTCGGGAGGTCCTTCGGCGACTCCTCCCAGTGCTTGCTACAGTCGGGGCAGAGCAACTGCACGTAGGCCTCGTTAGGCATACGTAGACCGTGCACCGGCGGACGAAAAAAGGTTGTTGGCGGGCCGGCGTCAGTAGTAGCCGTCGTCGCCGACGAGCTCGAACAGCTCCGCGTAGTCCTCGGGAAGCTGTGCCGTGACGTCGTCGAGTTCCGTCTCGGGGACGCAGTCCTCGACGACGTCGACGACGGCTTGCGCGTAGAAGGCCGCGTCGGCGTCCTCGACGCGAGCGCGTTGGGAGACGCGGGCGACGAGCTCCCGATAGTCGAACGTCTGTCCCGACTCCGCTTCGTGGAGGAAACGGTCGATCTCCATCGGGAGCGGCCCGGCGAGGTCCGCCGCTTCGTCCGCTTGCAGGCGCTCGCCGAGCGTCGTCAGGACCGCGCGCGTCGCCCGAATGGCCTCCCCACGGGAGGAGAGTTCGAGTCGATGCTGGACATCGCCGACGAACTCGTCGTGGTTCATACACGACGCACTACCGCCGCACGGCCGTTAATCGTGGTGGCCACGCTCACCGCGGTCCGCGTCCGACCGACGCCCGCCGGAAGTGACGGAGAGGTTATTTATGTATCGCGAGTGGATGTCGTGCCAATGGCCGAACAGGGCGACCGGGGTGTGTCGACGCTCGTCGGCGCGATCCTCCTCTTCGGGATCATCCTCGTCGTGTACGCGTCGTGGCAGGCGGCCGTCGTACCGGCGGAGAACAAACAGGTCGAGTTCGACGCCTTCCAGGGCGCCGGCGAGGACGTCACCGAACTCCGGAACGCCATGCAGCGCACGGCGGTCACGGGTGTGCAGACGAGCACCGTCGTCCAGACGGGCACGTCCTACCCGTCGAGAGCGCTGTTCGTGAACCCGCCGCCCGCGTCCGGGACGCTCGCGACCGAACCGGCCGGCGACGTGACGCTCTCGAACGTCGAGGCGACGGACGGCGACGTTCGGGACTACTGGAACGGGGACGACCGCTCGTTCGACACCCAGCGCCTCGTCTTCCGCACGGACTACAACGAACTGCGGACGGGGTCGCTCGGCGTCGATCCCTCCGGTGCGACCTATCTCGCCGCCGACGCGACCGTGATGCGCGACGCGCAGACGCTCGTCAGCGGCAACCGGATCACGCTCGTCACCGTCGCGGGCGACTACCGCGACGGCGGCGTCACCGTCGCGCCGGCCGTCGAACCGGTCAGCGTCGGCACCGAGACCATCAGCGTCCGGAACACGAGCGGCGACTTCACGATGACCGTGCCGACGCGCCTCGGGCAGGACGCGTGGAACGAGATCGCTGACGGTCAGGCCAACATAACGGACGCGACTGTGGACGAGGACGACGAGACCGTCACGCTCGCCTTCGAGGGTGATGAGACCTACCAACTCCGTCTCGCGCGCGTCGCGCTCCGCGAACCGGCGGACCCCTCCGTCGAGTCGCCGCCGGGCGCGCGCTACCTCACATCGCCGAACCGCGAACCCGGCCCGACCGTCGAGGGGAACCCCGTACCGCTCACCGCCGTCGCCCGCGACAAGTTCAACAACGGCGTCTCCGACGTCGACGTCGAGTTCACCGTAGAATCCGGGAACGCAAACGTCGTGAACCCGGACGGGAACTCGTGTACCGCCGCCACCGGTGGCAGTACTACTGTGACCGCCGCTACCGACGGTTCGGGTGAAACGGTCGCCTGTCTCGTCCCGCCGAACAACGCCAACAACAAACGGTCCGTGACCGTCGACGCGACGATCGCCGGTCGGTCGGGCGACGCGAACCGGACGTCGTTCAACGTCACCGTGTTCAAGAAGTGACTACACGGTGAAGAGATGGCCCTCCTCGGGCACGTCGAAGAGGCCGATACGCGCGCCGGCGTCCATCCACGCGTGGCCGTAGGAGAAGGAGGCGAGCGCGTTCACCGGGTCGCCGTTCGCCCGGAAGTGCCGGCCGTCTTCGAGGTAGGAGCGCGCCATCTCCTCGTACTCGGCGGCGGCTTCCGCGAGCGGCGTCCCCTCGGGGGCGACCGGGTCGGCTTTCTCGAGCGCCTCCGCGAGGAGGCCCTCGTAGCGGTCCGTCTTCTCCGCGAGGTCGGCGGGCATACCCCTCACTGCGGCGCTCGCGGGGGTAAGCGTGTCGCCGTCGGCCTTCGCCGACCGCGCCCGCGACACCGGCCAACCTCCCGGGTGGCGCAACCTACAAACCCCCGAATCCCCTACGTTGAGCCATGAGTGACGAGCCTCGGGTGGAGATCTACACCAAGACGGACTGCCCCTACTGCGAGAAGGCCAAGGACCTCTTCGACAGTAAGGGCGTGGACTACGTGACGTACAACGTCACGGGCGACGACGAGCTCTTCGAGGAGATGGTCGAGCGCGCGAACGGCCGCGAGACCGCGCCCGAAGTCTTCATCGACGACGAACTCATCGGCGGCTGGGACGACACCTCCGCGCTCGACGCGACGGGCGAGCTCGACGAGAAGCTCGGCATCGCCGACGAGAGCGACGGCGACGTCGTCGAGCACCGCCGCCTCATCGTCGCCGGGACGGGGATCGCGGCGCTTACTGCCGGCATCTACGCGGCGCGCAGCGACAACGAGCCGCTGCTCTTCGAGGGCGACGAGCCCGGCGGCCAGCTCACGCTCACGAGCGAGGTCGACAACTACCCGGGCTTCCCCGAGGGCATCAACGGCTCGGTGCTCGTCAACGACATGAAGGAGCAGGCCAAGCGCTTCGGCGCGGAGATCGAGCACGGCATCATCGCGGACGTCGACGACTCGGAGCGGCCGTTCCGCGTCACGCTCGAGAACGGCGACGTCTACACGGCGGACGCCGTCATCGCGGCCTCCGGCGCGTCCGCGCGCACGCTCGGCATCCCCGGCGAGGACGAGCTGATGGGCTTCGGCGTCTCGACGTGTGCGACCTGTGACGGCGCGTTCTTCCGGGGCGAGGACATGGTCGTCGTCGGCGGCGGCGACGCGGCCGCCGAGGAGGCGGTCTTCCTCACGAAGTTCGCGGAGACGGTCTATCTCGTCCACCGCCGCGACGAACTCCGCGCGGAGGACTACTGGGAGAACCGCGTGCAGGAGAAGGTCGAGGAGGGCGACATCGAGGTGCTCTGGAACACCGAGGCGACCGAGATCCACGGCTCACAGGAGGACGGCGTCGACGCCGTCGACCTCGTCTACAACCCCGAGGGGCATCCGAGCGCGAAACTCGACGACCCCGAGACGGAGGCGCGCAGTCTCGACGTCGGCGCCTTCTTCGTCGCCATCGGCCACACGCCGAACACGTCCTACCTCGAGGAGACGGGCGTCGAACTCGACGACGAGGGCTACCTCCGCACGGAGGGCGGCCACGGCGGCGGCCAGACGAAGACGGACGTCCCCGGCATCTTCGGTGCGGGCGACGTCGTCGACTTCCACTACCAGCAGGCCGTCACTGCGGCGGGCATGGGCTCGAAGGCCGCGCTCGACGCCGACGAGTATCTCGAGAACGAGGTGCCGGAGGCCGCCGAGGCCGAGGCGTCCGCCGAAGCGCCGGCCGACGACTGATTCTCCGCGACGCTACGACCCGGGGAGGATGTCCCCGAGCGCGGCGCCGACCGCCGTCGGCGCCCACGCGACCCCGACGATGCAGAGCGTCAGCCACGGGTCGCTCGCCCACTGCGCCTGCCCCCAGCCGGTGAATATCGCGGCGGTGACCGTGAAGGAGATCGTGACGACGCCGGCGAGTCGTCGCGGTATCAGGCCGAACAGCGGGTCCTTCACGCGGACGTCCTGTATCTCCGCGACGTAGAGGATGCCGTAGACGGTGGCGACGGTAGCGACGACCGTCGCGAGGAGGTGGATCGGGTGCGTGGCGACGAACGCGCCGACGTCGTACGTCCCGCCCTCGACGACCATCGGGACGGCGAAGAGCGCGCCGCCGATACCGGCCTCGGCGGCGTCCGCGCGGTCGAACCCGTGGATGACGCGGCCGAACGTCCCGACACGGTTCTGCTCGAGTTCGCTCGCGGTCTCCATCGCCTCCTGTACGGCCTCCAGCGCCTCCGGGCTGTCGACGTGCGCCTCCAGCGACTCGAGGCGGTCCATGAGGTCGGAGACGTCGGGGCCCTCGGTCGGCGCCTCGTTCTCGTCCATGCTCGCGCAGAGGGCGCCGGCCGACAAAAAGTCGGCCACCACCTCTTTCGTCGACCCGCCCCCACCGCCGGATATGGCAGACCGACCGAACTACCCGGCACCGCACGAACTCGAGAAGGGCATGACCGTCGAAATCGAGCAGAGCGAGGACGCGGAGCCGATCGTCGGCGAGGTCGGCGCCGTCCTCGAGGAAGCCGACCCGGAGGGCACCGTCGTCAAACTGAAGTCCGGCGTACGGGGTCGCGTGCGATCGGTCACACACCGGTAGCCCGAGCGTCCTCGCGCCCGTCGCGTCCCGGTCACGCGCGGCACCGCGACGCTCGGATGGGGCGTTCGGGAACGCCTATACGACCGGGCGATGTAGCGCCCCTATGAGCGAGCAGACAGCCGCTGAGGACGCGGGCTGGTTCGCGGGCCTCGACCCCGAGGACGCCGACGCGGCCGTGGTGGCCGTTCGCGAGGGGGAGTCGGCGGCGCCCGCCGACTGGCCGTCGCGCGCCGTCGAGGCCGGCTTCGCCGACTCCGAGGAGGACTACTACGAGGCGCTCCACGAGGCGACGGTGGCGGCGACGCGTCGCGCCGTCCGCGAGCGCGAGCGCGCGGACGACCGACAGGTGATTCACGCCATCCGGGCGATGGACGACCTCGCGAGCACGACGAACGAGCTCGCGGAGCGCCACGCGGAGTGGGCGGGCGCCGTCTACGACGACCCCGGGACGGGCGTCGCGTACGCCCGAACGGTCGCCGACCGGGAGCCCGAGTCGGACGTCGAGGAGCGCGTCGTCTCACTCGCCGAGCGCGTCACCGATCTCGCCGCCGAGCGCGACGCCGAGCGCGAGTTCCTCGAACGGCAGGTGCCGGCGGTCGCGCCGAACCTCGCGTCGATGGCGGGGCCGATACTCGCCGCGCGCCTCGTCGAGCTCGCGGGCGGCCTCGAGGACCTCGCGAAGATGCCGTCGGGGACCGTGCAGGTTCTCGGCGCGGAGGACGCGCTCTTCGCGCACCTCCGGGGGAACGCCCCGAGTCCGAAACACGGCGTCATCTACACGCACGAGTACGTTCGCGGGACGCACCCCGACGAGCGCGGGTCGGCGGCGCGCGCGCTCGCCGGGAAGCTCACCATCGGCGCGCGCATCGACCACTACTCCGGGGATTACCGCCCCGAGATCGAGGAGGAACTCGACGAGCGCATCGCGACCATCCGCGCCCGGCAGGGGGGTGACGGCGAGTGAGCGAGCGCCTCCCGGCGGGCGTCGAGCGCCACGATTTCGGCGACGGGCCCGCGCTCGCGACGAGGGGGACGCCGGAGTACGGTGAGCGCACGGACGGCGCGTGGCGGCGCTGGAACCCGACCCGATCGAAGCTCGGTGCGACGCTCGAGAAGGGCCTCGACACGCGCCTCTCCGGCGGCGACTCCGTTCTCTACCTCGGCGCGGCGAACGGGACGACGGTGAGCCACGTCGCGGACTTCGCGGGGCCGACGTACGCCGTGGAGTTCGCGCCGCGCTCCGCGCGCGACCTGCTCGACGTCTGCGAGAGCAGACCGAACCTCTTCCCGCTCCTGAAGGACGCGCGCAAGCCCGAGACATACGCGCACGTCGTCGAGGCCGGCCTCGACTGCATCGTGCAGGACGTCGCGACGCGCGGGCAGGCCCGCGTCGCGGCCGAGAACGCGCGCTTCCTCGCCGACGACGGCCGCCTCGTCGCCGCCATCAAGGCCCGGAGCGAGGACGTCACCGCCGACCCCGAGGACGTCTTCGAGGACGTGCTCGCGGAACTGCGCGAGAGCTACCGAATCGAGGGCCGCGCGCGACTCGAACCGTACCACGACGACCACCTCGCGGTCGTCGCTTCGCCGCGCCGCTAGCCGGGTTCGGTACGCATAAACCCGGGCCACTCGAAAGCCGGACGAATGACGACGGGTTCGCCGGACGCCTTCACGGACCTCGGGACGCTCGGCGTCGAGGAGGAGTTCTTCGTCGTGGACGAGGACGGCCTCCCGACGGCGGGCAGCGACACGCTCGTTTACGAGGCCGACCCGCCCGAGATACTTGACGGGCGCATCGACCACGAGCTCTTCAAGTTCGTCGTCGAGACGCAGACGCGACGACTCGACGGCCCCGACGAGGTCACGCCGGCGGTTCGAGAGGTCCGTGACGCGCTCCTCGAGTACGCCGCCGAGCACGGCTACGGCATCTCGGCGGCCGGTCTCCATCCGGGCGCGCGCTGGCGCGAGCACGAGCACGCCGAGAAGCCCCGCTATCGCTCCCAACTCGAGCGCATCCAGTATCCCCAACACCGGAACACGACCGCCGGCCTCCACATCCACGTCGGCGTCGACGACGCGGACAAGGCGATGTGGGTCGCGAACGAGATCCGATGGTTCCTGCCGGTCATGCTCGCGCTCTCCGCGAACTCGCCGTTCTGGAACGGCCGAGACACCGGTCTCGCCTCCGCCCGGGCGAAGGTCTTCGAGAACCTCCCGAACACGGGGATGCCGACCGCGTTCGACTCCTACGCCGAGTTCGACGCCTTCGAGGAGACGATGGTCGAGCACGGGTCGATGGAGGACCGCGGCGAGATCTGGTGGGACGTCCGCCCGCACTCCGCGCACGGCACGGTGGAGATCCGCGCGCCGGACGCCCAGCACGACCCGGCGGTCGTCGAGGCGCTCGTCGAGTACGCCCACGCGCTCGTCGTCGACCTCGCGGAGCGCTACGCGGACGGCGGCGAGGGCTACGGCCACCGGCGCGAACTTCTCGACGAGAACAAGTGGCGCGCGACGCGCCACGGCCACGACGCGTCCTTCGTCGCGCGCGACGGCGACGGCACCGTCTCGCTCGGCGACGTCGTCGAGCGGGAGTGCGAGCGCCTCGGCGTCACCGGTATCCGGGACGTCTACGAGCGCGAGAGCGGCGCGGCCTTCCAGCGCCGCGTCCACGAGACCGAGGGCGCGAGCGCCCTCTACGACGCCGTCCGCCTCTAGGTACGGCGAGCAGGAGCTTTTTACGCGCTCGGGGCTTTCGTTCCCTCGAAGACAACGCTATGTCCGAGGACACACCTGATTCCCCCGAGGGCGAGCGCAGCGCCCGCGACCGCATCGAGGAGGGGGCCGACCGTGCGCGCTCCGGGTTCGACGAGCGCGTCGTCGACATCCTCTCGTGGATGCTCGACACGGAGACCCGCGCGCGGATCTACGTCTATCTCCGCCAGCACCCGTGGAGCACGAGCGAGGAGGTCGCCGAAGGGACCGGCCTCTATCCGAGCACCGTCCGCGAGGCGCTCGCCGAGCTCGCCGACGAGGACACCGTCGAGCGCCGCAAGCGCGAGAGCGAGGGCGCCGGCAACAACCCCTACGAGTACACCGCGATCGCGCCGAGCGACCTCGTCGGCGGCGTCGTGGGCGGCGTGCAGGACGAACTGAACACCGTCTTCAACCTCGGCCGGGAGTCCGAGCCCGAGAGCCAGCCGGTCCGCATCGAAGTCGAGAGCGGCGACGGCGCCGAGACGGATGACGCCGACGACAGCGCGTCGTCCGAGGAGACGGACGAGGACGGCGCTTCGAGCGCCTGAGAACCCAACGGATAAACCCCGGCACCCCCTCCTCGGGAACATGAACGTTGCGCTGGGCGGGACGTTCGACCCCATCCACGACGGCCACCGCGCGCTCTTCGAGCGGGCGTTCGAACTCGGGGACGTCACCGTCGGCCTGACGAGCGACGACCTCGCCCCGAAGACCCGCCACGAGGAGCGACACGTCCGCCCGTTCGCGGAGCGAAAGCGCGCCCTCGAGGACGAACTCGCGGCCTTCGCCGAGGAGTACGGCCGCGACTACGAGGTCCGCGAACTCAGCGAGCCGACGGGCATCGCCGTCGAGCCCCGCTTCGACGCCCTCGTCTGCTCCCCGGAGACCGAAGCGAACGCCGAGCGCATCAACGAGCTCCGCCGCGAGCGCGGCCTCGACGAACTCGACATCGAGGTCGTTCCGCGCGTCGAAGCCGAGGACGGCGGCGTCATCTCCTCGACGCGCATCGTTCGCGGCGAGATCGACGAGCACGGCGCTCTCACGCCCGGCGACACCGCGCGCGAGCAGTAAGTAGCCTACCAGCCCGGGGGGTCGAGTCCCGCTTCTTCGAGGAGGTCCTTCCAGCGCCCCTGAATCGTGAGTCGCGAGACGTCGGCGGCGTCCGCGACGGCGGTCTGCGAGCGCTGATCGCCGGCGACGAGCGACGCCGCGTAGAGCGACGCCGCGAGCGCCGCGCGCTTCGAGCGGTCCTCGTCCGGGCGCGTGGAGAGGAAGAGGTCGCGCGCCGTCGAGCGCGCCTCCGCGTCGAGGTCGAGGCGGTCGCTCACGCGCTCGAGCTCTCCCAGCCACTCCTCCTCCTCACGGGCGTCTCCGGCGCGATACACGACTCACGTCACGGGTCGCATCGACATAAACGCACGGCGAAGGCGACACGCTCTTAGGTGATTCGGCCGTTCGTCCACGTGCGCACGGGTAGCCAAGCTTGGCCAACGGCGTAGCGCTTAGGACGCTATCCCGAAGGGGTCCGCCGGTTCGAATCCGGTCCCGTGCATCTTTCTGCGCGAGCAGTAGCGAGCGCGACACGCGCCGAGAGCGGGGTCGCTCTCTGACTAGTCCGCGACGCCGAGCGTCCGCGCTCGCTCGTCCGGGAGCGCGTCGGCGACCCGCACCAGCACGTCGCCGGGGACGGTGTCGCGGAGCGCGCGGAGCGTCGCGTCGACGTAGCCGTCCGCGCGGCCGCGTTCGCTCTCGGCGAGGCCGGCGACGGTGGCGACGCGCGCGGCGAGTGCCTCGTCCGCGCCGTCGACCGAGCCGACGTCGGTGACGGCGTCCGCGAACGACTCGGGGAGCGATTCGGCGAGCGCGTCGGCATCGGCGTCGTCGAGGCGGTCGCCGATGGCGACGAGCGTGACGCGAGCGGCGATGCGTGCTTCTCGGTCGCCGTCGAAGTCGCCGTGGTGGCGGACGGCGTCGATGAAGGCAGACATGCTCGCGTGCTCGGAGCGCCGACGGGTTCAGTGTGTCGTCGTCAGTCGCTCACGTCGGCGACGGAGACGTCGTCCGGGCGGATTTCGAGTATCACGCGCTCGCTCTCGACCGGTGTCGGGTACTCGTCCTCGCCGAGGTAGCGCCGCGCGAGCGCGTCGATGTGTTCGCGCGCGCCCTCGGCCGTCACCGCCTCGACTTCGCCGGTGACCGAACAGTAGCGGTAGGCGTTCTCGGGGTCGGTCATGCTGACGGCGACCGAGGGGTTTCGCTCGACGTTCCGCGCCTTGCGGCGGTGGCGCTCGGTGTTGACGAGGAGGCGGCCGGTGTCGGCGTCGTGGTCGATCCAGACGGGCGTCGCCTGCGGGGTCCCGTCGGGGTTCATCGTGGTGACGTGCGCGAACGTCCGCTTCTCGAAGAGGTCGTGGAACGACTCGGGGATGGCGTCCATACGCCCGCGTCGTCCGACGCCGGCATAGCCCTTTGGTGCGCCGCCGACGCATCCGACGCGCGTCAGACGCCGTCACAATCCTTTTCCCGAGTCCCCGAGTCAGTAGACGTAATGGCCGCGCTGAAGGACCTTCTCGGCGATCTCGTGACGGACGTCGACGCGCTGGTGCTGTTCTCACCCAGCGGGTCGTACTACGAGCGGGCGGCGGACGCCGTCGGGAGCGAAACCGATCTCGTCGTCGTCGGCGCGGAGAACACGGTGGACGCGGACGCGTTCGTCGAACTCCCGCTCTCCTTCGCGGAGGTCGCAGAGCGCATCCGCTTCGGCATCGAGGGCGCGCTCGACAACGAGTACGTCGAGGACGGCGACGACCTCGCGTGCGTGACGTCGATGTTCGGTGACGGGGAGGACACCGTCTCCCGGGTGCGCGCGGACGCCCAGCGTCACTCCGGCATCTACGACCTCTTCGTGCACTCGCGCGCGGATCCGGCGGTGATCCGCGACGTCCTCGACGTCGTGATCGAACTCGGTCGCAAGGGCCAGAAGGGCAAGCCCGTGGGCGCGCTCTTCGTCGTCGGTGACGCCGGGAAGGTGATGAACAAGTCCCGCCCCCTCTCCTACAACCCCTTCGAGAAGAGCCACGTCCACGTCGGCGACCCCATCGTGAACGTGATGTTGAAGGAGTTCTCCCGCCTCGACGGCGCGTTCGTCATCTCGGACTCCGGGAAGATCGTCTCCGCCTACCGCTACCTCGAGGGGTCGGCGGAGGGCGTCGACATCCCGAAGGGCCTCGGGACGCGACACATGGCGGCGGCGGGAATCACGCGCGAGACGAACTCGATTGCGGTGGTGTTGAGCGAGAGCGACGGGCTCGTGCGCGCCTTCAAGGGCGGCGAGCTCGTCCTCGAACTCGACCCGGAGGCGTACTGATGGCGGTCGATTGGTCGGTGGTCGTCGCCGAGGACTTCAACTACCTGCTCGCGGCGGCCGTGCTCGTCGTCGGCGCCGTCGCTGGCTATCTCGTCGGACGGGTGAACGAACGGGTGCTCCGTGCGGTCGGCGTCCCGGAGGCCGTCGAAGGAACGAGCGTCGAGCGGGCCGCGCGGCGCTTCGGGACGGACGTCGTCTCGACCCTCGCGCACCTCTCATCGTGGGTGATATACGCCGTCGCGGTCGTGCTCGCGCTCGCGGTGGTCGACCTCGTGGTGCTCCGAACGCTCTGGTATCGGCTCGCCGGCTACGTTCCGGCGGTGGTGTTCGCGCTGGCCGTCCTCGTTTTCGGCGTCATCGCCGGCGACAAGGCGGAGGTCGTCGTCGCCGAGCGCCTCCGCGGCGTGAAGGTCCCGGAGATCGGCGTCCTCCCGAGCGTCGTGAAGTACAGCGTCGTCTTCGTCGCGGTGCTGGTCGCGCTCGGTCAACTCGGCGTCGCGACGCTCCCGCTCGTCCTCGTCTTCGCGGCGTACATCGTCGCGCTCATCGTCTTCACCGCCGTCGCGGCGAAGCAACTCCTCGCGTCGGCGGCCGCCGGCATCTACGTCCTCCTCAATCAGCCGTACGGTATCGGCGACTCCGTGCGTATCGGTGAGATGCGGGGCATCGTCCAGGAGATGGACGTCTTCGTCACGCACGTCGAGGACGACGGCACCGAGTACGTCGTGCCGAACAGTTTCGTCTTCGAGCACGGCGTCGTGAAGGAACGCGAGTAGTCACGCCGCCGACTCGCCGTCCGTCGTCCCACCGTCGTCGCCGTGCTCGATCGGTTCGGCGGGGACGCCGACGACGGTCGCCCCCGGCGGAACGTCCTCGGTGACGAGGGAGTTCGCGCCGACCTGCGCGTCGTGTCCGACGGTGACGCCGGGGAGGACGACCGCGCCCGCACCAATCATCGCCCGCTCGCCGATCACGACCTCGCCCGTCCGATACTCGTCCTGGAGGAACTCGTGACAGAGGAGCGTGGCGTCGTAGCCGACGATGGCGTCGTCCTCGAGCGTGACGAGCTCGGGGAAGAAGACGTCGGGGGTCGCTTCGAGGGCGACGGAGACGCCGTCGCCGACGGTCATCCCGAGGAGGCGATAGAGGAGGACCTTGAGCCGGAGGCTCGGCGAGTGGCGCGCGAGGACGATACACGCGTAGTTGCACGCGACGCGAAGCGCCCCTTTGGCGTCGCGCCAGTGGCGGAGGGCGTTCTGCGTGCCCGGCGTCGGGTGGCGTTCGAGGCGGTGGTGGCGGCGGTCACTCACGACCCGTGGTTCGACACGCCACGGCATGAAGCCGACGCTCGACCCGAGGATTTCGACAGATGTCGTAGCATGGATTTATGGTCGTCGTACCCCTTCGTGGTCGTAACGAGATGCAAGCGCGACAGCTGCCGAAGGGACTCCCCGAAACCGTGGAATCGCCGCGTGGGAAACTCGTCTATCTCTACCTCCAGTTCCACGAGGGCGCGACCGTCGACGAGCTCCGCGACGGTCTCGACCTCCAGCGGATAACGCTGTTCAGCGTGTTGAAAACACTCGAAGAACGCGGTGTGGTCGAACGCGACGACGAACGCTACGTTACCGCTCGACCGGCCTGAACTCGCCGGTTACGTCCCAGTTGTGGATGCAGGATACTTCTCCCTCGTCACCGTCGGGTACGCGCCACGCAATGACGTCGTCGTCCCATGCCTCTCGTCGGCCGCATCGGACGCAGGACCGTTCGTTCGGCGCACGAATGTTGACACTCATACCCACACGAACGACGCGGACGCATAAAAACGTAACCTTCCCCGGCAACGATTGTCACCCGACGTATCGGGTCCCTCACGGTCGTTAATCCCAGAATCGCTCGAACTGGGGGCCGAGGAACTCCGGCGTCATGCGGACGAACTCCGCGCGCTCCTCCGGGCCGAGGTACTCGTAGACGGAGCGCGGCGCGTCCTCGGTGTAGCGCTCCCCGACGAAGACGCGGACGCCGCGCTCCTCGCGCCCCCGGACGACGCGCCCGATCGCCTGCCGCGAGCGCCGCACCGCCGGGACCGTCAGCGCGTACGCGAAGGCGTTCTCCTCGCCGAACGCGTCCGCGTACGCCCGGCGTACCGCCCGCACGCGCGGCGACGCGACGTTCACGAGGGGGACGCCGACCACCGCACAGCAGTGGAGTTTGTCGCCGTCGTAGTCCACGCCCTCCGTCAGCGTTCCCCTGGTGGAGGTGACGAGCACCTTCCCGGGTCCCCGGAAGAACTCCCGCTTGAGGCGCTCGGTCTCCCCGTCGCTCGAACTCGCGTCCACGAGCACGTCCTTCTCCGTCGCGTCCGCGAGGTAGTCGCCCGCCCACGCCGCCTCCCGGTAGTTCGGCATGCACACCATCACGTTCCCGTGACTGCGCGCGACCGTCCGCAGGACGTAGCGGTACTGCTCGCGCGTCGCGTTCCCGTTCTCGCTCGTCGGCTCGCCCCGATTGCGCGCCGTGAACGGCGTCGCCGCCACCGTCCACGATGCCCGGTTCTCCTCCGGGAACGGCAGGTCGTACGTCCGCTCCGTCACCGGGCGCGGCTCCTCCGGGTCGTTTTCGAGCGCGTCCAACCCGACGACCTCGCGGAAGACGCCGATGGGTTCGAGCGTCGCCGACATCAACACCCCACCACCCAAGCCCGCGAGCACGTCGCGCACCGCGTCGCCCGGCATGCAGTTGTACATCACGAGCCCCGCCGTGTACTGCGCCTCCCACGGCTCGCCCGATGGCGCCTCCGTCGGCGCGTGCTCGAGTTCGATCTCGCGGAAGTACGTCGCGTGGTCGCGCTCCCACCAGTTCGTGAACGTCCGCGAGACGGCGCCGACGACCGTCGCGCGCTCCGCCTCCTCCTCTTCCTCGAGGACGTCCTCGACCGCCATCCCGACGTGGACGAGGCGGCGCCAGAAGTCGCCCGTGTACCCCTCGCGCTCCGCCCAGCGCGTCAGGTCGTCGGGCTCGTCCACCGACGGGTCACGGAGCGGGAGTTCGACGTCGCGCTCCGGCCACGCCCGCCGGCCGTCGAACTCCGCCTCGAGGCGCTCGCCCACCTCGCCCGCGAGCCACGCCGCCACGTCGTCGTAGAAGTCCCGAGCGCGCCGCACGTCGTCCAGCGTCACGTCGAAGTCCGCGAGGTGCGCGGCGAGTTCCTCCTTCGCGCCCTCGCTCTGGGTCGCCCGCGCGACCAGTTCGCTCACGTCGTTGCGCGCCCGGCGGAGCGACTGCTCGCCCACGCGGTCCGAGAGCAAATCGCGCACGCGCTCCTCGACGCGGTGGGCCTCGTCCACGATGACGAAGGTGTCCTCGCCGACGGCGCCCTCGATGAGCGGGCGCGACTGCGGGTCGAAGAGGTGGTTGTAGTTCCCGACGATGACGTCCGCCTCCCCGAGCAGGACGCTCTGCACGCGATGCGGGCACGTCCCCGCCTCGACGGCCGCCGGGAGGAACTCGTCCGACGTGACGACCGCGTCCTCGCCGGCCGAGAAGTCGATGGGCGACCCGCGGTTCCGCCCGTACCAGTCCGACTCGAACGGGCAGAACAGCGGCTCGTCCTCGTCGAACTCCGCCGGTGCCGACGGCTGGACGGGGACGTACGGCGAGGACGCGCCCGCCGTCTCGAGCGTCGACTGGTCGATGGACTCGCGCCCGGGTCGCGCGGACTTCGCGAGGTCGCGCGCCCGAACCGGGTCCCACCACGCGTCCTCGAGGTCCTCGTCCGTCCGAATCGCGGTGAGGTCCGCCATCTCCTCGCCGTCGTGGCGCGAGCCCTCGCTCCCCGCTTCGACGAGGTTCGCCGTCGTCTCCCGGAGGTCCTCGCAGCGCTCGTGCGTCCCGACGTCCGCCGGGAAGACGCCCTCGCGGCCGTACGGGCAGAGGTCGCGCTTCCCGACGAGCGCCACGCTCCGCAGGGGATCGTCGCTGTCGGCGTTCATCGTCCGCAGGTCCTCGACGAACTGCCGGAGCTGCTGTTTGACGGGCGTGACGACGAGGACGTTCTCGTAGACGCCCCGATCGAGCAGGGTCGCGGCCGCCGTCAGCGACGCCATCGTCTTCCCCGTTCCGCAGGGCCCCTCCATCGCGAGGTAGCCGTTCTCCCGCCCCGCGTCGATGGCCGCCTCGATGGCGTCCGCCTGATTGTCGTAGGGCTCCGCGAAGCCGAAGCGCTCGCGCCACGCGGCCTCGGTGTCAGCGTCGGCGTCGCTCATTCAGGGGAAGTGGGGCCTACTCGCATTTGAGGGTGCGGATTAGAATTCGAGTTCGAGCGGCACCGCGCCCTTCGTGTAGCCCTCGACCACACCAGTAGGCCGGACGCGGAAGACGACGGCGGGCCGATGCTGGACCTCGGGCTCCTCGGCGAGGAGCGCCGCCCAGTCGTCGTCCGGGAAGCTCGAGCAGTCCACGAAGAGCGTCGCGCCGCCGCCGTGCGCGGCCAACTGGCCGTCGCCGTTCGCCTTCGTGTCCACGGTGTCCCGGATGGCGGCCGCCGGCGTCCCCGCCGACCGGCGGCTCGGCGGCAGCGGGCGCGTCACCTCCACGAGGTACGCGCCGTCCTCGCCGGGGCGTTCGGCACGAAAGTCGAGCGAGTGGCCGGTCGCCACCTCGATCTCGGGGGTGATCTCGTAGCCCGCCTCGTGGAGGAGCCACGCGGCGTCGAACTCGCCCATCGCCGCCGCCGTCCGCGTCAGGTCGAGGTACTCGGAGGTGCCGAGCTTCCCCGCCATCACGTGCCGGTGCTCCTCGAAGACGCCGGTCTTCAGGAAGTCGTCGTAGAAGGCGAGGGCGTCCTCGCGGTCGGCGTCCGGGAAGCCGGCGGCGTGCTCGCGGAAGAACTCCCGGGTGGTCTCGCGGCCATCCTTCGAGTAGAACACGGGGAGGAAGAACCACGAGAGGTATCTGTACTCGCCGAGCCACGGCGCCTCCTCGTGGAGGCCGGCGAGGAGTTCGCGCTGCGCCCACCGCGACACCTCGAAGGGGGCCTCGGCGAACGTGCATTTGTCGGTGCGCCAGAGCGCGCTCGGCGTCTCCGTGTTCCCGAGCCAGTACGCGCCCGCACCCGTCTCGTCGTACGCGAAGAGCGCGAGGTCGCCGTTGTCCATCTCGAAGCGCTGCGCCGCGTAGCCCGGGGGCGCTTTGAACCACGGGCTCGTCGCCGTCGCTCCGATGTTGTCGTCGAGGTCGGCGAGGAGCTGCGAGCGGACGCGCTCCGCGGACCACGTCTCCTCGGAGTGCCGAAACCGGAGCGGATGTGCCACACGCGGAGTAGTCCGTCCCGCGATTTACGTCTTCCGTCGCCTCGGGAGGCCGCGGCGCTCGCGATGCCGGAGGACGACGGCGAACGCCGCGACGGCGGTACTGTGGGGGCGCCGCTCCGAGCGCACGCCGGCCGACCGCCTCCTCGTTTCCGGGGGTTTTTGACGCCGACGCTCCGAGCACTCGGCGTGTCTCAGAACGCGAGCGACCGCTGGCTCTACGCGTGGGCCGGCGCGAACGTCGCCATCGGTGCGATCTCTCTGCTCGTCCCGCTCTTCGTCGTCGGCCTCGGCGGGACCGCCTTCGACCTCGGCGTCCTCTGGTTCGCGACGTCGGTCGCGATGGTGCCGGGCGCGCTCGGCGTCGGCGCGCTCGTCGACCGCACGGGTCGCCACCGCCCGTTCGCCCTCGCCGGCCTCGGCGGCATCGCCGTCGCCACCGCAGTCCTCCCCTTCCTCGACGGCGTGCTCGCGGTCGTCCTCGTCGACTCCGTCCTCTGGCTCTGCGTCGCGAGCGTCAGCCCCGTCTTCACGACGCTCGTCCTCGCCGACACCAGCGCGCGCGAGTGGAGCGGCCGCATCGCCCGCCTCAGCAAGTATCAGGGCTACGGCTGGGCGGGCGGCCTCGTCCTCGGTGCGGTCTGGACGCGCGCCGTCGGGAGCCTCCTCGACCCGCTCGCCGTCCAGCGCTCCCTCCTCGTCGTCTGTGCCGGCCTCCTCGTCGCCGCCACGCTCGCCGCCGCGCGCTGGCTCCCCCGGGTCGCCGACGCCCCGGACGCCGAGGACTTCGGCCGGCGGCCCCGAACCCTCCGCACCGCCCGGGGCGCGCTCAGCCCGCTCCTCCCCGGGCGCCTCGTCTCGCTCGCGCGCACCAGCGATCCGCGGTCGCTCCTCGACGGCGTCTCCCGCCCGCTCGCCGTCTACCTCGCCGCCGTCTCCGTCTTCTTCGCCGGCTTCAGCGTCTTCAGCGCCCCGCTCCCCGACTTCCTCGCCGGCGTCGGCTTCGGTGACGACGCCGTCTACGTCCTCTACGTCGTCTCCAGTCTCTCCTCGGCCGCGTTCTACGTCGGCGCGGGCGCGCTCGCCGACCGCTACGACATCCGCCGCCTGCAGTCGGGCGCGCTCGGCCTGCGCGCGCTCGCCTTCCCCGCCGTCGCCGTCGCCGCGTACGCCCTCAGCGCGCCCTCGCTGACGAGCCTCCTCGGCGTCGCGCTCCTCAACGTCGCCGTCGGCCTCTCGTGGGCGGTCATCGCTGTCACCGCGAACACGCTCGTCGCGCGCTACGCCGCTCCCGGCCGGCGCGGCGCCGCCCTCGGCCTCTACACCGCGCTCTCCTCGGGCGCCGGCGGCATCGGGGGCCTCCTCGGCGGCTGGCTCGCCGCCCGCACGGGCTACCTCCTCACCTTCGAAGTCGCGGGCGCGCTCGTCCTCGTCGGCGGCCTCGTCGTCTTCGGCCTCCGCTGGCTCGCCCCCGAGCAGGCGAGCGACGCGAGCGCGCCGGCGAGCGCCGACTAAGCTCGTCCGGCGTCGCCGTCCGCGTCGACCGAGAGACGGAGTCGGATGCCGTCCGGGTCCGTGACCTCGACGACGCCGTCGTCCCGCTCAACGACGCGCTCCGCTGGCAGGCGCTCGCGGGCGGCCACGACGCTCGCCGCGTCCGGATACGCGAACTCGACCCACCGCAGGCCGCGCGCGGTGCCGTCCGCTGGCGCGCGGCGGGACTGCCACGTGTTGCACGCGACGTGGTGGTGGTAGCCGCCCGCCGCCGCGAACACCGCGCGCTCGGCGCGCTCTTGGACGGCGAGTCCGAGCGTCCCCGCGTAGAAGGCCTCGGAGGCGTCGAGGTCACGCACTTCGAGGTGGACGTGCCCGACGTCCGCTCCTTCGGAAAGGCCGCTCCGGCTGTCCGGCGCGTCCGCGGCGAGCGCGGACAGGTCGAGCGGGCGCGTCCCCATGGCCGGCGTCCCGTCCGGCGAGCGCGGCCACTCCGCTCGCGGGCGGTCCCGATACACCTCGATACCGTTTCCCTCCGGGTCACGGAGGTAGAGCGCCTCGCTCACCCCGTGATCGGACGCGCCGCTCAACGCATGTCCGCTCTCCCGGATCCGCTCGAGCATCGCCGCGAGCGCGGGCCGGTCCGGGACGCGGACGGCGGCGTGATAGAGTCCCGCCGCCTCACTCGGGCGCGCCGGCGCGTCGACGTCCTCGACGAGCACCAGTCGCGTCCGGTCGCCGGCGCGCAGTCGCGCTCGCCTGTCCGCGCGCTCGACGGCGAACCCCAGTGCGTCCCGATAGAACGGTATCACGGCGTCGAGCGAACCGACCGTCAACGCCACTCGCCCGACGTGCATCCCGGCCGGCGCCGCGTACGCCTCGCTCTCCGAGTCCATACGGATCGATACGAAAACGAGCCACCTCGGTGTTCGGGTGCCGGCGAGCGCCGCGCGGAACCCAGTCGGGGGAGGGAAGCCAAGGGAGGGATTTGAACCCTCGAATTCTCGATTACAAATCGAGTGCTTGAACCGCCCAAGCTCCCTTGGCGCGAGTCGTCATTCGCCGTCCCCCTTTGTTTGCGTATCGCTTTCCGTCGGTTTCTCCATGACGTAGCGCTGGACGGTGTAGCCGCGCGACTCGTAGAGGGCGCGCGCACGGTCGTTCCCCGCCATCACGGAGATCCCGAGGACGTCCGCGCCGGCGCCGCGTAGGTCGTCCTCGGCGGCGTCGAGGAGTCGCGAGCCGACCCCGGCGCTCCGGTAGCCGCCCTCGACGTAGACGTTGTCGACGACGCCGCGCTGGACGTCCTCCGCGTAGAGCCCGCTCTCGACGTGGTACATGACGAAGCCGACGGGGGCGTCGCGGACGGGGTCGCGCGCGACGAAGACGCGCTCGGTGGCGACGTACTGCGAGAGGACGTCGCGGGCGGTCGAGCGGTTCTCCTCGGCGAGGAGGTGGGTGTCGTGAGCGCGCTGGTCGGCGACGAGCGCGACCCAGAGGTCAACGAGCGCGTCGAGGTCCTGCATCGTCGGCCGGTCGACACGGATGCTCGCGGAGGGACGCGCCATCGTCGGAGACTGCCGTTCGGTCGACTTAGGTCCGTCGTTCAGTACTGGTGGCAGTCCGCGCAGACGAGCTGGCCGTTGACGTTCGTGAGCGACCCGGCGAGCCCGCCACAGACCTCGCAGACGCTCTGTGCGGAGAAATCGTCCGCGGCCACGTCACGGTCCCGGTCGTCCGGTGGCCCGCTCTCGGGCGTGGCCCCGTCGGCGTCGGGGACGGGTTCGACGGTGGCGCGCGACGCCGTGGTGACGTCCCGGACGGTGACGACGCCGATAAGCCCGTCCCCGTCGGAGACGAGCAGGTGGTCGCTGTCGGTGCGCCGGATCGCGTTCGCGGCGTCCGCGAGCGTCGCCTCCGGTCTGAGCGCCGTCGGCGGGTCCGCCATCGCGTCCCCGACGGTGACGTCGTCGACGTCGCCGGCGGCGACGTGGTCGAGGACGTCGCGCGCGCTCAGGAAGCCGACCGGGTCGTCGCCGCGCAGGACGACGGCCGCGTCGGCGTCGTTCTCCCGGAGGAGCGCGACGGTCTCGCGGAGGCCGTCGCTCTCGCCGACGCCGACGAACTCGCGGGACATCACGTCGCGGATCGGGACAGGGGTCATGGTTCCAGCTATCACACCACACGGTAAAAGCGTGTCCCCGGGAACGAAACCGAGTCGTTCAAACGCCTCTGGCGGGTTTGACACGGCGATGACAACGCCGTCGTTCGCCATCGGTATCGCGGGCGGTACCGGGGCGGGGAAGACGACGCTCGCACGGGAGATGGTCGACGGGCACGCCGACGCGGTCACGCTCATCCCCATCGACAACTACTACGACGACCTCGGCCACCTGCCCTTCGAGGAGCGCGCCGAGGCGAACTACGACCACCCCTCGGCGTTCGAGTGGGAACTGCTCCGCGAGCACCTCGACGCCCTCCTCGACGGCGACGCGGTCGAGATGCCCCAGTACGACTTCACGGAGCACCGCCGTACCGAGGAGACGGTGCACGTCGAACCCACGGACGTCGTCGTCCTCGAAGGCATCTTCGCGCTCTACGACGACGTCATCACCGCATCCCTCGACCTTCGGGTCTACGTCGAGGCGGACGCCGACGTCCGCATCCTCCGGCGCATCGAACGCGACGTCGTCGAGCGCGGGCGCGACATCGAGGACGTCATCGAGCAGTACCGCGCGACCGTGAAGCCGATGCACGAGCGCTACGTCGAACCGACGAAGAAGACCGCCGACATCGTCGTTCCCGAGGGCGCGAACGGCGTCGCTGTCGACCTGCTCGCGGAGAAAGTGCGTGCCGAATCGACGGCCGGCCTCGGCCTCGACCGGTAGCTACTCGCCGCCCGGGTGGTAGTCCCAGAGGTCGCCCGCGCGCATCCCCTGCCCGACCTGCTTCCAGAAGTCGACCTTGTCCGAGTACTCCTCGGCCTCGACGTGCTCGAAGATGTCCGCGACGGAGACAACCGTCTCGTAGTTGATGCGGACGGGGTCGTCGCCGTACTCCGCGACGAACGCCTCCTTCTGAAGGGGGAAGTCCTCGCCCTCCTCGACCTTCTTCGAGAGGACCGCCATCCCGTACTTGCGGCCGCCCTCGCTCCCCTCCTCGCCGTCCGGATCGTGGGGCCAGTCGCGGCCCGACTCGTCGTACATGTCCTCCATACGGGGACGTGCGGTAGGGGTACCCAAAACGGTTACTCTCCACGGACGCGACCCGACCCACCCCCGACCGTCACCAGCGTTTTCCGTTCGGCCGCGCCACTGGCGACTATGACCGCCGCGCGAGGACGCGACCTCACCGAGGCGTTCGACGCCAGCATCGACGACCTCCCCGACTCGGTCGACCGCGACGCCGTCGAGCGCATGCGCTCCGTCGCGTACGTCCTCGACGAGAGCGTCCGCGTCCCCGGCACCGACTTCCGCGTCGGCGTCGACCCGCTCGTCAGCGCCGTTCCCGTCGTCGGCGACGCCCTCGGTGTCGGCCTCTCGCTCTACGTCGTCCTCGAAGCCGCGCGCCTCGGCGTCTCCTACACGACGCTCGTCGAGATGCTCGCGAACGTCACCATCGACGCCGTCGGCGGTTCCGTCCCCGTCGTCGGCGACGTCTTCGACGCCGTCTGGAAGGCCAACAAGCGCAACCTCGAACTCGTCCTCGACGACCTCACCGACGCCGACGAGGACGAGTGGACGTCCGTCGAGGTCACGCGAGAGTAAGCGCGACGGTCGGTCCGGAGAACCCGATAGAAACGGCGAGGCTGGGATTCGAACAGCGTCGGACTCGCTACACTCGTCCGACTGGCTCGAATCCCGTACAGCGGTCGGTCCGGAGAATCCGACAGAAACGGCGAGGCTGGGATTCGAACCCAGGAGGCTGAATGCCACCGGTTTTCAAGACCGGCGCGTTAGGCCGCTCCGCCACCTCGCCACGCACTCGATTGGTGGACGCGCCGGCCCCTAAGCGCTGTCGGTTCTACAGGTCGCGCTCGCGCCCGAGGCTACGGAGCGCGCCGCCGCAGTCCCGACAGACGCCGCCGTCCGGGTTCTCGACTCGCGCGCCACACGCGAGGCACTCGTACTCCCGTGCGCTCTCCACCTCGACTGATGGCCTCATGGTCACACATAACGTGGTGTGGGGCTATAATTGTTCGCACTTTTCTACTAAAGAACCCTCAATCTCGCACGAGGGCGCGTTTCCCACTACGTTCGGTGATGTACACGGGGAGATCGGCGAGGAACGCGGCGGTGTGTGTCGGGACGCCACGCCCGGCGCGACGACGCGCGTCCACACACGCGAGGAGCGTGCGGAGGTCCGTGGGCCCGTGGACGGCGACCGACTCCGGGAGGAAGTCGACGTCGAGGCCGGCGTCCCGAGCGCGCGCCGCGAGCGTGTCGACCTCGGGGACGGCGTACGCGCCCGCGAAGTCGATGGGCTCGGCGAACGCCGCGTAGTAGACGCGGCCGTCGCTCGCTGGGCCGAGAACCACGTCGCGTCGACGGAGCTTCATCGCCGCCGAATCGAGGTTCTTCCGACCCAGCAGGGGCGCGACGGGGTCCGCGACCGCGACGGACGACGCCTCCTCGCGCTCGAGGAGGTGCGTGACCGTGTTGCCGACGCGCGCGTCGTAGCTCGACCCGACCTGTACCTCGAAACGCGCCTCCTCGAGCTCCTCGTCGTCCAGCGCCTCGGCCGCGAGCTCGCGCACCGCGTCCTCGCTCGATTTCGCGCGGCGATGCGGCTCGGCGAGGAGGTCGTCCGGCCGATAGTTCACGAGGAGGTCGCCGCCGCTGTCCGCGCCGGCGCGCAGGAGGTCCTTCGCCATCGCCCGGTAGAGGTCGACCACCTCGGCGGGCGTCAGAACGCTGTCCGCGAGCCCGGGGAGAACGAGGCCCTCACGAGGCGGATCGAGCATGGCGACGAGAATCGTCATACCCAGCCGTCGGCGTCGCGCGGCCTTCAAAGCACGCCTTCCCGGGTCGACGGCGTCCCCGATTGCGTCGTCGCGCTCCCGGGCCCGCGTCTACCGCCCGCGTCGCCCCTTCGTCTGCCGGTAGTCCGTCTCGAGGAGGTCGAGGAACGCCGTCACGAACGCGTCCACCTGCTCCTCGGTCATCGCCGCCGGGTGGACCATCGGGAACAGCTCGAAGCCCCGACCCCGGATGCGTTCGGCGTGATGCTCGACGACGTCGAGGTCCGCGACGGGCGTCGTCGTGTACTCCTCGCCGATCTCCGCGAGCGCGCGCTCGCCCACCGGCACGATGACCTCGGGGTTGATCATCCGCAGATCCGCGTTCAAGAACGGCTCGCAGGTCGCAACCTCCTCGTCGGTGGGCGGGCGCTCCGGGTGGTGACACCGCGTGAGATAGGCGAGGTAGGCGTTCTCGATCTCCGGTTCCTCGCTCTCCGGGAGCGAGTGGTTCAGTCCGACCTGCCCGAGGATGTCCTGGAAGCGCTCGCCCACCGCGTCGCCCGTGAACGGTACGCCCGTCCGCTCGGCGGCCGCGCTCGGCGTCTCGCCGACGAAGACGAAGTCCGCGCTCACGTCACCGTAGCCGTGGACGACGCGGTCGCGGACGCCACAGAGCGCCTCGCAGTTGCGACAGTCCTCGTCCATCCCGAACGGGTTGTACCGCGTCTCCTGTGCCGCGTCCATCGACTCACGAAACGTGGCGCCCCGGCAAAGGCGTGCCGACTCGTCTCTTCGACGCCCTACTCGACCTTCGTCTCGGCGTCCTCGGGGTCGTTCTCCGGGCTCGTCGGGTGGTAGTCGGTGTCGTACTCGCCGGGCTGGCCGTCCATCCGGTCGGGGTTGATGCGGCCGCCGAGGAGCATGAAGTCGAGGACGGTCAGCCGACACATCGCCTCTACGACCGGCACGCCGCGCGGCGGCAGGACGGGGTCGTGACGGCCGATGACCTGCGCGGTCTTCTCCTCGCCCGTCTCCCAGTCGACCGTCGTCTGCTCGGACGGGATCGACGTCGGCGCGTGGAGCGTCAACTCGCCGTAGATCGGCTGTCCGGTCGTGATGCCGCCCTGCAGGCCGCCGTGGTCGTTTCCGACCGGCGTGGGGTCGCCGTTCTCGTCGAACGTCCAGTCCTCGTTGCGCTCGCTCCCGCTGTACTCGCGGGCGTCGCGGCCGAGACCGAACTCGAACGCCGTCGAGGCCGGCACCGACATGAGGGCCTGCCCGAGGCGCGACTCCACGCTGTCGAAGCGCGGTGCGCCAAGCCCTCGCGGCACGCCGCGAATCTCGAAGTAGATCGACCCGCCGATGGAGTCGCCCGCCTCCTGGTACTCCTCGATGCGCTCCTGCATCGCCTCGGCGGCCTCGGGGTCGGCACAGCGCACGTCGTTCTCCTCGGTGTTCTCGAGGAGCTCGTCCCACGACACCGCGTCGGCCTCGATGTCGTCGATCTGGTTCACGTGCGCCTTCACGCGCACGCCGTGCTCGCGGAGGACCTTCTTCGCGATGGCGCCCGCCGCCACCCAGTTCACCGTCTCGCGCGCCGACGAGCGCCCGCCGCCGCCCCAGTTGCGCGTCCCGAACTTCGCGGAGTACGTGAAGTCGCCGTGCGAGGGCCGGGGCGCCGTGATGAACGGCTCGTACTTCCCGGAGCGCGCGTCCTTGTTCTGGATCGTCAGCCCGATCGGCGTCCCCGTCGTGTAGCCGTCCTGAATCCCCGACTGGATGGTCACCTCGTCGGGTTCACCGCGCGACGTCGTGATCATCGACTGCCCGGGCTTGCGCCGGTCGAGTTCGTACTGGATGTCCTCGGCGTCGAGTTCGAGGCCGGCGGGCACGCCGGAGACGGTCACGCCCATCCCCTTCCCGTGGCTCTCGCCGTACGTCGTCACCTGAAAGAGTCGCCCGAAGCGATTCCCGTTCATTACCACCGACTTCGACGGCCCGAGGTTAAAGGCCTTGCACAACGCGCAAAAACGGACCGGACCCGGGCGAGCGTTTATCCGACGGGACGTCGCGAACGCGCCCCGTGCCCTGACGAGTCGCCCGGAGCGGTCCCGCGAAACCCGCCGGCCGTCCGCTCCGTTTCCGGTCCCGGCGTGTCAGCCCATATACGCGAGCGACGGCGCTCCCGCCTCGCGGCGCCCCCTATCGTTCAGTCGCCGCGCTCACTCCCGCGAGACGTCCACGCCGAGTTCGTAGAGCACGTCGAAGAACCCGGGGAAGGAGACGTCGACGTCCTCCGCGCCGGTGATCGTCGTCTCGCCGTCGGCGACGAGGCCGGCGACGGCGAGCGCCATCACGATGCGGTGGTCGCCGAGGCCCTCGACGTCCGCGCCGACGAGGTCGCTCTCGCCGCCGTGGACGAGGAGGGCGTCGCGCTCCTCCTCGACCTCTGCGCCCATCTTCGAGAGCTGCTCCGCCATCGCGCTCACGCGGTCCGTCTCCTTGAAGCGGACGTGCTCGGCGTTCACGATCTCCGTCGTGCCGTCGGCGGCCGCGCCGAGCGTCGCGATCGTCGGCAGGAGGTCGGGCGTGTCCCCGACGTCCACCGTCGTCCCCGATAGCTCGGAGCGGCGAACGACCGCGCGGCCGTTCTCGCGGTCCCACTCGAGGTCGGCCCCCATCTCCGTCAGGATATCGATAATCGCGCTGTCGCCCTGCGCGCTCGGGTAGACCTCGTGGACCTCGACCTCGGGGTCGCCCGCGAGCGCGCCCGCCGCGAGCAGGTAGGACGCCGAGGAGAAGTCCCCGGGGACGGTGTACTCGCCGTCGCGCGGCTCGTAGGACTGCCCGCCGGGGACGCGATAGCCGCTCTCGGTCCGCGTCGCCTCGACGCCGAAGTCGTCGAGCACTTCGAGCGTGATGTCGACGTACGGCGCGGACTTCAGCTCCGTCGAGAGCTCGACGTCCACGCCGTCGTCGGTGACGGCGCCCGCCATCAGGAGCGCGGAGACGAACTGCGAGGAGACGTCGCCCGGGATCGTCACCGTCCCGCCCTCGATGGGACCCTCGACGACGAGCGGCGCCTGCCCGTTCGCGCGCGTCGAGCGCGCCGACCCGCCGAGCTGGTCGACGGCGTCGAGGAGCGGCCCCTGCGGGCGCGAGCGCAGCGACGCGTCCCCGGTCAGCACGGTGATGCCGTCCGCGAGCGCGGCCGCCACCGTGGTGAGGCGCATCGTCGTCCCGGAGTTCCCGCAGTCCACGACGTCCGGCGGCACCTCGGGGCGCCCGCCGAAGCCGTCGACTTCGAGGACGTCCTGCACGTCGGCGACGTCGCCGCCGAACGCCTCGACGGCGCCCATCGTCTCGCGGGTGTCGGCGGAGCCGAGGTAGTGGTGGACGAGCGCGCCGTCCGAGTAGCCCGCCGCGAGTATCGCGCGGTGCGTGTAGCTCTTCGACGGCGGTGCGTGCGCGTCCCCGTGGACGCGAGACTGGGGGACCGTGACCTTCATACGCGGAGCGGACGCGGGTGTCGCCCGTAAGCGTTCCGGGGTAGGCGGGTTCCCGCGCCGTCCGGCAACGCTTTTCGGGCGCGCGAGCGCACTCCCGACCATGGACCCGGACCTCTCCGCGCTCGACGAGTTCCTCAGTGATGCTGGCCACGACGGCTACCTGTTGCACGCGGGCTCGGACCTCGCCGACCAGTACTACCTCTCGGGGTTCGACGCGCCCGACCCGTTCGTCACGCTCTACACGCCCGAGACGACGGCGCTCCTCGTCTCCGGGTTGGAGTACGGCCGCGCGAAGAACGAGGCGCGCGCGGACGCGGTGCGGCGACACGCCGACTACGACCTGCACGCGAAGGCCGCCGAGCACGGCCGCCGCGAGGCGTTCACGCGCGTGCTCGTCGCGTTCCTCGAGGAGTTCGGGGTCGGCGACGTCGCGACGAACGGGCGCTTCCCGCTCGGCGTCGCGGACGCCCTCCGCGAGCGCGACGTCGCGCTGACGGCGGACCGCGACGACCACGTCGGCGACGCGCGCGCGGTGAAGACCGAGGCGGAAGTCGAGTCCGTTCGCGTCGCCCAACGGGCGAACGAGGCGGCGATGCGCGCCGCCGAGGACCTGCTCCGGGAGGCCGACACCGAGAGCGGCGTCCTCCGCTACGGCGGCGACCCGCTCACGGCCGAGCGCGTGAAGGAGGAGATCGAGGTGACGCTCCTCCGCCACGGCTGCGCGCTCGACGAGACCATCGTCGCCTGCGGTGCGGACGCCGCCGAACCCCACAATCGCGGCTCCGGCCCGCTCCGCGCGGACGAGCCGATAGTCATCGACATCTTCCCGCGCGATAAAACCTCGAAGTACCACGCGGACATGACGCGCACGTTCGTGAAGGGGACGCCGAGCGACGCGGCCCGCGAGTTCCACGAGCTGACGCGGGCGGCCTTCGACGCGGCGTTCGACGCCCTCGAACCGGGCGCGACGGGCGCGGACGTCCACGCGGCCGCCTGTGAGGTCTACGAGGACGCCGGCTATCCGACGCTGCGCTCGGACCCCGGAGCGGAGACGGGCTACATCCACTCGACGGGCCACGGCGTCGGCCTCGACGTCCACGAGGCGCCGGGACTGAGCGACAGCGCCGACGTCGAGCTCGAGGCCGGCCACGTCGTCACCATCGAACCCGGCCTCTACGACCCCGACGTGGGCGGGGTGCGCATCGAGGACATCGCGGTCGTCACCGAGGACGGCTACGAGGACCTCACGGACTATCCCGTCGAGTGGGTGGTCGAGTAGTCCTCCTCGTTCGCGAGCGTGATGGAGTGATTGATGAGGTCCTCCATCCGGTCGAGCGCGGCCTCGACGTCCCCGAGACCCTCCGCGTCCGGGTTGGTGGCGCGCGTCGCGGTGAGCGCGGCGCGCGCGCTCTCGATGGAGTCCGCGAGGTCGTAGGAGAGGACGCTCGTCAGCGCCAGCAGGTGGTCGCCGCGCGTCGACTCGCCGCTGGCGGCGTGCTGGAAGTGGATGGAGAGCCCCTCTTCGGAGGGGTAGGCCCGCACCTCGAAGTGCTTCCCGAGCGGGTCGAAGGCGCCGTCGAACGTCACGGGCGTCTGCGTCGCGATGGCGCGGTTGCACTCCGTGTAGAACGTCGACCCGATCGCCTCCGGGAAGACCTCCCAGACGTTCTCGCCGACGACGCGGTCGGCGGTGACTTCGAGGAGCGCCTCCGCCTCCTGATTGACGTAGGTGACCCGCCACTCCCGGTCGACCGTGACGAACGCCTCGGTGATGCGCTCGTAGACGTTCCGCGCGAGGTCGTTGAGGAGCGCAACGTCCTGCTCGGCCCGATATCGGCGCGACTCGGAGACGAGCGCGTCCGCGAGCTCCGCGAGCGTTGTGTCGGCCGCTCGCACGTAGTCGGTGACGTCGGCGGAGACGGCGTCGGCAGCGAGTTCCTCGGAGCCGTTCGAGGCGTAGAGGACGAACGGGATCGCGGGGTACGTGTCGCGCACGCGGCGGAGGACGGCGACGGCGTCCAGTCCGTCGGCGTCCTCGCAGGCGATGCAGTCGATGTCGCGGTCGGCGAGGACGTCGGTGACCGCCGCTCCGTCAGCGACGGACACGACGTCGGCGACGCCGGCGGCGTCCGCGAGCGCCCGCGAGCGCTCGTCGGGCCCGCCGACGTGGAGTATCCGAACCCCCTCCTCCATATTGTGGGAGTGTTGCGCGTCGGCGGTGAAAAGCGCGTTGGCGGAACGCCGCGCGAGCGAAGCGGGACTCAGTCGTCCGGTTGGCCGTCGCTGAGCGACTTGAAGACCGCGACGACGTCCTCGTCGCTGAGCGACCCCATCTCCTCGTCGAGCGCGGATTCGAGCGCCTCGAGGTCGGCGAGGAGGCGCTGGTACTCCTCGTTCTCCGCGAGCGTCTCGGCGTCCTTGCGGGACTCGAGGGCGGCGCGCTTCGAGGCGAGTGCGAAGTACTCGCGCACCTCGACGGTGTAGACGCGGCGCGTGAGCAGGCGACCGACGAGGTCCATGAGTTCCTCGCGCGTGACCGGCTTGACGAGGTAGGCGTCGAACCCCATCTCGATGATGTCGAAGTCGGGGTCGACGGCGCTCACCATCGCGACCTGTGCGTCACTCCCCTCTTCGCGGATCGACGAGAGCACTTCGTCGCCGGAGGACTCGGGCAGGCGGCGGTCGAGGAGGACGACGTCGACTTCCGCGTCGAACTCCTCGAGGGCCTCGCTCGCCGTGTTGGCGATGCGGACGTCGTGCTCGCCTTCGAGCCACGCGGCGTAGAGGTCCGCGAGGTCACGGTCGTCCTCGACGACGAGGACGGTCGGCCGGTCGGTCATTCACAAGAGGCTTTGACGTGACGACGCTTAAATCCCCCAGACGCGGCGAGGGGAGCGAACGTCTTTTGCCCGCTCGCGGGCTATCGCCAGTCGATATGGAGGTACTCGTCGTCGGAGCGGGCGAGATGGGCCGCTGGTTCGCGGCCGCCGTCGCGTCCGACGTCGCGTTCGCGGACGCGGACCCGGCGCGCGCGGAGGCGGCGGCGGACGCGCTCGACCGGCGCGCGCGCGCCGTCCCGCTCGATTCCTCGGAGTCGTTCGGCGTCGTCTGCGTCGCCGTGCCGATGCGCGTCGCGACCGAGGCGGTCGCCGAACACGCCGGGAAGGCCGAGCAGGCCGTCGTGGACGTCACGGGATCGATGCGCGCGCCGCTGGACGCGATGGCACGCGTCGCCCCGGCTCGCGAGCGCGTGAGCTTCCACCCGCTCTTCGCGGCGGACGCCGCGCCCGGGACGGTCGCGGTCTCGACGGCCGCGGGCGGGCCGGCGACGGACGGCGTTCGTCGCGACCTCGAAGCGGCGGGGAACGACCTCGTGGACGTCGCGCCCGAGGAGCACGACGACGCGATGCGCACCGTGCAGGGGCGTACGCACGCGGCGGTTCTCGCGTTCGCGCTCGCCGCCGACGCCGCCGAGACCGAGGTGCCGGACGCGCTCGCGACGCCGGTCTACGACCAGCTCGCCGCGCTCGCCGCGCGCGTCCTCGACGGGACGCCGCGCGTCTACGCGGACATTCAGGCGACGTTCGACGGCGCGCGCGACATCGCCGCGGCCGCCGAGCGCCTCGCCGAGACCGATCCCGAGGACTACGACGACCTCTTCGAGGATGTCCGTGGATAGAGACGACCTCCGCGCGAACGCGAAGTACCTCCGGAACGTCCGCCCCATCGACCCGGCGGAGATCTGCGAGTACCTCTCGACGCCGCGCCATCCGGCGGTCGTCCGGCAGGCGCTCCGCGAGGAGGCCGTCGACCTCGGCCTCGTCGAGCGCGAGGACGGGACGTTCGTCCCCGTCGAGGGCGGGCCCGCGACGGTCCCGGACGCCACCATCACCGAGTTCCCGACCGAGCACGCGCGCGTCCTCGAGGACCGCCTCCTCGACGCGTACGGCCCGGACTGGCATCGCGGTGCGTCCGGGGACGCGCTCCGCGAGGCGATCCGCCGCCTGAAGGCCGACTACTACCACGAGAACGACGTCACGTACGACGAGACGGCGGCGCTCGGCTACGCGATCTACCACCTCCCGGACTACTACGCGGTCGGCCGGTACGTCGCCGCCGACCTCGCGCGCGACGGCCTCCTGCCCCGCGACGCGCGCGTCCTCGACCTCGGCGCGGGCGTCGGCGGCCCGTTCCTCGGTCTCGCCGACGCGTTCCCGGCGGACGGCCTCCTCGACTATCACGCCGTCGAGCCGAGCCCGACCGCCGACGTCCTCACGGACTTCTTCGATGCGGCCCCCAGAAACGTCCACGGGACGCTTCACCCGCGCACCGCGGAGGCCTACGCCGCGGAGGTCGAGGGCGAGTTCGATCTCGTGACTGCGTTCAGCCTGCTGAGCGAACTCGACGACCCGCTCGCGGTCGCCGAATCCTACCGCGACGTCCTCGCCGAGGACGGCACGCTCGTCCTCGTCGCGCCGGCGGACCGGAACACGAGCATCCAACTCCGCGAGATAGAGCGCGACCTCGAGGACGGCGCCATGTCCGTCTACGCGCCGTCGGTGCGCCTCTGGGCGGGCGAGCGCCCGACCGACCGGGGCTGGTCGTTCGTCGAGAAACCCGACGTCACCGCGCCGCCCTTCCAGCGCCGACTCGCGGAGGCCGCCGAGCGCCCCTCGGAGTTCCTGAACGAGACGGTGAAGTACAGTTACAGCTTTCTCCGGGCGGACGGGCGGCGGCGCCACGACGTCTCGCTCCCCGCGAGCAGGTACGCGCGGCTCGCGGACGCCGAGACGCACGTCTCGAACCGCGTCGACCTCGTCGCGGCGAAGCTCTCGGACGACCTCTCGGAGGGCGGGAACCCGCTGTTCAAGGTGAGCGACGGCTCCGAGGACGTGGACTGCTACGCGGTGCTGGTCAACCGCACCGCGCTGAACCGCGACCTCCTGAGCGCGGACTACGGCGACCTCCTCGAGTTCGAGTCCGCGCTCTGCCTCTGGAACGACGACGAGGGCGCGTACAACTTCGTCGTCGACGAGGACACCGTCGTCGACCGCCTCGGGTAGCCGTCGACCTGCGCGGTGCGCGCGAGCCGAGACGGGAACCGTTTTGCCCGACGCCGGTCCACCGAGAGGCATGGATATCGTCCTCACGAACGACGACGGCATCGAGAGCCCCGGCTTGGCGGCGCTCTACGAGTCGCTCTCCGCCGTCGCGGACGTCACGGCGGTCGCGCCCGCCTCGGATATGAGCGCGACGGGGCGCGCGCTCTCCCGGGAGGTGACGGTCGACGAGCACGACCTCGGCTACGCCGTCCACGGGACGCCCGCGGACTGCGTGGTGGCGGCGCTGGAGTCGCTCGCGCCCGATCCGGACCTCGTCGTCTCGGGCTGTAATCGGGGCGGGAACCTCGGGATGTACGTCCTCGGGCGCTCGGGGACGGTGAGCGCGGCCGTCGAGGCGGCGTTCTTCGACGTGCCGGCGATTTCGGTGTCGCTCACGCTGACGAGCGAGGATTTCGCGGGCGGTGCGACGCCGAAGTCCGACTACAGCGAGGCGGCGGCGGCGACCACCTACCTCGTGGAGGAGACGCTCGACTCCGGCGTCTTCGAGCGCGCGGACTACCTGAACGTGAACGCGCCCCGCCCCGGCACCGAGACGGGCGAGCTGTCGGTGACGACGCCGACGCACGGCTACGACATGACGGTCGAGCGCGACGGCGCGCACCTCCGTCTCGAGGACCGGATGTGGCGGCGGATGGACGAGGGCATCGTCGCGGACGAACCCGACGATAGCGACCTGCGAGCCGTCGTCGAGGGGCGGACGAGCGTCTCGCCGCTCACCGCGCCGCACACGACCGAGCACCACGAGGTGCTGGACGCGCTCGCGGAGACCTACTGAGCGAGTTCGTCGAAGAGGGCGGCGACGCGCGCCTCGATGTCGTCGCGTATCTCCGCGACCGCCTCGGGGGATTTCCCGTCGGGGTCGGTCAGGTCCCAGTCGCGGTTCTCGCCCGCCCAGCCAGCCGGGCAGACGTCGTCGGCCGAACAGCCCATCGTGACCACGTAGTCGGCGCGCTGGATCTCCTCGACGGTCACTTCGCGCGGCTCCCGGTCGCCGAGGTCGATGCCGACGTCGCGCATCGTCTCGACGACTTCCGGGTGGACGTGCTCGGCGGGTCGCGTCCCGCCGGTGAGTATCTCGATGTCGTCCGCGAGGCCGCGTGCGGCGACCTCGCGCTCGGCGAACGCGGTGGCCATCTGCGAGCGGCCCGCGTTCTGCACGCAGACGAAGGCGAGTGTGACGGTCATCAGGCCGTCACCTCGTCGACCGCGTGCAGGGCACGCGAGTCGCAGCGTCGAGCGAAGCGGGACGACCGCCTCGCCCAGTTCTGCACGCAGGCGAAGGCGACGGTGGTCGTGGGCGAGTCGTCGGTGGTGGGTGTGTGAGTCATGGGTGTTCAGTCGTCTGTGGCGGTGACGGCGGCTCGGGGGCCGGCGGTGCCGAAGAGGGAGTCCTTGGTGGCGAGCGCGACGCGGACGAGCGCGAGCATCACGGGGACCTCGATGAGCGGACCGACGACGGTGGCGAGCGCGACGTCGCTCCCGATACCGAAGACGGCGACGGCGACGGCGATCGCCAGTTCGAAGTTGTTCGAGGCGGCGGTGAACGCGAGGCTGACGCCCTCGGCGTAGTCGAAGCCGATGGCGGCGCTGACGGCGTACGCGACCGTCCAGAGCGCGACGAAGAAGACGAGAAGGGGCGCGGCGATGCGGACGATCTGGAGGGGGTTGGAGAGGATGTAGTCGCCCTTCAGTGCGAACATGACGACGACAGTGAAGAGCAACCCGAGGAGGCCGAGCGGGCCGATGCGCGGGATGACGCGTCCGTAGTAGGCCTCGCGACCGACGGTGCGGAAGGCCACTTTCTGCGCGAGATACCCCAGGAGAAGCGGGAGGCCGAGGAAGACGCCGACCATCTGTGCGACGAGCGCCATCGAGACGTCGACGGCGGTCCCTCGGAGGACGGTGAGGAAGAAGAACGCGTAGGGGACGAAGAGGACGATCTGCAGGAGGGAGTTGACGCCGACGCAGACCGCGCACATCTCCTGGTTGCCGGCGGCGAGTTCGTTCCAGACGAGCACCATCGCGATGCAGGGCGCGATGCCGACGATGACGAGGCCGGTGACGAGGTCGGGGTAGCCGCCGAGGAAGAACACGGCGAGGCCGTACATGAGCGCGGGCGCGACGAGCCAGTTGAACGCGAGCGTGAGGCCGATCTCGGCGCGGTTGGTTCGGGTGACGCGTGGGATGCGGCCGTAGTCGATCTCGGCCATGATCGGGAAGATCATCACGAAGAGGCCGACGGCGATGGGGAGACTGGTGCCGTGCCACGTGACGGCGTCGAGGACGTCGACGATTCCGGGGACGAAGCGCCCGAGGCCGACGCCGAGCGCCATCGCGAGGCCGATCCAGACGGTGAGGTACCGGTCCAGGACGGAGAGGGAGTCGCTCACGTCTCGCTCCCCTGTTCTGCGGCCGCGAACAGGTCGTCAGCGAGCGCGGTGCTCTCGTAGTAGCGCCAGTTGCCGTCCTTGCGCCTGCTCGCGAGGCCGGCGGCGACGAGGTCGGCGAGCGCGTGACTGACGGCGCTCTCGCTGACGTCCACGAGGGCTTCGAGTTCGCAGACGCAGCGCTCGGTGCCGTCGACGGCGAGCGCGCGCGCGAGTCGATAGCGCGTCTCGTTCCCGAGGACGGCGAACGGTTCGCGCACGTCGTCGGTGGCGAACGCCTCGTCGGCGACGGCGTCGAGTTCGGCGCGCCGGCGCTCGACGTCGGCGTCGCAACACTCGCCGAGCTCGTCGGCGAGGAGCCGCTCCAGTCGGGTCGATGAATCCGCCATCACTCTCCATCTGAATGTGTGTGCACATAGATATTCCGATGTGAACTGTCGTTCAGACAGCCCGCACGTGACGGCACGCGGCGTTCGCGGAGGCGAAGTCCCTTTGCCGGCGACGGGGCAACGTACCGGTATGTCCGCAGAAGACATCGACGAGGTCGACCGGGAGATCCTGTACGCCCTGCAGGAGGACGCCCGCACCCTCTCCTCGAGCGACATCGCGGAGCGCACCGGGACGTCGGGGAGCACGGTCCGAAAGCGCATCCAGCGACTCGAGGATGCGGGCGTGATCAAGGGGTACAGCGCCGAGGTGGACTACGAGCGCTCGGGCTATCCGATCCGGATGCTCCTCTTCTGCACGGCGTCGATCCACGAGCGAAGCGACCTCATTCCCGAGGTGCTGGCCATCGACGGCGTCGTCTCCGTACAGGAGCTCATCACGGGCGAGCAGAACCTCCTCGTGACGGCGGTCGGGCGCTCGGACAGCGACATCACGCCGATCGCGGAGGAGCTCCTCGACATGGGGATCACCGTGGCCGACGAGGTGCTCGTGAAGAGCCACGTGACGACGCCGTTCGGCCGCTTCGAGGAGGAGTGAGCGACCACGGCGCTCGCCGCCGACGAATCTTTCACGAAAGATAACGCATTCTATCGAACGAATCGGGAACACAAGAAGGTTTATTGCCCAATCCGTTCGTAGTGTGGGGTAGACGTGACCGGGCCCACCTCCCCGCGTCACGATACGCACAGAACGATGTCGGACACCCACACCACACGGACGATCGGAGCGCTCTCGGACGCCGCGACGCCGCAGTCGCCCTCGCGACTCCCCGCCGCGCTCACCCGACTCGTCTGGGTCCTGTGGGCCGCGAGCCTCCTCGTCCTCGGCGCCCACGTCCGCACGGGCGCCACGTGGGCGGTCGGGGGCGTCCTCGCCGTCGACGGCCTCACCGGCGTCATGTGGGTCGCCGCCACCTTCTTCAGCGGCATCGTCCACAGCTACTCGCGGCGCTACATGGCCGGGAGCGAGCGCGTCACCGCGTTCTTCGCGCGCATCACCGGCTTCACCGTCGTCGTGATGGTCCTCGTCGCCGCCGCGAACACCGCGCTCTTCGCGCTCGCGTGGCTCGCGATGGGGCTCATCATGGCCGACCTCATCGGCTACGCTCGCGACTGGCCCCAAGCGCAGGCCGCCGCGTCGCTCTCCCGCAGGTACTTCCTCGCGAGCAGCGCGCTCGTCGGCGCCGTCGCCCTCGCACTCTGGGCGACGACCGGCGCGACGACCTTCGACGGCGTCGCCGCCGTCGCCGACGCGCTCCCGCCCGCGGTCTGGCTTCTCGTCGCGGGCGGCCTCCTCCTCGCCGCGATGATCCAGTCCGCGCTCGTCCCCTTCCACACGTGGCTCCTCTCCTCGATGACCGCGCCGACGCCCGCGTCCGCGCTCATGCACGCCGGCTTCGTCAACGCCGGCGGCATCCTCCTCGTCCGCTTCGCACCCGTCGTCACCGCCGACGAGCGTTTCATGCTCCTCGTCGTCGCCGTCGGCGCCGCGAGCGCGCTCGTCGGCAAACTCCTCCGCACCGTCCAAGCGGACGTCAAGGGCCGCCTCGGCTGCTCGACCACCGGGCAGATGAGTTACATGCTCATGCAGGCCGGCCTCGGCTTCTTCGCCGCCGCCGTCACCCACCTCGTCCTCCACGGCTTCTACAAAGCCTACATGTTCCTCTCGAACGGGAGCCGCGTCACGCACACGACGCCCGGCCACGGTCACGGCGCGACGCCCTCGCTCACCGCCGTCGGCGCGCTCGCCACCGCCGCAACCGCCGTCGCGGGCGGCGCCGTCTTCGCCCTCCTCACCGGCGAGGGCCTCCACGCCGACAGCGGCCTCCTCCTCGCCGGCCTCGTCGTCCTGACGACGCTCCACGCGACCCGCCAAGCCCTCGGGCGCACCGGCGTCTCGCCCGCGATTCGGTACGGCGCCGTCGCGCTCGTCTTCCTCCCCGCCATCGCCGTCTACGGCCTCGTCTACGCCGCCGTCGAGGGCGTCCTCGCCGGCTCGGTGATCGCGAGCGCGCCCACCGATCTCACCGTCGTCCACGTCGCCGTCGCCGCCGCGTTCGCTCTCGTCTACTTCGCCATCGAGACCGGCGCGTATCGCCGCAGCGAACGCCTCTACGTCGCGCTCCGCAACGCGACGCAGCCAACCCCGGAGACCGTCACCGCGAACACGGAGGAGTACGATGCCTACTGAGCACGACACCGACGACGTCCGCGACCGCATCGCCACAGCCGCCGACACCGTCGGCACGAACTGGCCGATCCACTCGTTCGTCACCGCGAACCCCCTCGCGGGCTACGAGGACCGCCCGTTCCACGAGGCCGCCGAGCGCGCCGAGCGTCTGCGCGGCGGGCGCACCTACCCCGGCGTCGAGACGTTCCGCGACGCGTGGGAGCGCGGCCGGATCGACCCCGACGCCCTCCGCGCGGAACTCGCCGCACATGGCTACGACGCGGACCCCGAGACCTCCCTCGCCCGCCTCGCCGAGCGCGACGACTGCGACCCCGAGCGCGACGACGCGACCGCGCGCGTCGACCGCGCGCTCGCGAAGTGGCTCGCCGCCTTCTGCGACGAGGGCGAGGCGTCGTGGCCGATGCCGAACCGCGAGGCCGGCTTCTACGACGCCGTCCGCACGACCGCGCGCCACGACTCGCGGATCCCGAACGCCGCCTCGCTCGCCGACGCGCCCGACGACCCCGCCGCCGCCATCGCCGCCGTCCTCGCGGACGTCCCCCGCGAGCGCTGGACGGCCGTCTTCGAGGCCCACCTGAACGCCCTCCCCGGCTGGACCGGCCTCGTCAAATACCGCGTCGAGCGCGGCGACGAGTGGCAGGACGCCTACCCGATCACGCTCGTCGGCTACCTCGCCGCGCGCCTCCTCCTCGCCGAGCGCTTCGACGCGCCCCTCGACCCGCTCGCAGAGGGTGAGGCCGACACGCCGGACGAGCCGGACGTCCCGCTCGCCGAGGCGTGGCTGCGCGCGTGGGAGGCCTCCTATCGCGACGAGGTCGTCGACGCCGTCGCGGACGCGAGCGCGGCGCGCGCAGACGGTGACACCGAGGGCGACGCCGAGCGCGCGGACGCCCAACTCGTCTTCTGCATCGACACGCGCTCCGAGGTGTTCCGCCGCCACCTCGAGGCCGCCGGGGACTACGAGACGCACGGCTACGCGGGCTTCTTCGGCGTCCCGATGCGCTACGAGGGCTACGGCGCCGAGGCGAGCACGGACGCCTGCCCGCCGATCGTCGACGCCGAGCACCACGTCGGCGAGCGCCCGGCCGACGCCCACGCACACGAGCGCGCCGCCCACGACCGCTGGACGGGCCGCCTCCACGCCGGCGAGACGGTGTTGAAGGCCGTGAAGTCGAACGCCGCGACCGCGTTCAGCTTCGTCGAGAGCGCCGGGAGCGCGTACGGCGTCGCCCTCGCCGCGCGCACCCTCGTCCCCGAGCGCGTTCACGACCTCCGGGACGCCCTCGACGAGCGTCTCCCGAGCGTGCCCGACTTCTGCACGCCTACCGTCGAGCGCGACGGCACGCACGAGGGCGGCCTTCCCGTTGGGATGACTCACGAGGAGCGGGTCGAGTACGCGGCGGCGGCCTTCGAGACGATGGGTTGGGCGGAGTTCTCCCGCCTCGTCGTCTTCACCGGGCACGCGAGCGAGACGTCGAACAACCCCTACGAGGCGAGTCTCGACTGCGGCGCCTGCGCGGGCCAACCCGGCGGCCCGAACGCGCGCGTGCTCGCCGCCATCTGCAACGACGACGCGGTGCGCGACGCCCTCCGCGAGCGCGGCCACGAGCTCCCCGAGGACACCGTGTTCCTCGCCGCCGAACACAACACCACCACGGACGAGGTGACGCTCTACGACCGCGACGTCCCCGAGAGCCACGCCGCCGACGTCGAACGGCTCCGCGCGGACCTCGACGTCGCGCGCTCCGGCGCGGCCGCCGAGCGCGCCGAGGCGATGGCCGTCGACCCCGAGGACGCGACCCGCGAGACCGAGCGCCGCGCCGCCGACTGGGCGGAGACGCGCCCCGAGTGGGGGCTCGCCGGCAACGCCGCGTTCGTCGTCGGGCCGCGCGACCTCACCGCCGACCGCGACTTGGACGGGCGCGCGTTCCTCCACTCCTACGACTGGGAACGCGACGACGGCGACGCCCTCGCCGACATCTTCGCCGGCCCCGTCGTCGTCACGCAGTGGATCAACGCCCAGTACTACTTCTCGACCGTCGACAACGCCGCCTACGGCAGCGGCTCGAAGGTCACGCAGAACCCGGTCGGGAACGTCGGCGTCTATCAGGGCAACGGCGGCGACCTCATGACCGGCCTCCCGCTCCAGTCGCTCATGGCCGCCGACGACGACCCGTACCACCAGCCCCTCCGCCTCTCCGTCGTCGTCCACGCGCCCGTAGAGCGCGTCCGGGACGTCCTCGCCGACAACGAGCACGTCCGCACGCTCTGCGAGAACGGCTGGCTCTCGCTCACCGTCGTCGACCCGACGCGCGGCCACGACGCCTACGAGTACGACGGCGAGTTCGCCCGCGTCGAGGCGACGGAGCCGGAGGCCGACCCCGAGGGTGTCGACGCCGGGGACGCCGCGCCCACTGACCCCCTCCTCGCGGCGGACGACTGAGCGCCTACTGCTCCTCGCGCGACTGGCGCTGCTGGACCTTGTTCAACTCGATGAGCAGCCGGAAGACGGCCTTGACGAGGTTCGAGTCGAGGTCGAAGGACTCGGCGTTCCGCCCGGCGCGCGCCATCACGGCCTCCTCTTGGGCCTCGTCGGTCGTCGCGAGGTCCTGCTGCTCTTTGACGCCGGCGACGGCGTCCGCGACGTAGGTGCGTCGCGCGATGAGTTCGACGATGTCGCGGTCGATCTCCTCGATCTCCTCGCGGAGCTCGTCGAGGCTCATCTCGTCCGTGCGCCGTCGTGCTGCGTCGTCGTGAGGAACGTCGTTCCCGGTCTCGTCTCCCATGATTCCTGTAGGTTCTCGAGGGCCGCCCGCTCGCCGACGGCGACGTAACTCGGGCCGGTCCCGGAGAGCGAGACGCCGTCGACGGCGGGCATGGCTTCGACGAGCGGGTCGCTCGAGAAGCCGAGCGCCCCGCAGAACGCGAAGCCGTTGATGGTCATCGCGAGGCCGTAGCGGCCCGCGAGCGCCAGTTCTTCGACGTGCTCTGCGAGCGGCGCGATGCGCGCACAGCGCGCGGCGTCCGCGTCCGCGCTGAACGCCTGCTCGTCCGGCGTCCAGACGAGGACGTCCCACGTGGGATCGTCGCGCGCGAGCAGGACGTCCCGCTCGTTGTCGGTGACGGTGAGGCCGCCGAGCATGCTCGCGCTCGCGTCGTCGTACGCGCCGGTGACGGTGACGCCGACGTCGCGCGCGGCCTGCACGCCCAGTAGCGCGGCGTCCTCGCGCGAGACGGCTTCCGCCTCGCCGAGCGCGTCGAGTGTCGCGAGGACGGTGGCGTTCGCGGCGGCGCTCGAGGACTTGAGGCCGGCCGCCATCGAGATCTCCGACTCCGTCTCCACGTGCCCGCCGCGCTCGCCGTCGCCGTAGGTCTCGCAGACGAGTTCGACGCAGCGCTCGACGAGGCGGGTGTCCGCGTCGGGTTCGCCGACGACCGACCCCGTGACGTCGCTCCCGCCGAGTTCGACGGTCGCGCTGACGTAGCGGTCGATGGCGAACGCGGCGCCCCGGCCGGTCGCGAGCGCGTTCAGCACGGTGCCGGCTGCGGGGGCCTCGGCGCTGCCGTCCATGCGTGTGAGTAGCCGACGTGGCACTTACCGTTGGCGGTCTCGACAACCGCTCCGCGACTCACGGAGAGCGCGGCGCTTTTGCGCGCGAACGCGCAAGTCGAGGTATGAGCTATCGGAACGACGTCGCGCCGGAGACGCTCCCGGTCGAGCTGACGGAGGACGGGATCGTCGTCACGTACGCGGACGGTCGCGAGACCTTCTACCACGGCGCCCCCGAGCGCCACGAGGGGACGCTCCGGACGAGCCCCGGGATGAACGTCCAGGTGCTCGTCTGCGACCCGACGGAGACGGAGGGCGTGATGCTCTACGTGAACGACCGGAACACGCACGACGACATCCTCGAGGGGACGGGCGTCGGGCGCGTGATGCTCGAGCCCGGCGAGACGGAGGAGGTCTTCCCGGGCGTGACGGTGGAGATGGACGGCTACGCCGCGGAGATCACCGCGGACCCGGAGGTCGCGCGCGGGCGAGTCTTCGTCTTCGAGGAGGACGAGATGAGCGAGTACAGCTTCGAGCTGTTCGCGCCCGAGGCGTAGGCTACTGCAAGTACGAGGGCTCTTCGGCGTCGCAGGTCTCCTCGTGGCTCTCGGCGTCCTCCTTCGCGTCGAACATCAGTCCACATTTCTCACAGCGGTACCAGGTCATCTCGTCCCGCTGGGTTTCCTCGACCATACTCGAGTTCTCGGCACCCGTCGTGTTAGGCGTTTTCCCCGCAGTAACCCTTTTGCGCCGGAGCGAGAACTCCAAGTATGAGCGAGGATTCGGGTCGCCGACTCGTCGTCCGCGAGGCCGCGCCGCGCGACGCCGGGCGCGGTATCGTCCGCCTCTCGGACGCCGTCAGACGCGACCTCGGGGTGTTGAGCGGTGACACCGTCCGCATCGTCGGCGCGGGCGCGACCGTCGCGAAGGTGTGGCCGGACGCGACGCTGGACGCGGACGAACTCCGCATCGACGGCGCGACGCGCACGAACGCCGGCGTCTCGGTGGGCGACACCGTTCGCGTCGAGAGGGCCACCGTCCGCGAGGCCGAGCGCGTCGTCGTGACGCCGTCGGTCCCGCCCGCGCGCGAGCGCGCCGCCGTCGAGGACGCGGTGCGCGACGCCCTCTTCGACCGGCCGGTGAGCGAGGGCGAGACCGTCCGCGTGGACGCGCTCGGCGAGATCGGCGAGTTCCGCGTCACGCACACCGACCCGGGGTCGGACGTCGTCGTCACCGGCGAGACGAGCGTCGAGGTCGCGGTCGAGGAACCGGGCGCGGGCGCGAACGCGGACGCCGGCACGGGCGACGGGGCGGGCGTCGGCGTCACCTACGAGGACGTCGGCGGCCTCGGCGAGGAGCTCGCCGCCGTCCGCGAACTCGTCGAACTCCCCCTCACCGACCCGGGGCGATTCCGCCGGATGGGCGTCGAACCGCCGAAGGGCGTCCTCCTCTACGGCCCGCCCGGTACCGGGAAGACGCTCATCGCGCGCGCCGTCGCGAACGAGGTGGACGCGCACTTCGTGAGCGTCTCCGGCCCCGAGATCACCTCGAAGTACAAGGGCGAGTCCGAGGAGCAACTGCGCGAGGTGTTCGAGGAGGCGCGCGAGCACGCGCCGAGCATCGTCTTCTTCGACGAGTTCGACGCCATCGCGGGCGAGCGCGACGACGCGGGCGACATGGAGAACCGCATCGTCGGCCAGCTCCTCAGCCTCATGGACGGCCTCGAGGGCCGTGGCGAGGTCGTCGTCATCGCCGCGACGAACAGGGTCAACGCCATCGACCCCGCGCTCCGGCGCGGCGGGCGCTTCGACCGCGAGATCGAGATCGGCGTCCCCTCGCGCGGGGGTCGCGCGGAGATCCTCGACGTCCTCACGCGCGGGATGCCGCTCGCCGACGACGTCGACCTCGGGACGTTCGCGGACCGTACGCATGGGTATGTCGGCGCGGACCTGCGCGCGCTCGTCACGGAGGCGGCGATGGCGGCGATCCGCGACGACCGGGACACCGTGACGCGCGCCGACCTCGAGACGGCGTTCGCTTCCACGGACCCGTCCGCGATGCGCGAGGTGGTCGCGGAGTCCCCGGACGTCTCCTTCGACGACGTCGGCGGCCTCGCTGAGGCGAAAGCCACCCTCCGGGAGGCCGTCCAGTGGCCGCTCCAGTACGCCTCCCTCTTCGAGGCCGCGCACACCGACCCGCCGACGGGCGTCCTCCTCTACGGCCCGCCCGGCACGGGGAAGACGATGCTCGCGCGCGCCATCGGCCACGAGAGCGGCGTGAACGTCGTCCGCGTCGCCGGCCCGGAACTCGTGGACAAGTACGTCGGCGAGTCCGAGAAAGCGGTTCGCGAGGTCTTCGAGCGCGCGCGACGCACCGCGCCCTGCGTCGTCTTCTTCGACGAGATCGACGCCGTCGCGAGCGCGCGCGGCCCGGACACGAGCGAGGCCACCGAGCGCGTCGTCAGCCAACTCCTCACCGAACTCGACGCGGCGGCCGAGAACCCGAACCTCGTCGTGCTCGCCGCGACCAACCGTCGCGACGCCCTCGACCCCGCACTCCTCCGCCCCGGGCGCTTCGAGACGCACATCCACGTCCCGCGACCCGACGAATCCGCACGCCGGGCCATCCTCGGGGTGCACGCCCGCGAGAAGCCGCTCGCCGAGGACGTGGACCTCGACGCCGTCGCCGAGCGGACGGACGGGTACACGGGCGCGGACCTCGCCGCCGTCGTTCGCGCCGCCGCCCTCGACGCCATCCGCGACACCGTGGACGCCCACCCGGGGGACGCCGCCGACCACCCCGAGGACGTCCGCATTCGCGGCCGACACTTCGAGGACGCGCTGGAGCGATACGCGGCGTCGCGGTAGCCGCGCGGCGACAGATAGACGGGGCCGTCCCACCTCCCGTCGAGTATGGCAATCGAAGCCGTCGTCTTCGACATGGACGGCGTCGTCGTGGACTCGGAGGACTACTGGCGCGAGCAGATCGCCGACATTCTCGCGGAGGCCGTCCCCGGTGCCGAAATCGACCCGGCGCGCGTCGTCGGCATCAACGTCTACGACCAGTACGATATGCTCGAGGCGGAGGGCTACGACCTCGCGGTGGACCGCGAGGGCTACTTCGACCTCTACGACCGCTACGCCGAGCAACTCTACACGGAGCACGCCGCGCTCACGCCGGGGTTCCACGACCTCCTCGACGACGTCGCGGCGCGCGGCCTCCCGGTCGGCCTCGTCACGTCCTCGTTCCCGTCGTGGGTGTCGTCGGTCTTCGAGCGCTTCGACCTCGACGAGCGCTTCGACGTCGTCGTGACCGCCGGCGGCGAGGACGTTCCCGGGAAGCCCGAGCCCGACCTCTACGAGCTCGCGGCCGAGCGCCTCGGCGTCGCGCCGGCGGCGATGCTCGTCGTCGAGGACTCCGAGCACGGCGTCGCGGCGGCGACGAGCGCGGGCGCGCACGTCGTCGGCTACAGCCACGGCGCGAGCGCGGACATGGACCACTCGGCGGCGGACGCCGTCGCCACCTCGCCCGCCGACCTCCGCGAGCGCGTGCGCGCCGGACTGGAGTGAGAAAGAGGGGCCTCAGGCCGCCGGGAGCGTCACCGTCACCGCCGTCCCCCCGAGGTCGGAGTCATCGAAGGTGAGCGACCCGCCGTACTCCTCGACGACCCAGCGGACGAGCCAGAGGCCGAGGCCGCTCCCGTGCTCGAGCTGCGTGATCTCCCGCTCGCCGGAGACGAGTTCGCGCTCCGTCTCCGAGATGCCGGGGCCGTCGTCGGCGACCGTGATCGCGACCGCGCCGCCGCGCGCCGCCGCGCGCACCTCGACCGTCGGCGTCTCGCTCCCGTTGTGCTCGACCGCGTTCTCGACCAGCTCCGTCACCGCGTCGTCGAGGTGGCTTCCGGCGGACACCGCGAGGCCGCCGGGCGCGTCGAGGTCGATGTCGGCGTCCGGGTAGCGCTCGCTGACGTCCGCGACGACGGTTTCGCAGACCGCGCTCGCGTCCATGCGGCGTCGCTCCTCCCCGATGGCGTCCTCGACGGCTTGGACGTTCTCGTTCATCTCCGAGAGGTTGTTCGCGACGCCCTCGATGCGCTCGGCGGCGTCCGGTGCGGTGTCGCGCACCGCCTCGACGGCGAAGAGGAGGTTCTGGGCCTCGTGCCGAAGGTTGTGCCGGACGAGCGTGTTGACGACGGCGAGGCGCTCGCGCTCGGTCGCGAGTTCCTCCGCGCGGATGCGCCGGACGTCGTACACGCCGATGATGACGTGCGCGACCGCGCCCGCCGAGAGCGCGACCGCGAAGAGGAAGCCCGCGTCCTCGACCGGCCGGTACGTGAAGAGGAGCGTGAAGACGACGCCGAGGACGACGATGCCGAGGAAGTTCCAGCCCGCGATTCGGAGGGCGTTCGTCTGCGAGACGTCGAGCCGATAGACGACGGCGCCGACCGCGACGAGGCCGAGCGAGACGAGGACGCCGACGACGCCGAGGACGATGCCGAGCGGCGGCGGTCCCGCGAGCAGGTGATCGAGGATCGGCACGAGCAGGATGACGCCGGTGGCCGAGAGCGACCCGGCGGCGACGAGGCGGAGCGGTTTCATCTGGGGATACCCCGGTCTTCGCCCGCCCGCGAATTAAGTGTGGTTCCCGACGGCGAGCGCGGTGAGGCCGGCGAAGAGCGCGCTCACCAGAAGGCCTTCGTGCGGGCGTATTCGCGTTCGCGCTCGAGGATGTCGCGGTAGAAGTCCGCCTCGTCCTCGCGGTGGTTGTTGATGACGCGCGCGGCGTTCTGCGGGCCGACGCCGCGCGCGGCGAGCGCGACGACGGCCTTCTTCCCGTGGCTCTGGACGATGCTCGCGTTCCGGTAGGCGCGCTCCACGCGTTTCTCCTGCTCGCCGTCGCGCGACTCGGGGTCGGCGTTGAGGGCGTCGACTACCTCGTCGGCCCACGGGGAGAGCGCGGCGATCCGCGTCGACCCACAGCGCGGACACTCCGGTTGCTCGCGCACCCTGCGGACCTTCGTCTCCTGCTCCCACTCCCCGCAGTGGAGGCAGACGAGGTTCACGCGGTCGTCCATGAGGCGCTCCCGGACGGCGCGCACGACGCTCGCGTCCGCGTTCTCCGGCGTGAGGAGTTCCTGCCCCGAGGAGCGGCCGCCGGCACCGATGGGGGTGTGCTCGCCGTGGCGGACGACCTCGAGGGACTCGGACCGGACGCGGGCGAGGACGTCGCTCGCGCCCTCGACGTCGAGGTCCGTGTGGAACACCTCGCGGAGCGCCTCGTCGTAGACCGGCGTGTCCTCTAGCGCGCCCATGATGCGGTTCAGGCCGACGCCGTCGCCGCCCTTCGAGCGGTCGAGCGCGCCGAACTTCGCGGCGACCTGTGCGAGCGTGAACTTCAGCGCGTCCGAGCGCTTCAAGGACAGTTCGAGGAGCGCGGCGACGTGCTCGGGGTCGGTCTCGCGCAGTATCGCCTCCGCCTCGCTCGCCCGGACGCCTTGGGGCACCTCGAGTTCGACCCTGTACGGGCCGCTGTCGAGGCCCACGGACGAGCCGGTGCGCTGGCCGAGGAGCGCCGAGAGCAGCCGCCCGAGCGTCTCGTTCACCTCGTGGCCGAACGCGGCGTTCAGCCGGATGGCGCGGCCCTGCGCCTCGATCACGACCCGGTCGTCCGTCGGCACGGGCGCGCCGGCCTCGACCTGCCGCGCGATCGGTTCGAGGCCGGTCGCGACGGTCGCCGCGTCGGCGGGATAGCGGGTCGCGACGTCGCGCGCGACCGCGTCGAGGCCGGCGCCCGCCTCGAACTGCGCGGCCGCCGCGGCGCGCATCTCGCCGACCTCCTGGGCGACGTCGTAGGGCACCGGGATCTCCGAGCCCGTCCACGACGGCACCTCACCGCCCGGGTCGGCGATCGGCGAGACGTTCACGCGCCCCTCCTCCTCGTCGATCTCCGCGATCCGCCACATCTCGCCGCGCTGGATGAACGTCTCGCCGGGTTCGGCGAAGTTCACGACGAAGCGCTCGTCGAGCGTCCCGACCTGCCGGCCGGCCGCCATGTCGTAGACCTCGTAGGTCTCCTCGTCCGGGATCATCGAGAGGTTCGCGTAGACGTACTGCCACGTCCCGCCCGACGTGGAGAGCTCGTCGTCCGCCTCGTTCAGGTAGAGCACTCTGTTGCCGTGGAGCTCGCGGACGACCTCCCGGAAGGCCTCCTCGTCGAGGTCGCGGAACGGATAGGCCCGCGTGACGATGCGGTAGGCGCGCCGGGCCGAGACGTCGCCGAAGTCCATCGCGATGCCCGCGAGCTGGTTCGCGACCGTGTCGAGGCTCCCGTGGTGGATGTTCACCGTCTCCACCTCGCCCGCGCCGGCGCGGCGCGCGATGGCGAGCGCCTCCATCACCTCGTCCGGGTGCGTCGCGACGACCGTCCCCGAGGAGACGGCGTCGCGGCGGTGGCCGGCGCGCCCGACGCGCTGGAGGAGGCGCGCGACCTCGCGCGGGCTGTTGTACTGGACGACGTGGTCGATGTGCCCGACATCGATGCCGAGCTCCATCGAGGACGTGCAGAGCATCGCGTCGAGCTCGCCGGCCTTGAACGCCTCCTCGACCTCGATGCGGGCGTCCTTCGAGAGGCTGCCGTGATGGACGCCGACGTTCGCACCGGCCTCCTTGAAGCGCGAACCGAGCGCCTCCGCCGTCTGGCGGGTGTTCACGAAGACCAGCGTCGAGTCGTGTCGCTCGACGAGCTCGCGGATGGCCCGGACGTGACTCGCCATCTCCGGCGTCGTCAACAGCTCGTTGCTCAGGCGTTCGTCGCTCTCGCGGACCTCGGGCGCGACGACGTCGAACTCGACCTGCGAGGTGACGTCCACCTCCACGATGTCGACGTCGCGCCCGCCCGTGAGGAAGTTCCCGACCTCCTCGGGGTCACCGACCGTCGCGGAGAGGCCGACGCGCTGGAACGCCCCCGAGAGCTCGCGGAGACGTTCGAGGCCGATCGCCAACTGCGCGCCGCGCTTCGCGCCCGCGAGCTCGTGCACCTCGTCGACGACGACGTGTTCGACGTCGCTCAACGCCGTGCGGAGTTTCTCGCCCGTCAGCATCGCCTGCAGGGTCTCCGGCGTCGTCACGAGGACGTCCGGCGGGTCGTTCGCCTGCTTCGTGCGCTGGTACTGCGTCGTGTCGCCGTGGCGGACGTCCACGTCGATGTCCAGTACCTCCCCCCACCAGTCGAGGCGCTCGCGCATGTCGCGGTTCAGCGCCCGCAGGGGCGTGACGTAGAGCGCGCTGATGCCGTGGACGTGTCCGTCGGCTTTGCGCTCGGCGATGGCGTCGAGCACGGGGAGCATCGCCGTCTCCGTCTTCCCCGTCCCCGTCGGCGCGACGACGAGGGCGTCGTGTCCGGCGACCAGCGGCGGGATCGCGCGCCGCTGTGGCTCCGTCGGCGTCTCGAACCCGCGTTCGGAGAGCGCGTCCCGGACGGGGTCGCCGAGGCGGGCGAACGCGTCCACGACGCCGGTCTCACTCATCGCCGGAAGAAGGGCCGGAAGCGAGTTAAGCCCCTCGCCGGCCGCGAACCCCACCCCAAGCTTTCTCGCCCCGGCGCGCGTGTCACCGCGCATGCATCTCGCCGACGCGGCGTGGCCCGACCTGGAGGCGTACTTCGAGGCGGAGTCGCTCGCCATCGTCCCGCTCGGGAGCACCGAACAGCACGGCCCCCACCTCCCGCTCGCCACCGACCACCTCATCGCCGAGGCGTTCGGCGACGAGGCCGCCGAGCGCACCGGCTACCTCCGTGTGCCCACGGTGCGCGTCGGCGTCAGCCCCCACCACCGCCAGTTCCCCGGCACCGCGTGGGTGGACGCGCCCGTCTTCCGCGACTACGTCGAGTCCTACGTCCGCAACCTCGCCTACCACGGCATCGACCGCGTCGTCTTCGTGAACGCGCACGGTGGGAACGTCCAGCACCTCCGCGAGGTCGGGCGCCGACTCCGCGACGACGACGTCGCGTACGCCGTGGAGTGGATGTGGAACGAATCCATCCCCGACCTCGTCGACGACGCCTTCGAACAGAACGGCCCGCACGCCGGCCCGAAGGAGACGGCTCTGATACAGCACCTCCGCCCCGACCTCGTCCACGACGAGCGTCTCGCCGAGGCCCGCGACGGCGGCGCGGTCGACCCCGAGGCGTCCATCCGCACCCGCAACGGCGCCGCGACCTTCTACGACACCGTCGAGAACTCCCCGAACGGCGCGTTCGGCGACCCGACGGCCGCCAGCGCCGAGAAAGGCGCGGAGCTCTTCGACGCCGCGAGCGACCAGCTCGAAGCGCTCTGCGAGTGGCTTGCCGACAGAGAGTGGGCGGAACTCCGTGCGCCCGAGCGCGTCACGAGCGAGTAAGCGTGTCAGTATCGGCGGTCGCGTCGCATGAGGAGGGCGACGCCCGCCACGACGAGCGCGAGACCCCACCAGAGCTCGTCGCCGGGCAGGGCGAGTAACAGGAGCGTGACGATCCCGGAGGAGAAAAGCGACCAGCCGAGCGTCGAGTCAGCCATGCTCCGGAGACGTGCCACGACGGGATAGTCTCGGTGGCCTCAGAGCCCACGGTAGGGGCCGAGGCGCGTGCCATCACACAGGTACGCGTCGGCGTCCGGGCACGCCTCGGGGAGGAACGGCGCGAGGAACTCCTGCCCCGCGACGTTCACCCACGTCCCGCCGCTGTAGTTGTTGAACGCCGGGCAGACGACGAGCTCGCCCGCGACGTCGAGCGGTGCGTCGTAATGCTCTGCGAACGCCGCACCGTCGAGGGGCCCGCGGAGCCAGACGCGCTCGACGCGGCTCCCGCCGACGTCGTCCTCGAGACGCACCGCCGGATGCTCGTGGCCCACGCAGACCACGTCCGCTTCGAGGACCTCTCGGGCCGGCCACGTGTGGCCGTGGCAGAGGCCGACGTCGCCGAAGCGCGCGCCTTCGGCCGGCGTCGCCTCGACGTCGAGCGCCTCCGCGAGGCCGCCGTCGTGGTTCCCGCGCACGAGCGTCACCGGCACGGGGAGTTCGGCGACGAGCGCCTCGAGCTCCGCGAGTTCGGTATCCTCGGGCTCGCCGATCGAGTGCCCGAGGTCGCCGAGGAAGACGACGCGCTCGACGCCCTCGGAGACGACGAGGGAGAGCACGCGGTCGCGGCGCTCCTCGGCGCGCGAGCGGGCTTCGAGACCGTCCCGGCGGAGCGAGCGCTCGATGCCCGCGTGGTAGTCCGCGACGACGAGGGCCGACTCGCCCCCGAGGTCGGCGACGGCGGCCGGCCGGTCGGGGACGGGTTCGACCCGCGCCATCTAGATGGCCTTCAGGTGGTCGTCGCCCGACTCGTAGCACCGACCGCTCATGAGCGCGGACTGGATGGCGTCCGCGATCTCGTCCTCGTCCGCGTCCGTCTCCTCCATAACGGTGCGCACGAGGTCGTCGCGCTCGGCGCCGTCGCCGTCGTCGAGTTCGTCCATGTAGTCCACGACGAGGTCTTCGAGGTCGAGGTCGGCGGGCGCGGATTCGGCGTCCGACGCCTCGGACTCCGGCTCGTCGTACGCGTCCTCGGTGTAGTCGTCGCTCGTCTGGTCGTCGGGCTCGTCGTCGGGAGACGGCTCGAAGTCACCGAGCGAGCTCCCGGTCTCGTCGGCCGCCGCGTCGTCCGGCGAGCGGTCGCTCTCGTCGTTCCCGTCGCTCTCGGGGATCTCCGTCCCGCTGGAGAAGCCGACATCGAACTCCTCCTCGACCTCGGCGCGCGTCTCCTCGTCCATCTCCCACTGCTCGTCGTCGTCCGCATCGGACGCGGACGCGCTCTCCTCGGTATCAGCGGTCGCGGCGGTGTCGCCCGCATCCGGCTCGAAGTCATCACCAGAACGCCGAGCGTTCTGGTTCGCAGACGAATCGCTGCGCGAGTCGTCGACGTCCGGGGACGGCTCGGCCTCGTCCGTGGCCGTCTCGCCCTCCGGGGTCGCCTCGGTTCGGACCGACTCGACGTCCGCCGTCGCGGTTTCGGCGTCGGCCGTCTCGGCATCGGCTTCTTCCGTCTCAGCCTCGGTGGTCTCACCCTCGGTGTCGCCCGCGTCCGACTCGAAGTCGTCCGGGGACGGCTCCGGTTCGTCGGTGACGGCTTCGCCCTCCGGGGTCGCCTCGACGTGCTCGTCCATCGTCGCCGTCGTCTCCACGTCGGCGAGTTCCGCGTCCGCGTAGGAGAGGTCGGCGTCCGTCCCGTCGCCCTCGTTCGGCGCGAGCGCGAGTTCCGCGACCTCGTCGCGCTCGCCCGCGACGACGCGCGAGGCGTCGAGGGCGAGTTCGCGCACCGCCGCGAGATACGCGGGCGTCGTCCCGTAGTGGTCGATGGCGTGCGAGATGCCGGACGCGAGCCCGTACGGGACGTCGCGTTCGGCCAGCGCGTCCGTCAGCTCGTCGCCGCGCTCCGGCATGTCGAGGGCGTCCGCGAACGTCGAGACGCGCGCGAGCGTCCGCTCAGTGGTCGTGACGACCCAGCGGTCGCGGGTCTCGGGTGTCACCGCGTTCACGCTCTCCGGCCGGATCGAGGTATAGACCTGCTCGGAATCCTCCGGGCTGAACGTGCGCGCTTTGCCCGTCACAGCGACGAACGACGGCACGTCCGCGTTCTCCAGCGACGCGAGCGCGTCCGGCTGGTACTGGCCGGCGTAGACGACGAACGCGCCCGTCGGGTCGACGACGCGAGCGCGCACGACGTCCTCGTTCACCTGCTCGACGGACGTGAGGACGCCGACGACGAACAGGCGGTTGACGCGCGCGCCCGTCGGCGTGACGACGTAGTTCGGCGCGCGCTCCTCCTCGCTCTCGGCGTACTGGTAGTCCGCGTCGTCGAACTCGGCGGCGAAGAGGCGCCACGCGACCTCGCGGCGCGGCCGGTCGTCCTCGGAGTCGGAGTCGTTCGCGCTCACGCCGACACCTCCGTGAGGAGGGCGTGCGCGCGCTCGGCCGGGTCGCCCGCGCTCTCGCGGAACCGGACGGCCTCGAGGTTCGCGCCGTACTCGTCGACGGAGAGGTGCCCGCGTACCTCGTACTCCTTCCCGACGACCGACTCGCGGATGTCGTCCGCGACGACCTCCTGGTCCATCGCCTCGCGCGCGGCGTCGAGGGCGTCCTCGAGCGTGCCCCCGTAGACGTCTTCGGTCGTCTCCCGGTCGAGGACGACCGTCGTCGTCCCGGTGCCGTCGTCGAGGATGGCCTTCACGCGCAGGTCGTCCTCGCCGTCCACTTGGCCGTGCGTGCGACACTGCCCCTTCTGGATGACGCGCCCGCACTCCGGGCAGCGCTGGATGAGTCCGGAGCCGTCTCGGACCTCGATGACGTTCCCGACGAGTTCGACGTCGTACGCGCCACCGCCCGAGACGGCCTCGCGGACGGTCATTCGCGTCGGGCCGCCCACCTCGACGGCCGCCTCGCGCGGCGCGACCACGGAGAATTCGGAGATATTGACCTCCGGGACGCCGCGGAACTCCCGGACGTACGCGTTCTCGATGTGGACGCTCGCGCCCTCCTCCTCGAGGGCGGGCGTCGGCTCCCACGCCGTGAACGGCAGGCGCGCGGACTCGTCGCCGAGGACGCCGGAGAGAATCTCCGTCTCGCCGTCGCGCCCGTCGATCGTCTTACGTTCGACCTCGACGACCCGCACGTCGAGGGCGACGCCACGGTCGCCCGAGTCGAGCTCCGCGAGCGACGCCTCGCCGCCGACGTCGTAGGGGACGTCGAGCGTCTGGTCGACGGTCGTGACGGTCGAGGACTCGCCGAAGTTCAACTCGGGGTAGCCCTCGTACTCGCGGACGCCCGCGTTCCCGATCTGGACGACATCGCCCGCCGAGAGCCCGAAGTCCTCCCACGCCGTGTAGGAGAGCTTCCCGGTCTCGTCGGCGAGTTCGCCCTCGAAGATGACGTGGTCGTCGCCGTTGTAGCGGATCGAGCGCTTGCCCACGGTCAGGAGCGTCGCGGTGACGGTGACGTTCCCGGAGTCGGGGGAGACGTCCGCGAGGTCCGCGGACGTCGGCGTCGAGGACCCGCCCCCCGAATCGCCGCCGTACTTCCGGCGGAGGCTCTGCTTGGCCTCCTCCATCGGCACGCTGTACTCCACGAGATTGCGGAGTCCCTCTGCGACCTCCTCTTTGTCAACACCGAGGTCGGAGGCGAGCTCCTCGGCGTGATCGTCTACATCCATCATCGGGAGTTGGGGCGGGGGACGTAAAAGCGTTCGTCGCGCGAGCGCGCGCAATGGCGAACGGGCCGACGGCGCGGCCCGAACGACCTTCCCCGCGCCGCCGCTCTGCCGACGCATGCGGCTCTACCAGACGTGGCGCAACTACGCGGTACAGCTCGCGCTCGGCACCCCGGTCGTCGACTCGGTCGTCCGCGACTGGCTCGTCGACCTCCACACGGAGTTCTTCCGCGACGCGAGCGAGCGCGACGCCGCTGCGCGCGAACCCCACCTTCGCGCCGTCTTCGAGGCGTCGATCGCCGTCTACGAGCGCGCGCTCGCGGAGGGCTACCCGGAGAGTCACGCCCGCGAGATAACGCACGTGCAGGGTGCCTTCGACTTCGCGAACCACGGCTGGGGAGAACTCCTCGAGTTCCCCCCGGAGGAACGCGACGCCTACTACGAGAAGTACCGCGACTTCTTCGAGCGTCACGACTGCACGCTCGAGGCGCCCTTCGGCGAGTTCGCGCCCGCCGGCGGCTTCCCGTCCGCACCCGAAACCCCGGGACGACTCGACGGCGAACTGCCGTTCGCCGAAGCGGGCCACGTCGACGGCATCTACCTCCACACCGACCACGCGGGCGTCCGGGAGTAACGCGAGGGCGGGCGAGCGACGCGTGAGGGGCGGTGCGACGTGAGGCGTCGGGACGCACGGACGGGGCGCCCGCCGCGAACCCGAACGGTTTCCCCGTTCGCCCCGCGATGGCGCGTATGCACGTCCTCGTGAACGCCGCGACGAGCGTGGACGGGAAGCTCGCCTCGCGGCGTCGCGAACAGCTGACGATCAGCGGTCCCGAGGACTTCGCGCGCGTCGATCGCCTGCGCGCGTCCTGCGACGCCGTGATGGTCGGCGTCGGCACCGTCCTCGCGGACGACCCCTCGCTCACCGTGAAGGACGACGACCTCGTCGCCGAGCGCGAGGCGCGCGGCGAGTCGCCACAGCCCGCGCGCGTCGTCGCCGACTCGCACGCCCGGACGCCGCCGGACGCCGCCGTGCTCGACGACCGCGCGCGCTCGGTCGTCCTCGTCGCCGACGCCGAACCCGACGAGCACGCCGCCGCCCTCGACGCCGCCGGCGCGGACGTCGTCGTCGCCGGCGGGAACCGCGTCGACCTCCGTGGGGCGCTCGCCGACCTCGACGCGATGGGCGTCGAGCGCCTCATGGTCGAGGGCGGCGGCGAACTCATCTTCTCGCTCTTCGAGGCCGGCCTCGTCGACGAGCTCACCGTCTACGTCGGGAGCCTCCTCGTCGGGGGTCGCGACGCCCCGACGCTCGCCGACGGCGACGGCTTCGTCTCCGACTTCCCCGACCTCGAACTCGCGGACGTCGAGCGTCTCGACGACGGCGTCCTCCTCTCCTACACCGTCGCGTAGGCGTCCGCGAACGCCGCGCGGACGAACTCGTTCACGCGCTCGCGCTCGACAGTACGTCCGGCGTGCGCGTCCGGAGCCACGTCGCTCGGCAGGTCGAAAAGGTCGTCCGGGCACGCGTCCACGGCGGCGTCCCCCTCGCCCGCGCGCTTTCGTTCGACGAGGGCGCGCGCCGCCTCGACCCACGCGTCCGGGAAGCGCGCGGCTTCGGCGTCGAGGAACGCGCGAAAATCGGGGTCGGGGAACGCGTGTGTCGCGAGCACGTAGCGCGCGTAGAGCGCCGCGCGCACCGCGTGGAGTTGCGTCGAAACGGACGCCGCGTCCTCGCGCCCGCTCTCCGCGAGCGAGCGGTAGTGGTGGTAGGCGTCGATGGGTGAGAACGACGACAGCGCGTGCTCGCGGAGGGCGTCGAACCCCGGGCAGACCCGATAGACGACCGGGCTCGCGAGGAACTCGAGCGCCGTGGGGTTCGACGCGACGAGGAGCTCGGCGAACCGCGTGAGGTTCCACGCGCGGACGTCCACGCCGTCGAACGTGCCGTGGACCGCCGGGACGTAGCCGTCGAGGACGACGTATTTCGCGGGTGGCTGGGCGTAGACGACGCCGACGTCGTGGTCGCTCGCCGGCCCGGCGTAGCCCCACGCGCGGCTCCCGACTTCGGCAACGGCGCAAGGAGAGACGTCGTGCTCGGCGCACAGGGCGCGGAGCGCGTCCGCAACCGGCTCCGGCGCCGTCACCGGGGGCGTCACGGCGTCAGTGCGAGTGGCCGGTCGCCTCGCCGTAGGAGACGCCGAAGCGCTCCTCGAAGAGGTCGAGCGTCTCCGACTCGATGGCCTCGAGCTCGTCGCTCGCCTCGCCCTGCCCGTGGTGGGCGAACTGGTGGGCGCGGTTCGCGAAGCCCATCAGCGCGATGTCCGCGACGACCTGCGCCTGCGACTCGTCGTCCTCCTCCGCGAGGAGGTCCACGAGGCCCGCCGGGAGTTCGAACTCGTCGCTACCGTCCGGTCCGTCGACGGTGAACGTCACCGTCTCGACGTCGTCGGTCATGATGCGCGGGTTCGAACGACCCGTCCAAAAGCCTGCCGAAGCCTCGCCCCGCCTCGCTCGCACAAGACAAGAGTTAAAACTGCTCGCGCGGCTACCGTGTTCGTATGAGCGAAGGTCGACAGGCGCGCAAATGCGTCTCCTGTGGGATCAACATCTCCGGGACGAACGCCGCGGCGTTCAAGTGCCCGGACTGCGGCACGCAGATCTACCGCTGTGCGAAGTGCCGCAAGCAGAGCAACCTCTACGAGTGTCCCGACTGCGGGTTCCGGGGGCCCTAACGATGGGGAAGGTCGCCGCCGTCCTCAAGGTCATGCCGCAGAGCCCCGAGATCGACCTCGACGAGCTGAAAGAGCGCCTCGAGGACTCCCTCCCCGAGGGCGCGAAGCTCCGCGGCTTCGAGCAGGAGGAGGTCGCCTTCGGCCTCGTCGCGCTCCTCCCCACCGTCGTCGTCCCCGACGACGCGGGCGGCACGGAAGCCGTCGAGGAGGCGTTCACGAGCGTCGACGGCGTGGAGTCCGTGCAGGTGCAGGAGACCGGCCGCATATAACGCGAGCGCGCCACAACTCGTTCTCTCCCGAGCGACCGCCGCTCGGTGTCGTTTCCGCCCACAGCCGTCGCTCTCCTCGCTCCCCGCGCGTCACTCCTCAGCGTCCGCGACGAGTTCGCGGAACCGCTCGGGGCCCGCCTCGACGTGGCCGCCGTGGTAGCAGAGCACGTCCGTGAACGCGAGCTCCGCGAGCCGCCCGAGCGACTCGTAGGCGCGCGCCACCTCCGGCGTGAAGCGCTCCGCCGGCCCGACGAGTTCGCCGTCCTCGGCGACGGTGGCGTCCGCCGCGAGGAGGACGCCCGTGTCCGGGAGGTAGCAGGAGACGTGGCCAGGTGTGTGCCCGGGCGTCGCGACGACCTGCAGGGGGCCGACGGCCGTCCGGAGTTCGACGCCGTCGACGACCTGTACGTCGACCGGGGCGGGCGCGTAGCGGTCGTCGGGGTCGCCCTTGACCGGGTCCGCGAGACCCTCGACGACGGGCGCGTCGTCGCGGTGCGCGAACACCGTCACGGGGTGTTCGAGGCGGTCGCAGAGCGGCGCGAGGCCGCCCGCGTGGTCGCCGTCCTGGTGCGTGAGGAGGACGTATCGGACGTCATCGAGGCTGTGGCCGTGTTCGGCGAGTCCCGCCTCGAGCTGGTCGAGCGTGTGCGCGAAGCCCGCGTCGACGAGCAGGACGCCACCGTCGGGGAGTTCGACCGCGCTCGGGTGGAACACCCGCTCGCCGCCGTCCGTGTCGAGCGTCACCGGGAGGTCGAAGACGCCGTCTGCGAGTTCCATAGGTGCGGGTGGTGGCGCCGCGTGCATAACGGTTGAGGCGGCGGCACCTCCCACGGCGAGTCGGGAACGTGCGTTTTATAACCGAGACGCCAGTACGACAGCACATACGACTATGCCGAGCTCCAACGGACCCCTCAACAGCACGCGGAAGAAGCTCGCCAACAAGCCCCGAGAACGCGGTACCTCCCCGCCCGCTCGCGCCGTCGCGGAGTACGACGAGGGCCAGAAGGTTCACCTGAAGATCGACCCCTCGGTGAACGAGGGTCGCTTCCACCCGCGCTTCTCCGGGCACACCGGTGAGGTCGTCGGGAAACAGGGCCGCGCGTTCAAGGTCCAGATCGACGACGGCGGGAAGGAGAAGACGCTCATCGTCAAGCCCGCGCACCTCCGCGCGCAGGAGTAAGCGTGACGATCTTCAAGGAGACCGTCGACGAGGAGTTCCTCACCGTCTCGGAGGCGCGTGACCTCCTCGCCGACGTCGAGGCCGAGCGCGCGGCCGACGAGGAGCGCGAGCTCCGCTACGAGCTCTCGCGTGCCGTCGAGCACGTCGACCGCTTCGCGGTGCTCGAAGGCGAGGAGTCCCGCGAGCTCGTCGAGGACCTCCTGGAGCTAGAGCAGATCGCGGAGACCGCGACCGCCGTGAAGATCGCGGACCTGCTCCCGCGCAACCGCGACGAACTCCGCGCCGTCTTCGCCCAAGAGCGCTACGCGCTCTCCGGGGACGAGCTCGACGAGGTGCTGAACGTCGTCGCGAAGTACGCCTGATCGCCCGCGTTTCTCCGCAGTGGCGTGTGATCCGCCCCCACGAGCGGGTCCACCGGCCGACCTTTTAAGAACTCCCTCGTCCTACGGTCGCCCATGAGCGACACCCCTTCGGACGACGGGACGAACGCCGTCGTCCTCGACGTCCTTCGGCACGGCCGCTCGGACGACGATAGAGCGGCCTTCCGCCGCCAGCAGGTCGGCCTCGCCGTCGCGGCGGACGACTTCACGCTCTACGAGTTCGTGATGAGCGACGACGCGGACGTCTCGATCGGCGACCGCGTGCGCGTCGCACCCGACGCCGAGGCGGGCATCGAGCGCGTGAACGAGGTCGAGTACGCCGACCTCTCGCCGGGCGCGCAGTCCGAACTCGAGTACGTCGTCGAGGAGCTCGTCGAGGCGAACGAAGCGGATTTCGTGGCGTTCTACAACGACGCCCAGCCGGTCTCCCTGCGCCTCCACCAGCTGAACCTCCTGCCGGGAATCGGCGACACCCTCCGGGACAACATCCTCGACGAGCGCAAGCGCGGCCCCTTCGCGGACTTCGCGGACCTCGAAGAACGCGTCTCCGGGCTTCACGACCCGAAGGAGACCATCGTCGAGCGCGTCCTCGCCGAACTGAAGGACGAGGACGTGAAGTACCGCGCCTTCGTCGGCACCGAGCGCTAAGAGGAGGCTTTACACCGGGCGGGAGCGTACCGGCCGCTAATGACCGAGCGACGGGATCCCGACGCGCTCATCCGGCGCGCGGGCCGTGGCAACCCCGATTTCGACCAGCACTTCCTCGTCGACGACCGCGTCCTCGACCGCATCCCGACGTACGCGGAGTCCTTCGACCGCTCGCACGTCCTCGAGATCGGCGCGGGGCCGGGCGCGCTCACCGACCGCCTGCTCGCGGTCGCCGAGCGCGTGACGGTCGTCGAACGCGACCCCGACTTCGCGTCCTTCCTCCGCGAGGAGTTCGCCGACGCCGTCGCGGACGGCGCGCTCACCGTCGTCGAGGGCGACGCCCTCGAGGTCGCACTCCCCGACTACACCTGTAGCGTCTCCAACCTCCCGTACTCGGCGTCGAGCGAGATCGCGTTCCGCCTCCTCCCGGAGTCGAAGCCGGCGGTGCTGATGTTCCAGCGGGAGTTCGCGGAGCGGATGGCGGCGAGCGTCGACGACGACGCCTACGGCCGCTTGAGCGTCACCGCACAGCACTACGCGGACATCGAGGTCGTCGAGACCGTCCCGAAGGAGGCCTTCGACCCGCAGCCGCGCGTCGCGTCCGCGCTCGTCCGCGTGACGCCGCGCGACCCGGCGTACGAGGTTGAGGACGAAGCGTTCTTCCTCGACTTCGTGAAGGCGCTGTTCACGCAGCGCCGCAAGAACGTCCGGAACGCGATCCGGAACACCGCGCACATCTCGCACCTCGGCGACCCGGAAGCGGTCGTCGAGGCGGTCGACGAGGACCTGCTACGCAAGCGCCCCGGGAACCTCGCGCCGGAGACGTTCGCCGAACTCGCGGCGCTCGCCGCCGCCCACGGTGAGCCGATGTGACGCCGGCGCTCGCGCTCGTCTCGCTCCCCGACCTCGCGACGCACTGGAGCGACCTCGCGCTCTCGCTCGGGTCGGTCGTCGCGTTCGTGGTCGTCTGGTGGGCGATACGGAGGGTCGCGGACAGGGTGCGGGGCGAGTTCGGCGCGCGCCTCCTCGACCTCCTCCTCGGGCTGCTGTTGCTCGGCCTCCTCGTCGCGGAGGGGAGCGCGCTCGTCTACATCTGGAACGTCGAGGCGCGTCTCTTCGAGATACTGCGCCAGATCGGCGACCCGATCACGGTCGGTGCGCGCGCGTTCGTCTCGCTCGCGATCGCGGCGCTGACGTACGTCGCGACGGGCGTGATCAGGCGCGCGATAGAGAACGTGGCGAAGCGCCGCGACGGCATCACCGACCACGAGGTCGAGATCACCTTCCGCCTCGTTCAGGTGGGTATCTACCTCGTGTTGACGTTCGTGTTGTTGCGTATCTGGGGCGTCGACCTCTCGGGGTTCCTGATCGGCGCGGGGTTCCTCGGTATCGTCCTCGGGATGGCGGCGCGCCAGACGCTCGGTGCGGTGCTCGCGGGCTTCGTGTTGATGTTCGCGCGGCCGTTCGAGATCGGCGACTGGGTGGAGGTCGGCGAGAACGAGGGCATCGTCACGGAGATCAGCATCGTGAACACGCGTATCCAGACCTTCGACGGCGAGTACGTGATGCTCCCGAACGACTACGTGGGTTCACAGGAGGTTATCAACCGCTCGCGAAAGGGCCGACTCCGCCTGCACGTCGAGGTCGGCGTGGACTACGGGGCGGACGTCGATCAGGCGGTCGAGGTCGCCGAGGAGGCGATGCGCGACGTCGAGGAGGTGCTCTCGGTGCCGCGCCCGCAGGCCGTCCTCACGTCGTTCGGCGACTCGGCGGTCACGATCGACCTCCGGTTCTGGATCGACAAACCGAGCGCGCGCCGGAAGTGGCGCGCGCACACGGCGATCATCTCGGCGGTTCACGAGACGTTCGACGAGCACGACATCAAGATCCCCTTCCCGCAGCGCGAACTCTCGGCGCGGCCCGAGGCCGAGGGACTCCGCGTTCGCGACGGGGCGGACGCGCCGGTTGACGACGTGGACGACGCGGACGTCTCGGGGTCCACGGAGGGCGAGCGATGACGGACGAGTCGGACCTCGCGGCGCGTCGCGGTATCGAGACGGACGTGTACGATCCGGCCGAGGACTCGCGACTCCTCGCGGACGTTGCGAGCGACGCGGTCGGGAGCGGCGACACCGTCCTCGACGTCGGCACGGGGTCGGGCTACGTCGCGTCGACGGTCGCGGCGGAGACGGGCGCGCGCGTCGTCGGGTCGGACCTGAACCCGCACGCGTGTCGGCGCGCTCGAGACGCCGGAATCGAGGCGGTGCGCGCGGACCTCGTCGCGCCGTTCCGTGAGGGAGCCTTCGACGCCGTGCTGTTCAACCCGCCCTACCTGCCGGCGGACGCGGCGGCGGCGCGCGAGGACTGGATGGAGGTCGCGCTGACGGGCGGCGAGACGGGGCGGGAGGTCGTGGAGGCGTTCCTCGACGACGTCGGGCGCGTGCTCGCGCCGTCCGGGTACGCGCTCGTACTCGTGAGCACGCTGACGGGCGTCGATGAGGTCGTGGAGTACGCGGGTGCGCGCGGCTTCTCGGCGGCGGCGGCGCTCGCGGACGAGTCCTTCCCATTCGAGACGCTGACGGTGTTGAAGCTCGTCCGGTAACGGTTTGTCCGCGTCGGCGCTACTCGCGGGTATGAGCGATGGGTCGGCGTCGGTGGCGTCGCGGTGGTGGTTGCTCGTCCTCGCGATGCCGGTCGTGACCGTCATCGAGGCGTGTCTGGGTTTCCTCCTCGTCGGGTTCGCGTACGAGTCCGTCGGGAGCATGGACCCCGTGATGGTGTTGGCGCCGGCGGCGCCGTTCATCGCCGTCGCGCTCCTCGTTCGCGTCCTGTTGCCGGTTGCGCTCTACAACGACGCGAAGGCGATCCGCGACGCGGAGGTCGCGTGGAACCCGGACCCGGCGAACTGGGGGTTTCTCGGGCTCGGCCTCATCGTCGTGCCGCTCCTCGACTCCGTGCTCGCGATCACCTACCTGACGTTGCGTTCGCGCGCGCTCGCCGAGTCGTGACCGCACACGGCGAATTACCGAGAAGAATAAACACGGAAGGAAAATATTAACAGTAGGGGTTCCGAACTCCGGGTACATGGAACTCGTCGCGACGACGGCCGGCCTGTTCCCGCTCCCCGACAACCAGCGGGAGCGGCTCGCCGACCTCAAAGGACACCAGAAGTCCGACCTCATCAGCGGTGACGAATCCGCGGACGTGACAGCGACCTACGACGCCGCGCGCGAGCGCCTCGTCAGCGTCCAGCGGGACGCCGGTCTCGACCGCGTCGTCGAGGGCCAAGCGCGCTGGGACGACATGCTCGCCCACCCGCTCTGTGTCCACGACAACGTCCGGACCGAGGGCATCGTGCGCTACTTCGACAACAACAACTTCTACCGGGAGCCGGTCGTCGAGGGCGAACTCGTCGAGGACGGGGACCTCGCCGCCGACCTCGCGAAGGCCGCGCGCCTCACCGACGACCTGCAGGCCGTCGCGCCCGGCCCCTACTCGCTCGCCACCCTCGCGACCGACGAGCACTACGGGGACGAGTCGGCGTTCCTCGCCGCCGTCGCGGAGTTCCTCGCCGGCGAAATCGCGCAGTTCCCCGAGGAGACCGAGACCGTCTTCCTCCTCGAACCGAGCCTCACCTTCGACGCGCCCGATGAGGGCGCCCACGAGCGCGTCCGCGACGCCGTCCGGACCGTCAGCGAGGCCGCCGACGCCGACGTCGTCCTCCACTCCTACTGGGGCGCCTTGGACGAGACACTGCACGCCCACCTCCTCGACACGGGCGTCGACGCGCTCGGCTACGACCTCGTCACCGCCCACGAGGAGTCGGCCTATCTCGTCCAGGAGTACGGCACCGCCGACTCCGTCGCGCTCGGCCTCGTCGACGGCCAGAACACGCTCGTCGAGGACGCCGAGACGGTTCGCGAACGCATCGAGTGGTTCGAGGAATCAGTCCCCGTCAGCGACTTCGAGACCGTCTACGCGACGCCGAACACCGAACTCTTCTACCTGCCCGTGAACAAGTTCGAAGCCAAACTCCAGACGCTCGCCGAGGGCGTCTCTCTGACGACGGAGGCCCACCAATGAGCACCCGAGAGCAGTTCCGACCGCCCGAGCACGAGCACGACCACTTCCTGCTGACGACCGTCGTCGGCTCCTACCCGAAGCCGACGTGGCTGAACCGCGCGCGCGACCTCCACGAGGAGGGCGAGAGCGAGCAGTTCGACGAGAGCGACTGGGAGGAGGCGACCGACGACGCCTCTCGGCTCATCACGCACGAGCACGAGCACGCCGGCCTCGACGTCGTCTGCGACGGCGAGATGCGCCGCGAGGAGATGGTCGAGTTCTTCGCCGAGCGCATCGACGGCTACGAGTTCAACGGCCCCGTGAAGGTCTGGGGGCACAACTACTTCGACAAGCCCAGCGTCGCCGACGAAGTCGCCTACGACGACCCGTGGCTCGTCGACGAGTACGAGTTCACCGCCGACGTCGCCGAGCGCCCCGTGAAGGTCCCGATCACCGGCCCCTACACGCTCGCGTCGTGGAGCTTCAACGAGGCCTACGACACCGAGGCCGACCTCGCGTACGACCTCGCGGACCTCGTGAACGAGGAGATCGAGAAGCTCGTCGAGGCCGGCGCGCGCTACATCCAGATCGACGAGCCCGCGCTCGCGACGACGCCCGACGACCACGCCATCGTCGGCGAGTGCCTCGATCGCATCGTCGCCGACCTCCCCGACGACGTCCGCATCGGACTGCACGTCTGCTACGGCGATTACTCGCGCATCTACCCGGAGATCAACGACTACCCCATCGACGAGTTCGACGTCGAACTCGCGAACGGCGACTACGAGCAGATCGACGTCTTCACCGACCCGACGTTCGAACCCGACCTCGCGCTCGGCGTCACGGACGCCCACGTCGCCGAGGTCGAGTCCGTCGCCGAGATCAAGGAGAACATCCTCGAGGGACTGAAGGTCGTCCCGCCGGAGAAACTCACCGTCAGCCCCGACTGCGGGCTCAAGCTCCTGCCGCGCGAAATCGCCTACGGCAAGATGGAGAACATGGTGCAGGCCGCCCGCGAGATCGAGGCCGAACTCGACGCCGGCGAGATCGACCTCGACGAACTCGCACAGTACTGACGGCTACGACGCGCGAGGGAGTTCGACGTTGCGGCCGTCACAGCCGAACGGTGACGACGCTCCCGCGCGGGTCGTTCTCCGAGAACGCGACGTCGCCGCCGGAGCGCCGGACGAGCCAGTAGACGAGCGCGAGCCCCAGCCCCGAGCCGTGGTGGAGCTGGTCGGTCTCCGCGTCGACGGAGAGCGCGTCGCGCTCTCCCGCCGGGATGCCCGGGCCGTCGTCCGCCACGCGTATCACGCCCGTGTCGCCGTCGCGCTCGACCGACACCTCGACGCGTGGCTCCGCGACGTCGCTGTGGCGGACCGCGTTGTCGAGGAGTTCGCGGACCGCCGTCGAGAGCGCCGGGAGCACGCGCGCCTCCACGTCGTCCGCCCGAATCAGCTCGACGTCCGCGTGCGGGTTCGCCGCCGCACACGCCATGACCTGCCGTCGCGCGACCGCCGCCACGTTCACGCGCACGAACTCCTCGCCGAGCGACTCCGTGAGCGTCTCGATCAGCTCCCGCTCGTGCTCCGCCTGCTTCAATAGGGTGTTCGCGGACGCGCTGATCCGGCTCGCCGCCGCGCTCACGTCGTCGACCGCGCCGCGACGGAGGTCCTCGGCCAACCCCCGAATGACCGTCATCTCGTTTCGGACGTTGTGTCGGAGCCACCGGTCGAGCAACTGGAGCTGGTGCTCGCGCTCCCGGACGCCCGTGACGTCGACGGCGATCGCCTGTCCGACGTCCGCGCCGCGGAACCGCCCGACAGCGGTCGAGACACGCACGTATCTCGTCCCCCGACCCGGCGTTCGGAGGCGCATCTCCGTCGGCCCCGTCGCCTCCTTCGCCTCGACGACCGACGCGAGCTCGCGGCGCGCCCGCTCGTGGTCGTCCGGGTGGACCAGCTCGAATATCGACCGCCCGATGAGGTCCGCGCGGTCGTCGAGGCCGAGGAGGTCGAGGACCGCGTCGTTCCCCCATATCGACCGGCCGTCCGCGTCGAAGACGTTTATCGGCGCCGGCGAGGACTCGACGAGCGACCGGTAGCGTCGGCCCGCCGACGCCCCCGCGTCTCGCCCCGTCTCCTCGAGCGCGTCGCGGACGCGCGCCACGACCGTCTCCGCGTCGGCGTCCGCCGGCACGTAGCCGTCCGCGCCCGCCGCGAGCGCCTCCCCGGCGAGCGCCTCCGAGCCGCTCGCGGGCGCGAGGACGAACGGGAGCGCCGGCCGCGACAGCCGGATGGAGCGCAGGAGGCCGAGCCCGTCGATCCCCGGGAGGTCGTGTGCGGCGAGCACCGCGTCGGCGCTCCCGGCCTCCGCGCGGGACAGACACGCGCCGGCGGTTTCGACGCGTCGCACGTCGAACGCGGCGGCGAGCGCGTCCCCAACGGACTCACGGCCTGCCTCGCTCGCGTCCGAGGCGACGACGACCCGGCGATCCCCCTCCGACTCCTCCATGCACCACCTCGGCGCGTGCGCTACTTCGGTGTACCGGGAGGCCACCCGTGTCTCGACGCCGTCGAGATCGGTCGGCTTCGCGCGGCCGAACCGCTACGCGGTTCGTGGTTCTTCAGGAAAACGGGCCGGGAGGGAATTGAACCCCCGACGCCCTCCGGCGCTTTTAGCGCCTCCGGGCAGGAGGATTACCGAGGTGTCGCTGTTGGTGTGCTGAGCGCGAGGCCCACCAATGACAAACGAACTCCAGCCGATCGAACCGCAGGAAGCGAAAGAATGGTATCTCGAAAACCGCCGTGGCGAACTTGCCGACGCCACTTACCGGGCGCACAAGTACCGGCTATCTCCCTTCATTGAGTGGTGTAACACCGAGGGTGGCGTGACGAATATGAACGACCTCAGCGGTCGGCACTTCCATCGGTACAAGAAATGGCGTCGAGAGAAGGGCGACTGCAACAAGGTCACAATGGCGACCCAACTGAGTACCCTCAAGGTCTTCATTGCCTTCTGCGAGAGTATTGACGCGGTTCGTTCCGGTCTGTCGGACTACATCGACCCGCCGACGATGAAGAACAAAGAGGACGTGAACGATGACTACGTTGACGCCGAAACCGCACAAACCATCATCGAATACCAGCGGAAATTCAACTACTCACAGCGCGAACACGTCATCTTCGAGTTACTGTGGCATACCGGGATGCGAAACGGCGCGCTCCGAGCAATCGACCTCGATGACTACGATACGGAAAAACGGACTCTCGAAGTCCATCACCGCCCCGATGAAGATACTCCGCTGAAAAATGGGAAGGCGGGTGAGCGTGTTGTCTCTCTCAAGCCCAACGTGAACCAGATCGTGGCGGATTACATCGACCATCACCGATTCTCCAAGGTTGACGAGTTCGGTCGTGAGCCGCTACTGACGACCCGCCAAGGACGTATCTCGAAGACCTCTATCCGAAGCAACTGCTACCGTACTACCCGACCTTGCGATTACGGGCTTGACTGCCCTCACGACCGTGAGCCAGAGGACTGTGACGCGGCCAGTTCTTACCATGCCGCCTCAAAATGTCCATCATCACACGCTTCGCACTCCCTTCGGAAAGGCGCAATAACGCACGCACGAAGGAGTGACGTACCAATCGAGGCCGTATCGGAACGAATGGACGTGAGTGCCGATGTACTGAAAAAGCACTACGACAAACGGACGAAAGAACAGCAAATGAAGAATCGTCGCGGCTACTTCGATAACATCTAACGATAGAGCCGTTCCCGATTTCTTACCACTTGTTTTTCGGAGTTTGGAGTGTTGGCCGATATTTCGGGGTTCCGGAAGAAAGAGAAGAACGCATGGAGGGGGAAGTTGACCACAGAGAGTAATAGCGTACTCCAAGCGAGCCGTTTTGACTTCACACAGGCCTGCAACGAGTAACGTAATCCTCCGTGGGAGTCACAGAATTGAGTGGGGGAGAACCCGCCTCGATGAAGTCACCTTCCGTTTGAAGGGCGTATATCTCACGGGAGGAAGGGACTCGCCGACGCGCAGTCACAGCTCCGTCACAAGCGGGCCAAGACGACGATGAAGTACGATCAGGCTCCGGTCGAAGATCATCGTGACGCTCTCGACAGGATGGGCTGATCTCCTGATAGTCGAGAGTAGTTTTTCTTGGTGTGGCTGGTGGGAGATGCCTGATGCAGGATAAAGACGGAAGTGCCAACTCCAAGCCTTTAGTATTATATTTGATAAGTATTATATCGGGGTAGTCCGTATTGTGAATATGAGCGAACAAGGCCTCAAAATGGTTGATCTCGACCATCAGGGCCGCGACGAAAGCCGCCGACTCCATGTGGTGATTTACTGATGATTGACAACTTCGATGAGCCGGACGCATCGCAGGGCGAGGCGCTACCGATGGACTTTGAGCGGGTGATTGACTTCTCGGGCCACGATTGGTGGGTATCTCGCGATAAGACCTACGGCCTCTACTGTCAGTATGCTGGTGACGGATGGGACGATGACGATCTTGAGCTGGTACGCGTTGAGTGGTCGTACGAGTTCAAGCGCCGTGGGTTCTACGATGGACGTGACAGCCCGTACCTTCTCTATGAGCGCGATGGTTCGAACGGATGGGAGGGTGACGGCGAAAACCGTAGTTATCGCTCTCACATCGTTCAAGGTGGGGCGACGATCTGCCGAACTGACGCGAATATCCCGTCACCCGAAATCATAGAGGGCGAGAAACGGGTCGGACTACTACCCCGCGAGGTTCCGTATCCAACCTTCGATACACTCACGCCCCTCTCGGAGGTTCCTGAGGACTGGCGTGAATCGGTTCCGCTCTGTACGCATTGTATGGAGCAGTCTCAGAGTAGTGGTATCCTTCCCGGTCACGAAGAATCGGCTTCGTGTGTCTAACCGTCATCGTGGTATTCGTCTCAACAGCTGTGGTCGGAATCAGCTGGTAGGTAAGCGTGCAAACTTGGCGGCTTTGAGTGTCGGGCGGCATCGAGAATTCCGGATTAAGTAGGATATTCTATTGATTTTACCCGTCTTGGCTCCACATCTCTTTGTATCGTTCTCGAGAGACCCTCTGATTCGTACCCTCATCTAACCGGTTGAATTCTTCTACTGGCTCCTTCAGGACTCTTCCTGCCCATAGATAAATTTCGGAAATCCAGTTGTGGTTTTCCATTGAGGCCGGATGGACGTATATTCTATACCGGGTATTTTCTTTCTTCATGCTAACGCCGTAAATGTCGTCTGTGTAGTCGTCGGTATCTGTATCTCGGAGATGGATTTTCCTCGTCACTTCGTATTCTTCCTGATTCACCCTCACACGGTCTCCTTGGGTCGACTCCAAAATGTCAAAGCCCCTCCCGTCAGTTTCTGATTTAGACATGGCAAGAATGAGTTCAAGCATGTGGAATAATAAAACGAAGGGCTGTCGAAGAAGCGTGGAATATACGCAACGACCCTTCGAAGCTCTACCATTTAAATATATGATTAATGGCGGTTTTCGGTTGACAACCTGCATGTAACGATTTGCGAATCACAGGGGGAGTATTCGAGTTGTTCTATGGCGCACTTTACCCGTTGCGTCTGTCGATTTGATTCCATAGATTTTAATCCCGGTATCGAACCAGCTACAGTATTCACAGCGTGAGCCTATTTACGGATACCCGGTCGGAGCTATCACTCGATAGCGTCCGTGATCGTCTCGCCACGGCACTCCGAGATGCGTTTCGCAACGACGAGAAAACACTCATCGAGGCGCTTCCAGCTATGGGCAAGAGCTACGGCGTCGTCGAATGGGCCGAGGACACGGGCCGCCCGCTTACTGTATTCACAGCTCGAAGCGAACTGTACGGCCAGTACGAAGACTGGTGTGTTGATCGCGGGCTATCACACCGAACTCTCCCGGCGTTCCATCGAGAGTGCGGGACGATAGATCACGAGCGAGAATCACCACCTGCGAAAGACTCCATCGAGGCGGAGGTACGCGAGGTCTATGCGTCCGGCATTTCGGGCGCACAACTCCATCGTGATGCGGAACGGTACTTCGGGGAGCGACTACCCAGCCAGCACGATGGACGGTGTCCGTACATGGAGAGCAGGGATTTCAGTCCCGAGAACTATGATGTGCTGATCGGCCACTACCTTCAGGCTCACAATCGCGACTATCTCGAAGATCGCTACGTCGCGTTCGACGAGTTCCCCGGAGATGCGTACTTCTTCACGCCGACGCATAATGAGGCGACGAGAGCGATCAGGAACTACCTAAATGCCGAGGAAAGGCTTCCATTCAAGAACTGGAAAGACCTTATTCGGCGACGCAACAACGACGAACACGAGGACGCTGTCCGAGAGTGGAAGGACGACCTTGGGTTCTATTCCCACCGCGACACCCGCGTCCAGTTACAGCGGAAACCCGGATTTCACGCTCATGCTCCGCTCCTTACCCATGCTGGTCTTGAGTTCGAGCTACTGGACAACGAGTGGGAGTACGCGAACCTCGGGTCTGGACGGAAGGCCGTTCGGAGTCCCGAGGACGAGTGGACGGTACTGATTCCACCGCCCCTCTATGCGGCTGAGAGCGTTGTTGCGCTCGATGGGACACCGACGCTTACGAAGTGGCGTCTCGTCCTCGGCGGCGATTACATAGTGCATGAGCCAGTCTTGAACTCTGATCGAGAGAAGCGAGAATACCTACGGGACGTTCTCGGCCTCGAAATCATTCAGACCGACGGCGGCGCGAAACCCTATCAGAGCGGGAACAACGTGAACGTCAGGTCGGACGGCGCGCTCTTGGAGAACATCCACAGCCGAGAGGGACACCGACCGTCGGTTATCACGTCGAAGCAAGCGAAAGAGCAGTACGAATCAACCGAGGTGGACGGACACATCGAGGTCGCTGAACACTACGGCAACCTGAAGGGAAGTAACGAGTTCGAGGAGACGCGACTTGGGGTGGTGATTGGAAGCCCGCATCCTCCTGAGGGTGAAGCAGTTCAGCGATGGGGTGCATTGAACGGGGACGCTGTCGAGAGGAAGACGGACGACGAGGGGAGAATCACGAAGGGTGTTGATCTCGACTTCGGGCCGCTCGGAAACGCGCTCTTTAGAGACGTTGCCGAGTACGAAGTCCTTCAAGCAGTCATGCGATTCGGTCGAACCGAGAGCGATGGAAAGCATGGAGCGAGGGTGTACGTTCACACCTCTCGCCTCCCTCGATGGGTTGAGGCAGATGAGCGAGTAGACGTGACGACGTGGTCGAAGGGGATGCAGGAGGTCGTGGAGGCATTACGTAGCTCGGAGAAGTGGCCGGATGGTGAGTGGACGAACGGTGAGATCGCGGAGTCGGTGTCCGTGACGACACGGCAGGTTGGCGAGCTGATGAAGGAGCTGGACGAGGAGGGTTACGTAACCCATCGACGTGGTGGACGCGGGAACGCGTACCATTGGTCGAACGAGCGGCTGGAGGACTTCTCCGTGTTCGGGCGCATAGAGTAGGGGTTTCCGAACTCTGACGTTCGTACCCTATACGCGGAACTTCGTAAACCGGCAACCGCGCGCGAGAACGATGAACCGACAAAATCACGCGAAATTGGCCGTTTCACGCGAAATTGGCCGTTATCGGCGGTATTCGCCCCAAAACAACCCAATTACATTATACTTTACTTATAAACTCCGGGGGTGGTATATTAACCCTTTACCATTAATAGGAGTGTAGGAAGGTAGAAGCACGGTGGAGAACCCGGTGACTCCTCTCGTGTCTTCACGCATAGACCGAGCGGAGTAGAAACAGCGATTCGGAATACTCGTTCAGTCTTCCACTCGTTGTTAGTCTCCTTCCCCTCTATGCGTTTGATCACTCGATCAGTCACGTCCTTTCGATAACGATGCCTGAACACGATCTTCTTCGACCCTGTGAGCGGTGCGGCAATACGTTCGACAGTTACGACTCGCACGTAGAGATCAGCCAGACGAACAACCCGGAAGACCATCTCCCGGAAGCAGAGACGTTCGAGTATTACCTCTGTAGTGTCTGTACTGGCGACTATCGGGAATGGCTTGACCGAGGTAACACTCGGCTGGTTGATTCGACGTAGCTGAGTTCGACGAACGATTCTGCGGAATGGTGGCCGGTGAAATTTCGGCAAGCGATTTGCTCGTCAAGGCTATGGTGGCTGTCCTGACCTTCGAGTCGGGGTATCCATCAACGCTCGTAGTAACAACTGGATGGTGAGGGGCTGTCGGCAGAGAGCAAAGAGGCGAACACAAGACCTTGCGCTCGATGAGTCGCCGGCAGTAACGCCTCTTAGGTTGAGCGGTTCCGAACCGTGCGCGCTGTAACGCGTGTAACGACGGTAAAATAGGCTCAGAAAGTCCCTACGTGAACGAGCGGCCAGAGCAACAGCCCCGGATTGGGGGAGCATGGGGGGGGTTTGCAACTTGAGAATCACGGGTTAGAACACTTGAGCAGATCACACCGTGAATCAACACATCGAGGTGCGGAATCACCGGAACACCTATCCTATAACGCTATTCCCCACGATTCGATCATATACTACTTTCTTCCATTCTCTACCATCTGCCCCGCTCCTACCAGATATTTCCACACTCCCCCTCGATGCGTTGAGTCACGCTGTACTCCTCTCCCGTTGGTATCCCTCTTGGATACCAGCGGGGACTTTTCGCGTCTATCACCATCGCACTTCACCGCAGAAGATATACCAACAGAGAGGCACCCACAGGTATGCCCATCTCACTTGACGACCTCGAATCTCACCTATTCAAATGCGCGGACATAATCCGCGACGCCGTTGACCCCACCGACTACAAGGAATACATCCTCCCACTCGTCTACTACAAGTCGATCTCCGACGAGTTCGAGGTACAGTACGAGCAAAACGCCGAGGAGTACGGCGAGGAGTTCGCCCGGCGCGAGAACCTCTACGACATTCCCATCGTCCCCGAAGGCTACCTGTGGGACGACCTTCGCGCCGTCTCCGACAACGTCGATCAAGCGCTGAATGAGGCCTTCGACGCACTCGTCGAGGAGAACCCTCAGCTTCAGGGCGTCTTTCGAGCTGACTACATCGACGCCGACGCCCTCGATGACGACCGACTCGGGCGGCTGATCGAACACCTGTCACAGTACGACCTTGACCGCGACAGCGTTCCGCCGGATATGCTCGGAGAGGCGTATATGGACTTGGTGCGGCACTTCGCGGAGGAAGAAGGCAAGTCCGGCGGGCAGTTCTTCACGCCACCGCACATCGTCAACCTCTGCGTTCGGCTCGTCGATTCCTTCGAGGACGGCATGACGTTCCACGACCCGACCGTTGGCTCCGGTGGGATGCTCATCGAGGCGGCGCGGTACTACCGCGAGGAACAAGGCGGCGACCCCTCGAAGATGACGTTCACCGGGCAGGAGATCAACCCGGACATTGCCGCGATTGCGAAGATGAACCTCTCCATACACGGCCTCGATGGAGAGATACAGCGCGAGGATTCACTCTCCAACCCCGCGTTCACGAACGACGAGGAGAACGAACTCACGCGCTTTGACCGCGTGCTTGCTAACTTCCCGTTCTCGGCTGATTGGGCGAAAGACGACCTCCAAGACGACCCCTACGGGCGCTTCGACTGGCACGAGAAGCTCCCGCGTGCCGACCGAGGCGACTACGCCTTCATCATGCACATGGCGAAGCAGTTGAAGCGCCCCGATCAGGACGGCGTTGGCGGGAAGGCCGCAATCCTCATTCCAAATGGTGTGTTATTTAGAAGTAACGAAGACCGCTATCGAAAGCCGATGGTTAATAGAGACTATGTTGAGGCAATTGTTGGATTGCCCGACAATCTATTCCAAAATGTTTCCATCCCTTCAGCCATCTTAGTCCTGAATACGGATAAGCCCGAGGCGAAGAAAGACCAGATATTCTTCGCTTATGCAGGGTCTGAGGGGTTCTATCGAGAACTTTCTAATCAAAACGAGCTTACCGAAAAGGGATTAAATAATATTGTTGAGAATTTCAGAACATGGTCAGACGAACCCCGCATTAGCCGTGTTGTCGGTATTGATGAAATACAAGCAAATGATTATAATCTGAATGTATCCCTATATGTTGACACAACTGAGCCACGTCCGGACATCAATGTCAAAGAAGAATGGTCGGAGTTACATAGGCTCCAGAAGGAGCGTAAGAGTCTCGAAGAAACGATAGACAATCACCTGGAGGTGCTTAACTATGAGTAACGAACGAACATTGAATGAGTTTACTGGTGACAAAGAGAATACCATCGAAGATCTACCGAAGTCTTCCGTAAAATCGAGCCTTGATGAAACCTCTGTCGGGGATATTCCCGAGGACTGGTACGCGGTTCGGTTAGGAGATGTCACGCTTGAAACCGAATACGGACTTACTGAATCAGCAGAGGAGTACGACCCTGAGAAACCTCGATACATCAGGACGCAAGATTTTGATGATTTTGGAGGACTTCAGGACGATAGTCTGGCAAGCCTTTCCGAAGATAAAGCTGTGGATGGCATCTTAGAGGAAGGCGACTTGCTCTTCGCACGGAGTGGTTCAGTAGGGGCGTCACTCGGAAAAACGTATTTATATGACCCTACTGACGGAGAGTGTTGTTTTGGTGGCTACTCAATCCGGCACCGACTGGTTGAGCAAGGTGTTAACAATCAATATATATTACAATACACGCTTAGTGAGCGCTATTGGGATTGGATTCGTCGCCGTGCGAAAACGACAGCACAATCAAACATCAATACTGGCGAATACGCCTCGTTATTGATTCCTCTTCCTCCCTTAGAAGAACAGCGCAAGATAGCAACTATTTTAAATAATATTGACAGTACAATTAAAAAGACTAACGAGATCGCCGGGAAAGCGGATATTCACCGTGGTGAAAAGCGATATAAAGGGAAACTCATCCAACTAAAGCGTGGTCTTATGGACGACCTTTTCTCAGGAAGAGTTAGAACGAACAACAAAGATATAGAAATACCAGAACATATCCTCCGTCATGGTTAGTACCCCATCCGAGTACGGCGTCGAACGCTCGCTTCTTTCGTGGCTCGACGGCGTCGGATGGGAAACCCACGGACAAGACGGGGACAGAGGCGCGAAAGTCCTTGATGACGCCTACGAACGGAGCAACCACGAGGTCGTCTACTGGAACCTCCTCGCGGAGCAGGTCGTCGCACTCAACGAGGACGTGACCGAGGAGAACGTGGAGAAGTTCGTCTCCTCGCTGAAGCGCGACCTCGATGCGGAGAACCTCATGGACGGCAACCGGGCGTTCCACCAGCTTCTCACCAAGGGGAAGACCTTCACCGTCCAGCGCGACGACGGCACAACTGAGACGGTCTACGTTGACCTGATCGACTACGAGAACCCCGAGAAGAATCGCTTCCATGCGGTGAATCAGTTCTCCGTCTCCCGGGAGACAACCATCCGCCCGGACGTATCCCTGTTCGTGAACGGGATTCCGCTCGTGACGATGGAGCTCAAGAGCGTCGCGCAGGATAACGACTGGCACGACGCCGTCAGCGACCTGCTGGCCTATCAAGACGACGTACCGCGACTGTTCTCTCCCGGGCTGTTCAACGTCGCCGCCGACACGATGGAACTGCGCTACGGTGCTGTCGGCGCTCCCCGAGAGTTCTACGAACCGTGGAACGACGCCCCCGCGAAGTTCGAGGACGACAACGAGATGCGGCAGGCGGTGAACGCGCTCTGTAACCCGCAGACGCTCCTCGATCTGCTGAAGAACTTCGTCTTCTACGAACGGCGAGCTGGCGGGGACGCGAAGATCGTTCCGCGCTACATGCAGTACTACGCGGTGAACCGGATTCTCGACCGCGTCCAGAAGGGCGAACACAAGCGCGGACTCATCTGGCACACCCAAGGGTCGGGGAAGTCCTTCACGATGCTCTACGCCGCCGAGAACCTCCTGAAGCGCGACGTGGCGCAGAACCCGCAGGTGTTCATCATCGTCGATACGGACAAGCTCAACAGCCAGATGCGCGACCAGCTGGCGAACCTCTCCCTCGAACGGTGGACGGAAGCGGAGAGCATCGACCACCTGCAAGAACTCATCGAGCGAGGGCAGAGCGAACTCGTTCTCACCACCATCCAGAAGTTCGAGGACGTTGACCCCGACGTGCAGGGCAACGACGAGGTCATCGTCATGTCCGACGAGGCCCATCGCTTCATGGAGGCCGATCTTGGGAGCCGCCTCGATGCGGCGTTACCCGACTGCTATCACTTCGGCTTCACCGGCACGCCTGTTCAGGAGGGAGAACGCGAGAAGGACAAGAACACGTTCCGCGAGTTCTCCCCCGAGGGCGAGGACTACCTGCATCGCTACTCCGTGAAACGCGGCATCGAGGACGGTCTGATTCTTCCCGTGTACTTCACGCTCCGTCACGAGATGGAGTGGGAGATCGACGAGGCGGGATTGGACGAGGAGTTCGAGGAGAACTTCCGTGGGATGACGACCGACGAGAAACGCGAGTTCATCCGCGATAACGTGAACGCGACGACGCTCGCGGAGATCGAGCCGCGTGTTGACCGCGCCGTCGATGAGATCGACCACCACTACGCGGAACACGTCGCGCCGAACGGCTGGAAGGGGATGGTCGTCACACCGAGTCGTCGGTCGGCGGCGATGTACGGGGAACGACTCATCGAGCGGCGTGGGGAGGATGCTGTCGAAGTCCTCTACACGGCGACGAAGGACGACCCCGACTTGATCGAGCAGTTCCACACGGATTCTGAGGAGCGTGACAGCATCGTCAAGGCGTTCAAGGAAGATGGAGGCCCGGAACTGCTCGTCGTCCACAACATGCTCCTGACGGGCTTCGATGCGCCGATACTGAAGACGATGTACCTCGACCGAAACCTGAAGAACCACAACCTCATGCAGGCTATCGCCCGAACGAACCGGCCTGCACCGGGCAAGGAGAACGGGGAGATCGTGGACTTCCAAGGCGTCTTCGAGAACATCGACGAGGCGCTGGACTACGACGCCGAGACGAAAGCCTACGCCGCCCGCGACAAGGACGAGCTGTTCGACGACCTCGTCGAGCAAGTCGAGTCGGTGATGACCATCTTCGACGGGGTTCCGAAAACCGACACGCAGGAAGCCACCTACGAGGCGGTCAACCGGGTCAGCACCCACCCCGAACGTCGCGAGTTCAAGCAGGGGTTCCGTCGCCTCCAGAATCTCTACGAGGCCGTCGCGCCGGATGGCCGTCTCGTGACCGAAGGCATCGAGCAGGACTACAAGTGGCTGAGTCGGATTCACGTCGCGTTCACGCGAACCACATCGGGAGAGGACGACCCTGAGGAGGATATGCGGGAGAAGACGCGGGAGATAATCAGCGACAACGTCGAAATCACGGAGATAAAGCGTGACTTCCCCACCTACAAGCTCGGGGAGGAGTACCTCGAAGACGTTGAAGACCTCGACAACCCCGGTGTGAAAGCGTCGCAGATCGCTCACGCTACTCGGGAACATCTCCATCCCCGGGAGAACCAGAATCCACGATACAAACGGCTGAGTGAGCGCGTGACCGATATAGTCGAACGCTGGCAGAACGACCAGATCAGTGACCCGGATGCTGTGGAGGCCCTGAAGTCGGTTGAGGACGCGGTGATGCGCGTCGAAGAAGATGCCGAGGAGCAGGGGATGGACGACGCCGAGTTCGCCATCTACACGCACCTCACGGAGGAGACACCCGACGCAATCGAGTCCGAGGAGCAAGCGGAAGCGATAGCCGAGGAGATCGTCTCACAGTTCAACGACCGTGTTGACCGCGACTATCCGGGCTGGAAGACGAACCAGCAGACCATCTCGGAGATCGAGCGTATCCTGCTGGACGTAATGGTCAAGCAGTACGATCTCGGCCACCTGATTCGGAACGACGACTTCGTGGACGCGCTCCGGAACTACCTCATCCGTAACCATGGCTAAAGCCCAACTCCACGAAATCGACCTGCTTGGGAACGCCATCGAGTACGACGTGCGCCATAGTTCGGACGCCTCGAACCCTCGCATCGACGTGGACATTCACGGTGTCACCGTCGTCCTTCCCGAGTTTCCGGCAGTCACTCCGGACGAGCTTCTCCGCGACAACGCCGCGTGGGTAGTCGAAAAGACGAGAGGGTTCGAGAAGTACCGCGACCAAGTTCCTGAGCGACGATTCGAGGCGGGTGAGTCGTTCCCGTATCTCGGAGAGGAACACGAGGTTGTCGTCGAGCAGCGTCCTTCATCGAGCGTTGTTGACGGCATGCTTCGGCTTGCGAAACACCACGTCGAGGATACATCCATTGAGCGCGCTTTGGAAACGCTATACCGGAGAAATGCCCGCCAACGGTTCGAGCGACGAACGGACTACTTCGCAGAACGGATGGGCGTTGGGTACGAGCAGATCGAGGTTCGGAACCAGCGTACCAAGTGGGGGAGTTGCTCCTCGAACGGAACACTCGGCCTAAATTGGCGACTGATGATGGCTCCGCCGGAGATCGTTGACTACGTCGTCGTTCACGAACTCGCCCATCTCCGTGAGGCGAACCACAGCTCGGAGTTCTGGTCACTCGTAGCCGAGCATGACCCTGAGTACGAAGCGCACTCGGAGTGGCTCACCGACAACAGCGCTCGGTTGATCTTCTCTGAGGACGACCTCTGACGACTCTCTCGGCGGTCGGAGATCGTGTTGTCGGAAGTCGTGTATCTGACCGTTCTTGACCTCGATGCGGTAGATCACGCGGTCTTGTTCGCTTCTTGTATCCTCGGACTTCCCGAAGGCTCCTGTGCCATCGGAATCACCGCATCGAGGGCTTGTTCGACTCACATCGGTCGCTCACTCGCTACCCCCTCACTGAAGATCGGAGTATGGATAGTTTCGCTGGCAGTCGATGGCTGAAAACGACTGCCGATACGACTCTGATCTTCGACTATGGTCGCAAGATGAGCGGTTCTGGTCGAACCCTATAGCCCGGTTGAGTATGTGCGGGTGTTATTATCTGGTTGAGCCAGACGAGACTGCAATCTCCACGGTACCCAAGAACAATACTATTTAGACATTTGTCGAACCTATAATGTCTTCTCGGTAGTCGTGGTTCTCTACCGTGGAACCTACTGCCCAACCCGTTGGTAACTGAGGTAGGTTGATCGGAGTACTACCCCCGACCATACACAGTAGTATAGTACTGATTGAGACAACAGTAATACGGTCATACTCTATTCTATATCGTTAGCTGTTCTACTGCCCCTCTATGCGTTAAGTCACTTGATTAGTCCGTTTGAGTGTCCAGTTGAGTTGTGAACCATACGGTGAACTACAACAGTACTACTACTGTGTATGCCCCCCGCTCGACCGTGACGAACAACTCCCTCACTTCCCACCAGATCGTAGCCCATCAGAAGCCACAGCAGAGCGATACAGAAGCTCCGCAACTCTACAAGTGGGGAAGCATAATCTTCCCACCGAAACCCGTCTAAGAAACCGTACAGCACCACGTCGCAGAGAGTGTAGGGTACACGCGAAAGAGTACGACAATTGTCTAACCACCGGTTAGAACATCACCCACCCCCCGTAGGGCGTGCAGATAGGTAAGCCGCTCTGCGAAATTGGGGTGATTTCACTCCGATTTTGGGTCGCTGAGACGGCGAAAATCCCGGCGTTCTGCGTCTACTAATTGTGGGCGTATGGGGGCTTTTTCGCCGCCCTTGATGTGTTGTTGACCAACGATTTACATGGTGGCCCGAGCAGGAGCGAGTGTGACACCCTACGAGCCAGAACTCATCGAGGTGGCGTTATCCCCCGAACAGGGCGATAAGCTGGAGGCCGCCGTCGAAGCCAACGATGCGGTCGGGAACGAATCCGAACTCCTTCAGCTCCTTATTGCGGAGGAGACAGCCACGCTCGAACAGCTCTCACCCGACTACGACGTGACCGCAATTCGTTCGATGCTCGAACGACAGCAGGAACTACTGGAGCAGATCGCCGAGGGAGTCGAGGAGAGTAACAGCGACCTCGATGCTGTGAGTCACCGACTGGAGAACGTACGAGAGACTCAGGAAGCGATACGTTCGGAACTGGAGTCGCACTTGATCTACTGACGGAAGATTACTGAACTTCCTTCTCCCACCCAATACCGTCTGTCTGCTCCTCGAAGCCCTCCGTTTCGAGGATATGCGTCATCGCGGGATGCACGTCGTTGTTCGTCGTGACAACAGAACACCCCTCAGCACGACTCAGCTCGATGAACTTACGAAGTGCCGTTCGACCCACCCCCTTCCCCTCCCAATGCATTTCCACTACGAGATGCTCCAACGAACCGGGTACACCTTCGATAGCACCCGCGTATTCGCCACACACGTAGATGTTGTAGCCGAGCATCGCTTCATCGAGGCGCACTTCCTCCGGCTCCACTTCCTCGATCTCGTCGGCTAAGGTCATCTCTGGATTCAACGTGGGGGCAAGCATTGATGAGTCTTCTTCTGAAATGTTGAGTTCGCCATGTTCGACTTGGAGGGCCTCACGTACGAGGAGGACAAGCGCAAGGACTTGACCGACGGACGCCGACGAAACTTCAAGCAGGGCTGGACACGCGCGGTTGAGGGGCAAGAGTACGAAGGAGTACTCGAAGAACTGACGTGGAACAACCTCGGCTGGCGGCTTGGACGACTGTTCGGGCCGACGCCTGACAATCTCCGTGAGGAGATTCTCGATTGGTGTGCGGAACAGCGGAACGCGAGTGATGATCTCTGACCGACTTCTGGTGGGGTCAAAGCCTGAACAAGGAACAGGTAGTATTCGATCACCTATCTGCTGGTAGTCTGTAGGAGCGTCCTCTTAGGTCGGGTGGAAGCCACAAAATCAGATATTGGGTGTATCACCGAGGCCGAATCCTCGCGCGCGACAGAATTGACTCGATGCAGAGAGACACCGTTTTCGGCTGAACCAAAACCACCGGAGGACGACGATGCGCGGTAGGTTCGTGATGAACTGACGCCAAAATACCGGGGGTTCCACAAGGTTGTAGTTGCTCTAACCCCTATCAGTAACCAGTTCAGCCGCTAACGGTCTAACTCGGCATCAGTCCTTCAGGAAGCGGGCCGGGAGGGAATTGAACCCCCGACCGTCTGATTAAGAGTCAGACGCTCTGCCTAACTGAGCTACCGGCCCAACGCATCCATCACTTGCTGCGGGGTAGTCAAATAAGTTTCTTTCCGGTGCCGTCGTGGGCCGCCGTCGCACGCGCCGCCACGAGTCCGCTCGTCGGGGACGTTAAGTACTGCGGGGCGGTAGCGAGGCCTATCCATGAGTAGCCGGGCTACGATCTCGTCCATGTCGACGTACGCCATCCTCGGCTGCGGCAGCGTCGGGCACGCGGTCGCCGAGGAACTCGTCGAGCGCGGGAAGGACGTGCTCATCGTCGACCGGGACGAGTCCCGGGTGGAGGCGCTGCGCGATCAGGACCTGAACGCGCAGGCGGCCGACATCCGCGAGGAGGAGGTCGCCGAACTCGTCGCGGACCGCGACGTCGTCCTCGTAATGGCGTCGGACGTCGAGGCCAACGAGGACGCGGTGCGGAACATCCGCGCGCGCGACGACGAGCAGTTCCTCGTGGTGCGCGCGAGCGACCCGGTCTCGAGCGACGAACTCACCGACCTCGGCGCGGACGTCGTCGTCAACCCCTCCTCCGTGATCGCGGACGCCGCGCTTCACGCGCTCGAATCGGGCGAGCTCGAGTACAAGGCCCGCCAGCTCGCCGACGTCATCGAGGCGACGACCGAGCGCATGGCGATCGTCACGCACGACAACCCGGACCCGGACTCGATCGCGGCGGCGGCCGCCCTCCAAGCGATCGCCGAACACCTCGGCATCGAGGCGGACATCCTCTACTTCGGCGAGATCGGTCATCAGGAGAACCGCGCGTTCGTCAACCTCCTCGACATAGAGCTCACGCCCTACGACGACGTCGACATCGAGGGTTACGACACGACGGCGCTCATCGACCCGGCGAAGGCGGGCGAGATACAGGTCGAGTCCGACATCGACGTCTTCATCGACCACTACGAGGCCTCCGGCGAGGTCGACGCGGAGTTCGTGGACGTCCGGCCGAACGTCTCCGCGACCTCCACCATCCTCACGAAGTACATCCAGGAGTTCGACCTCTCCGTCTCCCAGGAGGTCGCGACCGCGCTCCTCTACGGGATCCGCGCGGAGACGCTCGACTTCCGCCGGGAGACGACGCCGGCGGACCTGACGGCCGCCGCGTACCTCTACCCGTTCGCGGACCACGATGTCCTCGAGCAGGTGGAGTCGCCGAACATGAGCCCGGAGACCCTCGACGTGCTCGCGGAGGCCATCACGAACCGCGACGTCCAGGGGAGCCACCTCGTCAGCGACGCGGGCTTCATCCGGAACCGGGACGCGCTCGCGCAGGCCGCCCAGCAGCTCCTCAACCTCGAGGGCATCACGACGACGGCGGTGTTCGGCATCGTGGACGACACGATCTATCTCGCGGCGCGCTCGAAGGACATCCGGATGAACATCGGGAAGGTCCTCCAGGACGCCTTCAGCGAGATCGGCGACGCGGGCGGGCACTCGACGCAGGGGTCGGCGGAGATCCCGCTCGGCATCTTCACGGGCATCGAGACCTCCGAGGAGAACCGCGAGACGCTCCTGCAGCTGACGGAGGAAGCGGTGAAACGGAAGCTGTTCAACGCGATGGGCGTCGATCAGGAGGCGACGTCGTCATCGCAGAACGGGAGCTCCTAGACGACCGCGCTCTCCTCGTCGTCGGTCGTCTTGAGGCGCTCGACGACGTCGTTGATGAGGATGACGTCGCCGACGGCGCGGACCCAGCGGTAGGGGACGATGACGCCGCGTCGCCCGGTGTCGTAGTTCTCGAAGAGGTCGGGGTTGAGTTCGCCGACCGCGAGGCCGTTGACGACTTCGGTGTCGAGGTCGAGGCGGATGTCCTCGACTTCGCCGACGAAGACGCCGTTGTTCGAGTAGACTTCCCGGCCGACGAGCGACGTGATCTCCTGCGGGGTCTCGTCCATGTCCGTGGCGAACGGCGTGCCGCCTCTTAAGTGTTGGAGCTATCGGGCGCGTCGAGCAGCTCGCCGAGCGCGCGCAGCGCTACCGCCATGTCCGGCGGCGCGCGCCCGAGGCTGACCCGTATCGCAGACTCGTCGTCGAAGAACCGGCCGGGGGCGAGGAGGAGACCGTTCTCCCACGCGTCCTCTTGGAGCTGCTCGGCGTCGCGTTCGGTCGGGCGGAGGAAGGCGTACGTGCTGCCCGGGGCGACGAATCCGGTGAGGTCGTCGCGCTCCTCGACGAACTCGGCGAGGAGGGCGGTGTTCTCCTCGAGCATCGCGCGCTGGTCGGCGACGATGTCGTCGAGGTGGTGGAAGGCGCGCATCCCGTAGGCGCGCGAGACGTCGGAGACGGCGGGGACGTGGTGGGAGACTTCGCGCGCGCGGTCGACGAAGTCGGCGTCGGCGACGAGCCAGCCGACGCGGAGGTCGCCGAGGCCGAGGAACTTCGTGAGCGACCCGGTGACGGCGACGCCCTCGATACCGGCGGCGGTCGGGCCGCCGAACGCGCCCTCGGTGGCCTGTTCGCCCGTGACGAACGGCGCGTACACTTCGTCGACGAGGAGGCGCGCGCCGTACTCGCGGGCGTGCTCGGCGACCGCTTCGAGCGTCTCGCGCTCGGCGAGGCGACCGGTGGGGTTGTGGCGGTTCGTCACGGTGACGAGCGCCGTCTCCGCGGTGAGCGCTTTCTCGACGCGCTCGGGTTCGAGGCGGTAGTCGTCCTCGCGGATGAAGCGGTCGACGGCGGCGTCGAAGGCGGCGGGCGTGCGGCGATGGGGCTCGTAGCCGGGCTTCTCGACGAGCGCGCGCAGGTGCTCGTCGTCGTCGCGCTCGCTCTCGGGGTCGGCATCGAGCGCGGTCGCGGTCGCGAGGAAGTTCGCGTGACTCGCACCCGCAGTGACGAGGACCTGCTCCGGGTCGACGCCGTACTCGCTCGCGATCTGCATCTCGAGCGTCGCGCCGACCGGCGGGTCGTCGCGTCCCTCCAGCGCGGGCGGTATCGTCGAGGGGCGCTCCTCGGCGACACCGCGCAGATCGGTGGAGCCGAGGTCGTACATCGCGACGTCGGGCCGGCCCTGCATCCACTCGAGGTACTCGATGTGGGGGAACACGTCGCAGGGTTCACGGCGGGCGAGTAAAGCCGTTGTCGCCTTCGGTTCCGCGACGGTTCGCCGGCTCGCTCACCGGCGTCGCGGTGCGCGCGCGGCCCGCGCGGTCTCGGGGACGCGGCGTCAGTCGTCGCCGAGCAGGTGCGCGACGTCCGCGTGGTCGGCGAGCAGCTCGCGCATCCGCTCGACGGTTCGCGCGTTCCGAGTCCGCCCGCCGCTCACGACGGATTCGACGCGCTCGACCGTCGCGCGCGTGTCGCCGTCGACGACGACGATGGGGACGCCCGCGCGCTCGGCGCGGCCGGCGACGGCGCCCGAGGGCTCGTAGCCGCCGGTGAGCACGAGCGCGTTCACGCCGGGGGCTTCGAGCGCGGCGGCCTGGACGTCCGCGCGGTCGCCGCCGGTGACGACCGCGGCGTCCTTCGTCCGCCGGAAGTGCCCGAGCGCGCTCTCGCCGCTCATCGCGCCGACGAGGAAGCGCTCGACGAAGATGTCGCCGCCGGCGTCGGTGACGACGCGGCCGCCAAGTTCGTCCGCGAGGTCGGCGACGCTGACCCCCGCGAGGTCGTGGACGCGCGGGAGGACGCCGAGGACGGGGACGCCCTCGCGTTCGAGGCAGGCCGCGACGTCCTCGGCGACGGTGTCGTGGTCGGCGTCGGCGACGGCGTTGAAGAGCACGCCGCGCAGTCGGTCGCCGAACGCGTCCGCGGCGGCGAGCACGTCGTCGACGTCGCCGGGCTCGCGGTAGCGCGCGAGCAGGACGACCTCGGCGTCGAGCAGTTCGGCGACGGCGGGTTCGTCGAGGCCGACGACGCGGCCGGTCGAGACGCCGTCCGCGCCCTCGACGAGGAACGTCTCACAGCCGTCGGCGAGCGTCTCGTAGGCGTCGCGGACGCGCTCGTGGAGCGCCGCCTCGTCCTCGCCGCCCCGGACGGCGTTCGCGACGAACGTCGGCGAGTAGACGATCGGCTCCATGTCCGCGACGGTCGCGTCGAGGTCGAGGAGGTCGTGGGCGAGCATCGGGTCCTCGTCGAGCGTCTTCCCGACGGCCGAGCGCAACCGCGTGCCCTTCGGCTTCATGTACCCCACGGTGCGGCCGTCGTCGCGCGCGCTCGCGGCGAGCGCGAGCGACACGGCGGTCTTCCCGGTGCTGGCTTCGGTCGAGGCGACGAGCGTCGTGTTCGTGGTCATAGCTTCTCTGGGTCGACGGTGAGTCGGAGGTCGAGCGCGAGGGCGCCGGCGTCGCCGTCGTCGGACGCGGGGCGCGCGAGCAGTGGGTTGACGTCCAGCTCGAGTATCGCGGGGAAGTCGTCGACGAGGCGGCCGAGTCGTTCGACGCACTCCCGCAGCGCCTCGCGGTCCACGGGGGCGCGGCCGCGCGCGCCGCGGAGGAGCGGTGCGGCGTCGACGTCGTCGAGCATCGCGGCGGCCTCATCGGTGCTGACGGGCGCGACGCGGAACGTCGTGTCCTCGAGCACTTCGACGAAGATGCCCCCGAGGCCGAACATGAGCAGCGGGCCGAACTGGGGGTCGCGTGTCATCCCGAGGATGGTCTCGACGCCCGCGTCGGTGTCGACGCGCTCCTGCACTTGGACGCCGAGGACGCGGGCGTCCGGCTGGTAGTTCCGCGCGCGCGTCACGAGCGTCTCGTAGGTGTCCCGGACCTCCTCGCGCGGAACGCCGACTTCGACGCCGCCGATGTCCGACTTGTGCGTGATGTCGGGGCTGACGACCTTCATCACGACGTCGCCGCCGAGGTCGGCGGCGAGCGAGTCGGCTTCGTCGGGCGAGTCGGCGACCCCGCCGGCGGGCGTCGGGATGCCGTAGGCGTCGAGGAGGTCCATCGCTTCGACGCCGAGTTGGTTCGACTCGCGCTCGGTGACGCGTTCGAGGACGGCGCGGGCGCGCTCGCGGTCCACGTCCGCGAACCCGCGGGGCGCCGCGTAGTCGCGCTCGCTGATCGCGGCGTAGGACGCGAGGGCGTCGAGGCTGTCGACGGCGCGCGCGGGGTCGAAGTAGTTCGGGACGCCGGCGTCCGCGAGGACGTCGGCGGGGGCGTCGACGCGCTCGCCGCCCATGAGGGAGGCGACGACGGGCTTCCCGTGCTCGCGCTGGACGTCGACGACCGCCTCGGCGAGGCCGTCGTAGTCGAGGACGGCCGTCGGGGCGGCGACGACGACGACCGCGCCGACGCCGGGGTCGGCGAGCGTCGTGTCGAGGGCGTCGCAAAAGCGGGCGACGTCCGCGTCGCCGATGACGTCCACGGGGTTGTGGACGTTCGCGTTCGCGGGGAGCGCGTCGGCGAGCGCGCTCCGGGTCGCGTCAGCGAGCGACGCCATCTCGAGGCCCGAGTCCCCGACGGCGTCGGTCGCCATCACGCCGGGGCCGCCCGCGTTCGTCACGACGGCGACGGCGTCCGTTTCGGGGAGCGGGAGGCCGTCGAGGGCGCGCGCGAAGTCGAAGAACTCCTCGACGTTCTCCGCGCGGAGGACGCCCGCCTGTTCGAGGCCGGCCTCGTAGGCGGCCTCGCTCCCGGCGAGCGCGCCCGTGTGACTGGAGGCGGCCTGCGCGCCCGCGCTCGTCCGCCCGGACTTCACGGCGACGACGGGCGTGTCCGTCGTGACCTCGCGCGCGGTGTCGATGAACGCGCGGCCGTCCACGATGGATTCGAGGTAGGCGAGGACGACGTTCGTCTCCTCGCTCCGCGCCCACCGGCGCATGAAGTCCGTCTCGTCCTCGACGGCCTTGTTCCCGAGGCTGACGACGTCCGAGAAGCCGAAGCCCTGATCGCGCGCCCAGTCGAGGACGGCGGTGATGAACGCCCCGGACTGGCTCATGAACGCGACGGAGCCGGGGAGCGCCATCTGCGGGCCGAACGACGCGTTCAGCCCGGAGCGCGTGCTCATGACGCCGAGGCAGTTCGGGCCGACGAGCGTGATGTCGTACTCCTCGGCGAGCGCCACGAGATCGCGCTCGCGGTTCGCGCCCTCGCTCCCGGCCTCGCCGAAGCCGGCGGTGACGACGACGACGTTCGGGACGCCGGCCTCGCCCGCGTCGCGCACGACGTCCGCGACCGCGCTCGGGGGGACGACGACGACCGCGAGGTCGACGGGCCCGGGGACGTCCCCGAGGCCGTCGTAGCAGGGGTAGTCGAGGACGCGCTCGCGGCCGGGGTTCACGGCGACGACGTCGCCGTCGAACTCCGCGAGGTTCGTGAGGATGGCGCGCCCGACGGACCCCTCGCGGTCGGTCGCGCCCACCACCGCGACGCGCTCCGGGACGAACAGGCCGTCCGCGTCCGCGTCCGCTTCGGCGCCGGTGTCCGCGTTCGTGTCTGCCTGCACGCGTGCTCCGACGCCCGGCGTGCGCTTAAGCCCCGGGGCGGGTTCCCGCGCTGCGAGAGGCGGCAGTCAGCCCTAAGTCGCGGAGGCCGCTATCGTCGCGTGATGGTCGCCTTCGAGGCGCTCGCGTTCGTCTTCCTCGCGGGACTCGTCACGGACCTCGCGACGGGCCTCGGCGCCCTCCCGTTCTTCTACGTCGACGACGTTTCGGACCGCGCGACGGTCGCGCTCTGGGGGGTCGCCTCCGGCATCATGCTCGCGGCGTCGTTCTTCGGGCTCGCCCGCGAGGGCCTCGCCTACTCCTCGGGTCTCCCGGTGCTCCTCGCGGCCGGCGTCGTCGTCGGCATCGCCCTCGTCGAGGTCTCGGACCGCCTGCTCGAGCGCCTCGACGTCGGTGGTGCCGACGCGGACGTCGACGGGAGCGCGGTCAGCCCGGAGATCGACCCGTCCGCGATCGCCGCCGGCGACCTGCGGACGCTCGTGCTCGTCCTCGGCGTGCTCACCGTCCACTCCTTCCCCGAGGGCGTCGCGGTCGGCGTCTCCTTCGCGGAACTCGGCCTCGGCTCCGGCGTCCCGATACTCGGCCTGACGGTGCCGCCGCTCGCGGTGCTGATGACGGTCGCGATCAGCGTCCACAACGTCCCCGAGGGTCTCGCGGTGAGCATCCCGCTGAAGGCGATGGACGTCGGCGAGTGGCGGATGGTCGGCGCCGCCGTCTTCTCGAGTCTCCCACAGCCGCTCGGCGCCGTCGTCGCGTTCGCGTTCGTCCGCGTCGCGCGCGACGTCCTCCCGTTCGGCTTCGGGTTCGCGGGCGGCGCGATGGCCTACCTCGTGCTCACGGAGTTCGTCCCGGACGCCCTCGAGACGGGCCGCGACCTCCCGAACCGGGGGATTCCGGCCTTCGTGCTCGGCCTGCTGGGGGGTGCGGCGGTGATGGTCCCGCTGCTGTTCGTCCACGTGGGTCCCTAGACCCACGCTCAGAGCGAGCGCCGGCGCGTCAGTCGCCCTTCACGTAGCGCTCGTAGGCGGACTCGAAGGCCTCGTCCGACTCGGTGAGCTGGTCCCACTCGTCGAGGCCGCGCTCCTCGCGCGTGCCCTCGACGGTGTTGTCGAGAACGAACGCGACGATGCCGCCGACCGCCATGCCGGTGCCGCCGACGACGTAGACGGTGTCGGAGACGACCTTCAGGCCGAGGAGCCACCCGACGAGCGGCGTGCTCGCCATCCCCGCCTGGAAGGCGCTCGCGCTCCCGACGTTCCCCATGTAGGCGGGGAACGCGAGGCCGCAGAAGAGCGCGAGGCCGATGATGAAGACGTTCCGCGAGCTATCGAGGTCGACGTGTTTCAGGTTCGAGAGGCCGACGGCCGCGATCTGCCCGAACATCGCGATGTAGAGGCCGCCGACGATGGGGTCGGGAATCGTGGTGATGAGCGCGCCGAAGTACCCGACGAAGCCGACGACGAGCATGAGGACGGCGCCGATCTGGATGACGTACCGGCTCGCGACGCCCGTGAGGCCGATGGCGCCGATGTTCTCCGAGTAGGACGTCGAGCCGTTCCCGGTGCCCATGACGCCCGCGAAGACGGTCGCGAGCCCCTCCATGCCGATGCCGTGGTCGATGCGGCGCGCGGAGGGCGCGCGCTCGCCGGCGAGGCGCGCGACGGCGTGATAGTCGCCGAAGGACTCGATCATGGAGGCGAGGACGCCCGCGAACATCCCGATGACGAAGGACGTCTGGAACGTCGGCATCCCCCACTGGAGCGGCATCGGCACCTGCACGAGGTCGGCGTTCGCGACGGGCGCGAGGTCGACGAACGCCGGCGACCCGCTCGGAATCACGCCGACGACGGAGAGTGCGGTGGCGAGCGCCCACGCGGCGACGATGCCCAGCAGGACCGGGTAGAGCCGGAAGACCCGGTGGGCGGTGTCGAGATACTGGCTGAACGCGACGATGAGGAGGACGGTGAGGCCGACGAGCCACCACGCCTGCCCCGCCATCGTGACCTGCGGGGCGCTGAAGAGCGAGAGGCCGATCAGCGCGATCGTGGGCGCGATGACGACCGGCGAGAGGTACTGCTTGAGCCATCCCATGACGCCGAGATACCCCAGAACGACCTCGACGATACCGCCGACGATGATCGCGCCCTGCAGCGCGAGGATGGCCTGCTCCCAGTTCCCGGTGCCGACGAAGCCGATGATGGCGATGGCGGGCGCGAGCATCGAGAACGTCGCGCCCTGCACGATGGGATAGCGGTTCCCGACCGTCGTCTGGAGGAGCGTCCCCACCCCGGAGACGACGAAGAACGTCCCGACGTAGAGCGGGACGTACCGGTCCGGCATCCCCATCGCGGCGGCGAGCGCGAGCGGCACCGCGATGTTCGCGCCGACCATCGTGAGGTAGTGCTGGAGGCCCAGTAACGCCGATTCGCCCGTCGGCGGGCGCTCGTCGACGCCGTACTCGACGTCGCTCGACTGTTCGACCGACTCGGTCCCGGGTTCGCCCGCGATCCCCTCCGGCGGTGCGTCCGGGTTCTCTGCTCCTGTCATGCGTGCCTCTGTTCACGGTGTGGGTGCCCGCGACGCGGCATAAGGCTACTCGTGTCGTGCCCGCCGCGTCGCGTGAGACCACACCACTCTTGTCGCTCGCACGGCCACTCCGTGGCGATGACCGACGCCACCGTCGCCGCCTGCCAGCACGCCGTCGCCGAGGGTGACACCGACGCGAACGTCGCGGTCGTCCGCGAGCGCCTCGCCGGCCTCCCCGACCGCGTGGACGTCGCAGTCTTCCCCGAGTACGGGCTCACCGGCTTCGACGCCGGCGCGCCCGAGGCGTACGCGGTCTCCCGCGACGGCCCCGAGCTCGCCGCCGTGGAAGCCGCCGCCGCGAACCACGGTGTCGCCGCGCTCGTCGGCTTCCTCGAGGACGCCGGCGACGCCCGCCACAACACGCTCGCGTACGTCGCGCCCGACGGCGCGCGCACGTACTACCGCAAGCGCAACCTGTGGGGCGAGGAGGCGGCCGCCGTCACGCCGGGCACCGAGCGCGTCGTCGTCGAGACGGCCGCCGGAGCGACCGGCCTCCTCACGTGCTACGACCTGAACTTCGTCGCGGAGAGCGCGGCGTTCACCGAGCGCGCCGTCGACGCGCTCTTCGTCCCGGGCGCGTGGCCGGCCGCGCACGCCGCGAACTGGGACCTCCTCCTGCGGGCACGCGCCCTCGACGGCGTGCGGTGGGTCGTCGGCTGCGGTCGGACGGGCGAGAGCGGCGACGCGCGCTACGCGGGCCGCTCGGCGGTCGTGCGACCGGACGGCACCGTCCACGCGCGTCTCGGGCGCGGCGAGCGCGACCTCGTGGCGACGCTCGACGGCGACGTGCTCGCCGAACAGCGTGCCCTCGTCGGCGTCCCCTGAGCGCCGGTACGCTGTAGTTGCTCGCGCCCGCACTCACGGGTATGACCGACGACATCGACGTCGACGTCGAAGTGGAGGTCGAAATCGACCGCGACGAACTCGAAGTGGAACTCGGCTCCTCCGCCGAGGCCGAGGCCGAACTCGAGGTCGCGGGCGCGGAGGTCGAAGTCGAGATCGAGGTCGAGCGCCACGGCGACCCCGACGCTGACGACGGAGACGAACACGAGTCCGAGCCCGACGAATCCGACGAGCCCGACGAACCCGAATCCGAACCCGACGAGGGCGAGGACTGAGGTCGTTCGGCCGCGCCGACGAGCGTGCCGGCGGGTCGCGGCGGGTCTCGGCAATCCGCCCCGCCACCACTAGCCATTTTCGCCGCCGGCAGGTAGTCGGCGTCGATGGCAGGTCTCTTCGATTCGCTCACGCTCCGGGAGACGGAACTCCCGAACCGTCTGATGGTCTCGCCGATGTGTCAGTACTCCGTCGAGGACCGCGACGGCCTCGCGACGCCGTGGCACCACGTCCACCTCGGCAGTCGAGCCGTCGGCGGCGCCGGCCTCGTCATGGCCGAAGCCACCGCCGTCGAGCCGCGCGGCCGCATCACGCCCGAGGACCTCGGCATCTGGAGCACCGAGCACGCCGACGCCCTGACGGACACCACGGCGTTCGTGAAGAGTCAGGGCGCCGTCCCCGGCATCCAGCTCGCGCACGCCGGCCGGAAGGCCTCGAAGTCGCGGCCGTGGGAGGGCAGCGAGCCCCTCCAGCCCGACGAGGGCGGCTACGAGGTCGTCGCGCCCACCGAGGAGCCGTGGCCGTACGAGGCGGAGGCGCCGCCGACGAAGAAGCTCGACACCGACGAGGTCGCCGGCATCGTCGACTCCTTCCGAGACGCCGCCGAGCACGCCCTCGACGCGGGCTTCGAGGTCGCCGAAGTCCACGGCGCGCACGGCTACCTCCTCCACGAGTTCCTCTCGCCCGTCACGAACGACCGCGACGACGAATACGGCGGGAGCTTCGAGAACCGCGCGCGCCTCATCCGCGAGGTCACCGAGGCCGTTCGCGAGGTGTGGCCGGACGGGAAACCGGTCTTCGTCCGGCTCTCCGGCACCGACTGGTTCGACGACCGCGACTCGTGGACGGTCGAGCAGTCCGCCCGGCTCGCTGACATCCTCTACGAGGCCGGCGCCGACCTCGTGGACGTCTCCTCGGGCGGCATCGCGCCGAACTCCTACCCGGACTGGGCGGGGCCGAACTACCAGCTCGCGCTCGCCGAGCACGTCCGCGAGCACGCCGAGAGCGACATTCGGGTGGGAACCGTCGGCGGCATCACCAGCGCCGAGCAGGGCGAGGCCATCCTCCGCAACGGCCGCGCGGACCTCGCCATCGTCGGCCGCGAGTTCCTCCGCGACCCCTACTTCGGCCTCCACGCCGCCGACGAGCTCGGCGACCTCGAGGACGGGATGATCCCCGACCAGTACCTCCGGGGCTTCCACGAGCGCCTCTAGCGCCGGTACGCTTTCCTCTCGGGCGCCCCTTCACCCGATATGTCGCTCCCGCTTCCGTCACCCGTCCCGCGCCCCGACGAGTCCCTCGCGTCCCCCACTGCCGCGAATCGTCTTCCGTCCGGGATGGTCTGACGATGGCCGACGACCTGGAGGCGCGCGTCGCCGCGCTCGAACGCGCCGTCGAACGCGTCGAGGAGCGGACGCGCGAGCGCGACGTGCCACGGGGGCCGCTCGGTCTGCCGCGCCCGCCGACGCCGCGCGAGTTCGCCGAGTTCGCCGTCGAGGACGCCATCCCGACGGCCGTCGCGGTGCTCGACGCGCAGGTCCGCGCGCTCGAAGCGCTGCGGCGCGCGCTCCGCCTCCTCGAACCCGGCCTCGCCGATACTGACGGAGCGCGCGGCACGACCGCCGACGCACGCCGCGAGACACTCGACCGCCTCGACGCCGCCGTCGCCGACCTCCGCGCGGCCGCGAGCGGCGACGCCCTCCCGCCGGACGGGGCGGCGCGGGACCTCCTCGAAGACGCGCGCGCCCTCACGGCCGAACTCGAGGCCGACGTCGAGGCGGCGCGCGCGGACCGCGACGCCGAACGTGCGGAGCGACGCGAGGCGGCCCGACGCGAGCGTCGCGCGGAACGCGAGGAACGCGCCGAGCGCGTCGAAGACGAACTCGATCAGCTCCGCGACGAGTACGACGTCGGGGGCGACGACGCCGACGGGGAGTCGGGGAGCGATTCGTCGGACGGCACCCCCGACGACCGCGGCCGCTGACCGCCGCGAGGCGTCGACTCGGCTCTCTCGGCGATACCGGCTCGAACCACGGTCGGAACGGAGTTCCTCGCTGATTCAGTCCCGCGAGACGGGACTGAACCGGTAGCCGTCCCACGACTGGCTCTCCTTCTCGCGGATGCCCGCGTCGGGGTCGCGGAGCTCCGCGACGTAGACGGGCGTCACTTCCTCGCCGCTCTCGACGGGTTCGGTGAGCTGGCCGAGCGCGCGCACCGACTCGCCCTCGACGTCGAACTCGACGATGCCGAGGTGGTTCGGCTCGCGGACGCCCGGCGGCGTCGCCGTGCTCGTCGTCCACGTGACGACCGTCCCCACCGACTCGGTGAGGTCGACCGTCTCGCGCTGTTCCGCGCCGCACTCCGGGCAGACGGTGTGTGCGGGATACGTGACGTGGCCGTTCTCGCAGCGATATGCCTCGAAACTCATTCTGCGGCCTCCAGGATGGTGGTTGTGACGCAGTTCCCGAACCCGCCGACGTTACAGGCGAGGCCGACGTCCGCCGCGACCTGCCGCTCCCCGGCGCTCTCGGTGAGCTGCTGGTGGATCTCGTAGACCTGTGCGACGCCGCTCGCGCCGAGCGGGTGGCCCTTCGACTTGAGGCCGCCGGAGGTGTTTACCGGCAACGCGCCGTCGCGCGCGGTGACGCCCTCGGCGGCGGCCGTCCAGCCCTCGCCCTTCTCGAAGAAGCCGAGGTCCTCCAACTGGAGGACTTCGAGGATGGTGAACATGTCGTGGAGTTCGGCGACCCCGACGTCGTCGGCGTCGAGGCCCGCCATCTCGTAGGCCTGCGCCGAGGAGTCGACGACGCCGCCCATCACCGTCGGGTCGTCGCGCTCGTGGACGACGTGCGTGTCCGTCGCACCGCCGATGCCCGAGACCACGGTGTAGTCGTCCGTGTACTCGGCGGCGACCGACTCCGGGCAGAACAGCAGCGCGGCGCTCCCGTCCGTGATCGGACAGAAATCGTAGAGGCGGAGGGGGTCCGCGACGATCGGCGATTCGAGGACGGTCTCCTCGTCGACTTCCTTCCGGAACTGCGCGTGCGGGTTGTCGACGCCGTTCGCGTGGTTCTTCACCGCGACCTTCGCGAGCGACTCGCGGGGCGCGTCGTATTTCTCGAGGTAGTGTCGGGCGGTCATCCCCGCGAAGCTCGGGAGGGTGACGCCGTGCTTGTACTCGACGGGGTGCGTGAGCGAGGCGATGACGTCCGTCGCTTCGGCGGTCGTGCGATGCGTCATCTTCTCGCCGCCGACGAGCATGGTGAGGTCGCTCGCGCCCGAGGCCACCGACTGCCACGCCGCGTAGACGCCCGCACCGCCCGAGGCGCTCGTCTGATCGACGCGCTGCGTGTACGCGCCGAGCGCGCCGAGGTCGTGCGCGAGGGCGTTCGGAACCCCCGTCTGCCCCTCGAACTCGCCGCTCGCCATGTTCGAGACGTAGAGGTGGTCCAACTCGTCGGCGTCGACGTCCGCGTCGGCGAGACACGCCTCGCCCGCCTCCGCGAGCAACTCGCGGACCCAGGCGTCGCGCTGGCCGAACTGGGTCATCGACGCGCCGATGACGGCTACCCGATCCATACCCGACTCGTCGGGGACGCGCACCTTGAGCGTTCGGTTCCGTCGCGTTCGTCGATCCGTGCCTCCCGCTAGTCGTCGCGTTCTGCTCGCGGGTCGTGCCTCCCCGCTCGCGTTTCGGCGGCGCCTCCCGTTGGTCGGTGCCGCCGTTCTCCCCTGACGTGCGCGTCACCCGCTAACCCCGTGTCAGCGAGGGTTTATCCGGTTCGGTCGCGAATCAGGTAACACGACGATACCCATGAGCGACGATTCGGAGATCCCCGTGACGGCCGAGCTGCCCGACAGCGCGATGCACATGACCGGCGTCGACCACATCACCCTCATCGGCTCCAACGAGGCGGACACCGTCGCGTTCTACCGCGACATCCTCGGGATGCCGCTCGTCCTCCGGCAGCCGAACCTCGACGCCCCCGAAGTCACCCACCTCTTCTTCGACACCGGCGACGGCCGCATCCTCACGTTCTTCGTCGAGGAGTCTCGCGAGTCGAACCCCCAGCCCCAGCGCGTCGGCGTCGGCGGCGTCCACCACCTCGCGTTCAGCTTCGACCCCGAGGACTTCGAGGAGGTCCGCGAGGGCCTAGAGGAGAACGGCCACCGCTACAGCGTCTTCGATCGGGGCGTCTTCCACTCGCTCTACACGCGCGACCACAACGGCCTCACCATCGAACTCGCCGCCGACAAGTTCGCGATTCCCGACGACCGGCGCGGCGAAGTGCTCGCGCGCACCCACGCGAAGCGCGTCGCCGACGGCGCCGAGTACGCCCAAGAGGAGCACATGGTCGCCGCGCTCGAGGAACTCGGCCTCCCCGTCGAACGCGCCGACCTCCCCGACTCGGCGTCGGGGTCCGCCGGGCTCTAACGCCGGATAATTTACGGCGTCGCGCTCGCCACCACCGCGAGCTGGTCCGCCGCGTCCTCGACCGTGTTCGCGACGCCGTCGAGCGCGAGCGTCACCTCGCGGACGGCGAGCCCGTTCACGGAGAGGCCGGGCGCGAACGCCGCCGCGAGCGCGTCCTGTTTCAGCTCGTCACAGCGGTGTTCCACGTCCCGAATCGCGTCGATGGTCTCGCGCTCGATGGTCGGTGACTCGTCCGCGCAGAGCGCAACGACGTACTCCTCGACGGCGTCGCAGAGCCGCTCGCTGGCGCGGGCGGCGAGCGTCCCGAGGTCGACGAGCGCGTCCCCGGACGCGTCGAGGTCGGGCGCCATCGACGCGAGCGCGGCCAGCGCGTCCTCGACGGCGTTCGCGACGTCGTCGAGGCGCGAGAGGAGGTCGAGCAGGTCACGCGCCCGGAGGTAGACGCCGGTGAGATCCGGGTCGAGGGTGGCGAGGGCCGTCCGCAGGTCGCGCGCGTAGTCGTCGCAGGCGGACTCGGCGGCGGCCGCCTCGGCGGCCGAGTCGTGGAACGCCTCGCTGTCGCCGTCGCGGTAGGCCGCGAGCGCGACCGGGAGGTGGGCGGTGCAGTCGCGAACGCCCGCGCAGAAGTCGGCGGTCGTCGTCCCGATTCGCGAGGCGGCCTGATCTGCCTCCATACCCGAATCGGGCGGATACCGATAGAAACGACTTGCTATGACCCCTCGATACGGCTATATATCTCTCGTGACCGACGCAACGCCTTTTCGCTCGGCTCGTGAGTACGACGGTATGGTTCCCGCTATCGAAGCCACCGACCTCACGAAACGCTACGGCGACGAGACGGCTGTCGCCGGCCTCTCGCTCTCCATCCCGGACGGCGCCGTCTACGGCTTCCTCGGGCCGAACGGCGCCGGGAAGACGTCCACGATGCGGATGCTTACGACGCTGACGACGCCGACCACCGGGTCGGCGCGCGTCGCGGGCGCCGACGTCGCCGACCGCGCCGCCGTCGTCGAACACATCGGCTACCTCCCCGAGGAGCCCCCGGTGTTCGACGAACTCACCGGCCGCGAGCAACTCGAGTACGTCGCGGGCCTGCGCGACCTCGGCGACGACGCCACCGAGCGCATCGACGACCTCCTCGAACGCTTCGGCCTCCTCGCGGACGCCGACAAGCGCATCGGCGCGTACTCGAAGGGGATGAAGCAGAAGGTCGGCATCGCGCTCGCCGTCCTCCACGACCCCGCCGTCGTCTTCCTCGACGAACCCACGTCCGGCCTCGACCCGCGCGCCGCCCGAACCGTGATGGAGCTCGTCGCGGAACTCGCCGCCGGCGACGCGACGGTGTTCCTCTCGACGCACATCCTCCCGGTCGTGGACGAGCTCGCGGACACCGTCGGCGTGCTCTCGAACGGCCGCCTCGTCGCGGAGGGCACGCCCGACGAGCTGAAGTCGCAGGTCGCGGCCGGCGAGGGCGGCACGCTCGAGGACGCCTTCCTCGCGGTCACGGGCGGGCCTGGCGACGAGCGCTCCGGCGCCACCGACGCCGCTGGTGAGGCGGAGCGCGCCACCGCGCGAGACGAGCGATGAGGCGGCCGACCCTCGCGCACGTCGCGCGCATCGTCCGCACGGAGGCCCGCCGGCGTCTGCGCGTGCTCTCCGAGAGCGGCCTCCGCGTCCTCCTCCTCGTCTTCGGCTTCGGCCTGATCGCGCTGCTGCAGGTGGCCGTCGGCATCGGCATCTACCTCTTCGCGGGCGGCGTCACCGCGAGCGTCCTCCCACTGGCGCGCGTCGGCGCGGGCGGCGCGTGGGTGCTCGTCGTCGGCATCACGGCGTTCGGCGTCCTCTCCCAGCGCTCGTCCTACGACGCGATGGACGGCCTCCTCACCACCGTTCCCTCGCGGGAGGTGACGCTCGCGATGCTCTGCACCGAGGCCGGCGGCGCGCTCCTCCCGTTCGCCCCGCTGCTCGTCGTCGCACCGCTCGCGTTCGGCCTCGCCACCGGCTCCGCGCTCGCGGGCGCCGCCGCGTTCCTCGCGCTCGCGTGTCTCGTCGTGAGTGCCGCGCTCGTCGGCTTCACCCTCGGGTTCGGCGTGAAGAACCTCGCCGTCCGCTCGGCGCTCGTCGCGCGCTATCGGACGCTCATCGCGGCGCTCGCCGTCGTCGCGTACTTCCTCCTGCTGACGACGGAGGCCGGGGGCGACCTCGCCGGCACCGTCGCGCGCGCCGTCGCCGCGACGCCCATCGCGTGGCTCGCTGACCTCGCGCTCCTCCCCGTCGTCCCCGCGAGCGCATCCGCGGCACTCGGCGCGCTCTGCCTCGTCGCCGTGCTCGTCGCGGGCGCCGTCCTCGCGGCGTTCCCGCTCACCGCCGCGCTCTGGTACGCGGACCGCGCGACGCCCGCCGAGCGCGACGCCGTCGCGACGGAGACGTCGCTCGCGCCCGGGCCGTTCGCGCGCCTCGACGCCGGACCGGCCGGCTGGGTGGCGTACAAGTCGGTGGTGCGCGCCCGCCGCGCGCCCGTGAAACTCCTCTACGTCGCCTACCCCCTCTTCGCGCTCGGCGGCCCCGTCGGCGAGGCGTTCGCCACCGGCCTCGTCCCCACCGTGCTCGTCGGCTACGTCGCCGTCTACGTCGCGTGGGCGGCCGGCGCGGGGCTCGCGCTCAACCCGCTCGGCGACGAGGGCGCGCTCCTCCCGGTGAGCGCGACGAGCGGCGTCTCCGGCCGGGCGTTCGCGCGCGGGCACCTGCTCGCGACGGCGGCCATCGGCGCCCCCGTCGCCTTCGTCGGGACGGCTGTCGTCGGCGTCCTCAGCCCGCTCTCGCCCGTTCGCGTCGCCGTCCTCGCGGTCGTCGCGGCCGGCCTCTGCGTCGGCGCGGGCGGCCTCGCGGCGGGCGTCGGGAGCGCGCTCCCGCGATACGAGGCGGTGCGCGTCACTCGGAGTCGGCGCGCGACGGTCCCGAGCCTGCTCGCGTTCGCCGTCTACTCGCTTCTCCTGCTGGTCGCGGCGCTCCCCGTGATGGTCGCGGGCTTCCCCGGCGTGAGTTCGTTCGTCGGCGGGCTCCTCGGCGTCTCCGGGGTGTCGCTCCTCCTCCCGGGCGCGGCGCTGTCGCTCGGCGCCGTCGGCGTGCTCGGCGTGCTCGGCTATCGCCACGCCGCCGCGTGCTTCGATGGCTACGCCGTCTGAGGCGGGTCGTCGGCGACCTCCTTCTCGGCCTCGAAGCGCTCGCGGGCCCACTCGCGGACGGCGTCGTCGGCCGTCCACGCGACGGCGTTCAGCGCGTTCGCGTCGTCGTACGCGCCGACGAACACCACCTCGTCGCTGACGACGAGCGCGTAGTCGAGGTCGCCGGGATGGACGTGGAGGTCGAAGGCGGGGAGGGCGAGCGAGCGCGCGACGTTGTCCGGGCGGACGGCGCGTTCGGCGTCGAGGACGGAGTCGGGGCAGACGAGGTCGATGCTCGCGCCGTCCTCGATGCAGTCCCCGAACGCGTCGATGTAGAGCTTCGTCATCGTCGGGGAGAGGCAGTCGTAGTGGTCGGCATCGCACTCGCGGATGCGGTCGGTGAGCGCCTCCGCAGCGCGGTGTGGTTGCTCGCGCGTCGTGGTCACGACGGTGGCGTCCTCGAAGCCGGCGACCGGGAGCGGCGGGTCGGTCGTCGGCAGGCGGTCGAGGAGCGCCTCCTTCTCGTCGAGGACGCGGAGGTCGTCGAGGAAGCCGCATGCGCGCTCGACGACGCGCTCGCCGGTCGGGGTGAGTCGGTAGTCGCCGTCGACGCGCGCGACCCAGCCCTCGTCGGCGCACGCTCGCAGGCAGCGCTGAGCGGTGGCGCGCGAGACGTCGACGCGGTCGGCGACGCCACGCGGCCGGCCCGGGTCGGCTCTGAGCGCACGGAGGACGGCGAGCCGGTTCGGGGAGGCGAAGACGAAGTTCGCAGCCTCGTGCGCGTCCATATCGGTGTGTAGCGGCACGGGGATAATTAAGCTCCCGGAGCGAGCGAATCGGCTGCGGGCGACGTCGTGTGCACGCCGTGCACACTCGATTAGCGAGTGATGCTAACTGAACGGGGACCCGACGCTCTGGTGGGTACCGCCGGAGCGCCCCGGTGTGCGCCGCCTCCCCCACTACTCCCGTTCGCGGCGCCTCACCGGTCCCCGAGTCGGCCCTCCACGAGCGACTCGCGCGCGGCTCGCAGCGCCGCCGCGCGACGCGAAACTATATGTCCGCACGAACGAACATCCGCATGACTGATGGGTAGTCTGTTCCCGTTCCAGTCCGACGTCGACGTCGACACCGACGGGTCGCGCCTCCTCGGTATCGAGGAGGAGGCGGCGGACGAGGTGTTCGACGCGCTCTCCTCGCAGACGGCGCGCACCATCCTCGCCGCCGTCTACGAGGAGCCGCGGCCGGCCTCGGACCTCGCGGATGCCGCCGAGACGTCCCTCCAGAACGCGCGCTATCACCTCGACGGGCTCCGCGACGCCGGCCTCGTCGACGTCGCGGACACGTGGTACTCCGAGCGCGGTACCGAGATGAAAGTGTACGCCCCCACCAACGACTCCGTGGTCGTGATGGCGGGCGACGAGGAGACGCGCTCGAGCGCGTTCGACGTCCTGAAGAGCTTCCTCGGGAGCGTCGGCGCCATCGGCGTCGGCGCGCTCCTCGTACAGGCGCTCGCCGCGCCCGGTACCGTCGTGCCCGCGATGGGGTCCGCCGCCAGTCCGTCTTCGGGCGGCGACGGCGGCGGCGCGGCCGGAACGACGACCACGACGAGCGGCGGGTTCAGCGCGATGGACGCGGGCGGTGAGACGACGGTGTCGGCGACGCGGACCGCGACGGAGACGACCGCGCAGGTGAGCACGACCACGACGGTGGGCGGCCACGCGGCCGGCCCGCTCGACGCCGCGCTCGCGCTCCTCTCACAGCCCGGCGTCGCGTTCTTCGTCGGCGGGCTCTGCGTCCTCGGCGCGCTCGTCGCGTGGAACCGGTGGCGCTAGTCCAGGTCGCTCGCGGTCACGTCGAGGTCGATGTCGGGGGCGAAGAGCTCCTCGACCCGGCACTCGAAGAACGCCGCGAGCGCGAACACTAACTCGGCGGAGGGGTCGTAGCGGTCGCGCTCGATGGCGTTGATGGTCTGTCGGGTGACGCCGACGTGCTCGGCGAGCGCGCCCTGACTGAGGCCGTGGGCCTCGCGGTGGGAGCGGAGCGTGTTCTCCATTACGCCCTCGTCGCGAGTGCGAGTCGGAACCCACCGTACGTGAGGTAGAGCGCGGCGACGGCGAACGC